>DATGDN010000340.1:0-20679 GCA_035310865.1 Pseudolabrys sp. | reverse complement strand
GGTCATGCGATCGGCGATCGTGTGCTGGAAATATTCAGCGCGGCGGCACGCAAGTCGATCCGCGGGTCTGACCTCATTGCACGGCTTGGCGGCGAGGAATTTGCCGCGGTGCTCGACGACACCAGCCGCGAAAAAGCTTTGGCCGTGGCCGAGCGGATTAGAGAAGCGTTTGCCCAGACGGCACAGGAGGTCGATGGCCACCCAGTATGCGGTACGATCAGCATCGGGCTGGTTCACTGTCTGGGAGCGGCGCTCAATGTGGCTGAGCTTTTGGCGCAGGCCGATCGCGCGCTCTATTACGCCAAGGAACGTGGGCGCAACCGCGTCGAGGTCGCATCGCTCGAAATGACCGGCGACCGTAGAAAGTCCGATGCGGCGCCGTCCACGACCTCGGTCGCCGCGATCAACGCCAAAACCGCCGCCTGACCGGCTATTTGTGAAGGGTCTGCGCCCGGCCGCAGACGCGCGGCTGCGTCTAAACGTGACGCGTCGCCACATCGCTCCCAATTGACCAATGACTTCAAATTAGTCCAGTTTAACACGAGTGGGCCGCAGGCCGCGCCCACGCATTAGTGGCATTCCAAACTAATTCAAGTGTGTAGGGAGGATAAGATGCGCATGATTGGTTGGCTCGGGCTTTCGGCCCTGGCCTTTGCGGTGGGCGGAACCGCCCAGGCCGAGACCGTCAAGGTCGGGGTCGTGCTTCCGTTCAGCGGGGCCAATGCCGATCTCGGTCATCAGATCGACAAGGCTTTTGACCTCTATATCAAGCTTCACGCCAAGGACATCGCGCCGCACAAGGTCGAAATCGTCAAGCGTGACGAGGGTCCACCGACGGGCGCCGTCGCCAAGACTGTCACCACCGAGTTAATCACCAACGACAAGGTGCAGATACTCACTGGCTTCGTGTTCTCTCCGTCGGCAATCGCACTCGCCCCGGTGGTGACGCAGGCCAAGGTGCCGATGGTGATTGCCAATGCCGGTACGGCATGGATCACCAATCTGTCGCCTTATTACGCGCGGCTGTCGTTCAGCATGTGGCATCCGGCTTTCCCGATGGGCGCCTATGCCCATGACAAGATCGGCTGCAAGACTGCGGCCCTGGCCTACACCGACTTCCCGCCGGGAAAGGATTCCACGGAGGCCTTCAAGACCGGCTTCGAGAAGGCAGGCGGAAAGATCACTGAATCGATCCCGATGGGTAGCCCGGTGCAGGTGCCGGACTTCACGCCGTTCTTCCAGCGTATCAAGGACGCCAAGCCCGACTGCATGTATGTCTTTATCCCTTCCGGCGCGCACGCAACCGGGGTGATGAAGGCCTACGGCGAGCTCGGCATGCGCAAGGCCGGCGTCAAGCTGATCGGCCCGATGGACCTGATCCCCGACAACAAGTTGCAGGACATGGGCGACGCCGCCATCGGCACGATCGTGATGGGTCATTACGCGGTCGATCTCAACAATGCCGAGAACAAGGCATTCAATGAGGCATGGCACAAGGAATACGGCAAGGACTCCTATCCGGACTTCATGTCGGCAGCCGGCTGGGACACCATGCATGCCATCTTCGACACCATCAAAAAGCTCAACGGCAATGTTGCCGACGGCGCGAAATTCATCGACGCGATGAAAGGCTGGTCGGCCAACGGGCCACGTGGCCACGTGTCGATTGATCCCGCCACGCGCGATGTCGTGCAGGACGAGCATGCGATGGAGGTCATCCGCAAGCCGGATGGCAAGCTCGGCGTCAAGATCGTCGGCACCACCAAGCAGGTAAAAGACGAGTGCAAGGTGCTCAAAGTCGGCCGCTGCGGTTCCTGATCGGCTTTAATTGACACTCACAGGCGCCGCCGCGCATAAGGTCGCGGCGGCGTTTTCTTCAACACGAGGCGGGGCTCGTGCCGCATTTCGCGATCATTGCCGTCAGTATTCTGTTCGATGGCCTGGCTTACGCCATGTTCCTGTTCATTACCTCCGTCGGCCTTTCGGTCACGATGGGGCTGATGGGCTTCGTGAACCTGGCGCACGGCGCCTTTGCGATGGCGGGCGGCTACGTCGTCGTCACGCTGACGCGGACGCTCGGTATCGGGTTTGTTCCCTCACTTGTCATCGCTGCCGTTGTCGTCGGCGCCGTCAGCGTCGTGTTCGAGCGCGGGCTGTACCGCCGGCTTTATAAATCGACCGATCTCGAGCAGGTGCTGCTCACCATCGGCCTTGCGTTTATGGCGATCGCGACCGCGACTTATTTCTACGGTCCGATCCCCAAATCGGTGCCGCTGCCGGACTGGTTGCAGGGCGACGTCAATCTGGGCTTCCGCAACTTCCCGAGCTATCGTGCCTTCCTGATCGGGCTCGGCGTCGCGCTCATTGCGGTTCTTTGGTACGCGTTCGAGCGGACCAATATCGGCGCCAAGATCCGCGCCGCCGTCGACAACCGCCGCATGGCTGAATCGGTCGGCATCAATGTCGACCGGCTGTTCACGCTCACATTCGCCGTAGGGTCGGGGCTTGCCGCACTCGGCGGCGGCCTCGCCATCCAGCTGCTGGGGCTCTCGCCGAGCTTCGCCGTTCTTTATCTCGTGCTGTTCCTGATCGTGGTCGCGGTTGGCGGGCTCGGCAGCCTCAAGGGCACCTTGCTGGCGGCACTGGTGCTGGGCGTGTTCGACACCGCCGGAAAATATCTGCTCGCCGATGCGGGCGGTTTTTTTGTCTACGCGGTGACTGTTGCCGTTCTTCTGGTCAAACCAGCAGGTTTCTATGGCCGTGAGTGAGACCATCAACGCGGCCAGCCGCGGCGAGGCGCGCGAGCGCGCGGCCGAATACCTGATCAGGCGCCATCGCTTCCGCCCGGCGGAGGCATTGCCCTGGCTGATCGCGATCGCCGTCTATTTCATTTTCCCCGAGCGCATGACCTTCGGCAGCCAGGTGCTGGTGATGGTGATGTTCGCGCTCTCGCTCGATCTCATCCTCGGCTATGCCGGCATCGTCACGCTCGGACACGCCGCGTTCTTCGGCATTGGCGCTTATACCGTCGGGCTTGCTGCCGCACGCCTGGGGTGGAGCGAGCCGATCAGCGGCCTGTTTGCGGCGGCGATTGCGGCGGGCATCGTCGGCTTCATCACCGGCTGGTTCCTGCTGCGCTATCGCGGCCTCACGCTACTGATGCTCACGCTTGCGACCGCCATAATGCTGCAGGAGACCGGCAACCTGCGCTCGGACATTTCCGGTGGCTATGACGGCTTGCCTGGCCTGATGTTCAAGCCTCTTTTCGGCGTCTTCGACTATGACCTCTACGGGCACACTTATTATCTGTACGTGCTCGCGGTGCTGGCGGTGATGTTCTATCTCGTGCGCCGGATCGTCTATTCGCCCTTCGGGCAGGCGCTGACCGGTATCCGTGAGAACGTACGGCGCATGCACGCGATCGGCTCGCCGGTGCATCGGCGGCTGGTGACCGTCTACACTATCGCGGCGGCGATCGCCGGCGTTGCAGGCGCGCTTTTCACCCAGACAAATGCCTATGTCACTCTGACGGTGTTCGAATTCGACAATTCCGCCAAGGTGATGGTGATGCTCATCCTTGGCGGCACCGGCCGGCTCTACGGCGCTTTCGTCGGCGCCGCGGTCTACATGGTGCTCGAGGACTACTTCTCGAAGCTGAGCCCGACATTCTGGCAATTCGGCATCGGCCTGATGCTGGTGCTCGCGGTCCTGTTCGCGCCGCGCGGCGTTCTGGGCCTGCTCGAGCGCGCTGGCAGTTATTTTGCCGAAAGGAAAAAATCGTGAGCGCCGCGCTGCAGGTCGAGGGATTGAACAAGGCCTTCGGCGCCTTGCCGGTCACACGCGACGTCAACTTGACGCTCGAGCGCGGCGCGCGACATGCGCTCATCGGACCAAACGGGGCGGGCAAGACTACATTGGTGAACCTCATCACCGGCGTGCTCAAGCCGCATTCCGGCCGCGTCATCCTCAATGGCGAGGACATCACCGCGACGAGTCAGGCCGACCGCGCAAGGCGCGGGCTCGCGCGCACATTCCAGATCAATCAGCTGTTCCGCGGGTTGTCGGTGTTGGAAAATATCGGCATGTGCATCAGCGAGCGCGACGGCTATGCCAACAACCTGTGGCGCGCGGTCGGCACAAAACGCGTTATTCTCGACGAAGCGCTCGATCATCTCGACTCGCTGCGGCTCGTTGACGATGCGCTCAAGTTGGTGCGCGAATTGCCCTATGGCCGTCAGCGGCTGGTGGAGATTGCCATCGCGCTCGCTCAGAAACCGCGCGTGCTGCTGCTCGACGAGCCCGCGGCCGGCGTTCCGTCATCGGAAAGCCACCTCATTCTCGATGCCGTGGCCGCGCTTGATCCCGACATCGCAGTGCTGATTATCGAGCACGACATGGACGTCGTCTTTCGTTTCGCCAAGGAGATTACTGTCCTTGTGCAAGGCGCCGTCTTCACGCAGGGTACGCCCGACGCGATCATGAACAACGAGCAGGTGAGGGCGGTCTATCTCGGCCAGGAAGGCCACCGTGGAGGGCGCCATGGCTAAATGGGCGCTAGACCTCGAGAACGTCCGCGCCGGCTACGGCGAGACTGTCGTACTTGAAGACATCCGTTTTGCACTCGGTCCCAGCGAGACTGTGTCGATCATCGGGCGCAACGGCGTCGGAAAGACAACGTTGCTTGCGACCATCATGGGTCATACCACGCTGCACGGCGGCCGGGTCGCATTGCACGACAAGGACATCTCGACGCTCGCGACCTACCGGCGTGTCGCCGCGGGACTTGGCTACGTACCGCAGGAGCGCGAAATTTTTCCATCGCTCACGCTGCGCGAAAACCTCGAGGTTGCTTCGCGGCCGGGGCCTTGGACGATCACAACCGTGTTCGAGCTTTTTCCGCGCCTGGCTGAGCGGGCGGACAACCGCGGCAATCAGCTCTCGGGCGGCGAGCAGCAGATGCTCGCGATCGGCCGCGCACTTATCGGCAATCCGACCGTCCTGCTGATGGACGAACCTTCGGAAGGACTGGCGCCGGTGATCGTCGAGGAGCTCGCGCGCGCGGTGAAGCGGCTGACGCAGTCGAGCGGACTGGCGATCGTCCTCGTCGAGCAGAATACGCGGCTTGCTCTTGAAATCGCTCCCCGCGCGGTGGTGATGGACCGTGGCCGCATTGTCTATGACGGCGCCAGCGAGGTCTTGCGCAAGGACCCTGCGAAGCTCGAGCAACTTATCGGCGTGGTGAAAGCGTGAGCTATCCCGTCATGGCCGGGCTTGTCCCCGGCCATCCACGTCTAACTCGCCTGCCACCCAAGACGTGGATGCCCGGCACAAGGCCGGGCATGACGCGTACGTTGGGGGCCTCCGCCCACACGTTGCGTTTCGTTGAAAGCTCGCTTAGCAACGCACGCATGAAACGCAGCACCGATCGCATTCTCACGACGCACGTTGGCAGTCTCATCCGCCCGCAGCCGCTGCAGGAATTCCTCCGTGCCAGGCAGGGCGGTAAGCCTTACGACGTAAAAGCTTATCAGAAATGTCTTAGCGACTCCGTCGCCGACGTTGTACGCGAACAGGCGGGTGCCGGCATCGACGTCGTCAGCGACGGCGAGTTCGGAAAATCGATCAGCTGGGCGCAGTACGCGCTCGAACGGCTGTCGGGTTTCGAACGCCGGCCGCTCAGGCAGGAGGCGGCCAATCCGTTCAAGCGCGGCGCCGACCGCACCAGGTTCGCCGAGTTCTATGCCGAGCTCGATGCCAAGGAGGCGGTCGCCACGACGACCGAAGCGATCTGCGTCGGCCCGATCAAATATACCGGGCAGGCCGAACTGCAGCGCGACATCGACAACTTCAAGGCCGCGCTCAAGAACGTGACGGTAGAAGAAGCTTTTTTGCCTGTCGCCGCGCCAGCGAGCGTGATCCCCGACCGCAAGAACGAGCACTACAAGAGCGACGAGGAATTGCAGGCCGCCATCGCCGAGGCGATGCGCACGGAATACCAGATGATCGTCGATGCCGGCTTCCTATTGCAGCTCGACGACGCACGCAGTGCCGTCACCTATGACCGCATGGTGCCGCCCGCGAGCTTTGCCGATTACCGCAAGTGGCTGTCACGGCAGGTCGACATTCTCAATCACGCGATCGAAGGGCTGCCGGCTGACCGTATCCGGTACCATGTGTGTTGGGGCTCGTGGCCGGGGCCGCATACCAGCGACGTGCCGCTGAAAGAGATCGTCGACCTGATCCTGAAGGTGAGGGTCGGCGCCTATGTCATCGAGGGCGCCAACCCGCGTCACGAGCACGAATGGCAGGTATGGAAAAATGGAAAGCTCGGGCCGGAGCAGGTGCTGATCCCGGGCGTCATCAGCCACGCCACCAATGTCGTGGAACATCCCGAACTGGTTGCCGAGCGTATTACGCGTCTTGCCCGTGTTCTTGGGCGAGAGAACGTGATCGCCGGCACCGATTGCGGTTTTGCACAAGGCCCGTTCTATCGCCGCGTGCACCCGTCGGTCATGTGGGCAAAGCTGGAAGCGCTGAGCGAGGGCGCCCGGCTTGCGAGCAAGGAACTCTGGTCCTAGGCTTTGTCGCGGAGCCCGTTCGCATTTCGTGGCCGCAGGGCCGCACGCTGAAGCTCACGCCGGATTCCCGCATAGGCGTGCGGAAACACGCCGTCCTTCGGACGACTATGCACGGGAATAGCGGAGATTGTGTTGATGCATCGGAGTGTTCATACGGCGCTCGACAGACGAGCAGGAGGCCACGATTCATGAACGTCAACGCTCAGCCCGCCAAGGGACTCGCGATCCCGTTCGACCATCATCGTCTTGATCGCCTGATGGACGAGGCCGGCATCGACGTCGTGCTCGCGACCTCCAAGCACAATGTCCAATATTTGCTCGGCGGCCATCGCGCCGATTTTTTCGACTACATGGATGCGACCGGCGTCACCCGCTATCTGCCGGTGCTGGTTTATCCGAAAGGCGCGCCGGAAAAGGCCGCCTATATCGGTCACCGCCTGGAGAAATTCCAGCGCGAGGTAAAGCCGATGTGGACGCCGGAAACCCAGACCAACACCTGGGGCTCGGTCGACGCCATGCAGAAGGCGGTCGAGCATATGCGCAAGATCGGCATCAAGCCGAAGCGCATCGCCGCCGAGTTCGGCTTCCTGCCTTACGACGCGGCGCAGGTGCTGCGCGCGGCCTATCCCGACGCCGAGTGGGTGGATGCGCTGTACGTGCTCGAGCGCCAGCGCGTGAAGAAATCGGCGGACGAACTGAAATTGCTGAAATTCGCCTCCGAGGGGGTGATCGAGTCCATGCAGGCGGTGATCGCCGCCAGCAAGCCCGGCATCACAAAGGCCGAGGTCGTCGAGGCGCTGCGCCGCGAGGAAACCAATTGCGGGCTCACCTTCGAATACTGCCTGATCACCTGCGGCACCAGCATGAACCGCGCGCCCTCCGACCAGAAATGGGAGAAGGGCGAGATCATGTCGATCGATTCCGGCGGCAACTACCAAGGCTACATTGGCGACGTCTGCCGCATGGCGATCCAGGGCGAGCCGGATGCCGAGCTTGAGGATTTGCTTGGCGAGATCGAAAGCATCCAGCGCGCCGCCATGAAGCCGATCCGCGCCGGCCTCATCGGCGGCGAGATTTATGCCGCCGCATCACCGCTGGTGCAGAAATCCAAGCACCACAATCACATGGAATTCCTGGCGCACGGCATGGGCATGGTGAGCCACGAGGCGCCGCGGCTCACGGACCGCGGGCCGGTGCCGTATCCGAGCGAATACGCCACCGAGCCGCTCGAAGCCGGCATGGTGGTATCGGTTGAAACTACGCTGATGCATCCGGCGCGCGGCTTCATCAAGCTCGAGGATACCGTCGTCGTCACCGACAAGGGCCACGAGGTCTACGGCGAAGGCGCGCGCGGCTGGAACCGGGCGGGGACGCGGTAACCACGTTCAAATTCGCTTGCCCCAATCCGGGCGTCATGCGCGGGCTTGACCCGCGCATCCATGATGCGTTGCCATCCGCAAAGCCCTTACGATTGTGCCGGCCGAACTGCTTCATGGATTGCCGGGTCAAGCCCGGCAATGACCGCGGAGAGGCTGGAGCGAAAGACAACTAGCCATGCGCCTTGGCGTCGATCTCTGCCGCCATCGCCTTGAGCTTCGCCGAAATTTCCACCGGGTAAGCGACACCCGGCTCAAGCCTCCGCAGCGGCTCCGGCAACCGCGCCAGATCGCGCGCCGCGCGCTCGCGGATCTGCGCCAGGGTCGGCGCGGGCGCGAGACGCTTGCCGGCCCGCATTACCGGTACGACCAGGGCTTCGCCATCCTGCTTGTCGCCCTCGAGTGACAAGACATCGCCGCACATGACGCCTTGCGCATCGTAGCTGCGCCACACCTGCTTGCGGCCCGGCCAGGTCTGCTTCCCTTCCGAAAGCTTGCGGCGCGGCTTGCCGGCGTAGTCCTGCAGCTTGTAGGCGCAATCGAGCGACGGCGCGTCGATCGATGCATCGAGATTGACGCCGATGCCGAAGCCGTCGATCGGCGCCTTTGCCACCACCATCTTCAGTAGGACATCCTCATTGATGCCGCCGCTCACAAGAATGATGACGTCCTTCAATCCGCCGGCATCGAGAATGCCGCGCACTTTCTTGGCCATGGCAGTCAGGTCGCCGCTGTCGATACGCACGCCACCGATGGTGATGCCGTCGGCTTTCAGTTTCGGCGCGAGCTCCACGACTTTGCGCGCACCGGCCTCGGTGTCGTAGGTATCGATCAGCAGGATCACGCCCTCGGGCCGCGCGCGGGCAAAGTTCTCGAAAGCCACCATTTCGTCGTCATGCACCTGCACGAAAGAATGCGCCATCGTGCCGACGATCGGGATGCCGTAGCGTTCGCCGGCCATTACATTCGCCGCGCTGGCAAAGCCGGCGATATAGCTCGCGCGCGCCGAAAACAGTCCGGCTTCGGCGCCGTGGGCGGTACGCAATCCGAAATCGGACAGGAGTTTTCCCGGCGCTGCGAGCACCATGCGCGCGGCCTTTGAGGCGATCATGGTCTGGAAGTGCAGAATGTTGATCAGCCTCGTCTCGGCCAGTTGCGCCATCGGCAGCGGCGCTGTGATGCGGATCAGCGGCTCGTTCGGAAAGCAGACAGTGCCTTCCGGAATTGCGTGGACGTCGCCGGTAAATCGAAAGGCAGCAAGGTAGTCGATCAGATTGCTGCGGAAGCGCTTGGTGCTTTTCAGCCAATCAATCTCACCCGGCGAGAAACGCAACGTCTCGAGATAGGTGAGGGCGTCTTCCAGCCCGGCAGCGAGGAGAAAACTGCGGCGCTCCGGCAGGCGCCGGATGAAGAATTCGAACACCGCCTCCTTGTCCTCGCCGCGGTCCAGGTAGGCCTGGATCATGTTGAGTTCATAGAGGTCGGTGGTGAGGGGACTTTCGGAGGATGTCATGATGCCTTGCACGCGGCAGAAACTGTCTCGTAGAGCGTAGCCCGCGGCGCATTGCGGGTCGACGGCGGGTGAGGGCTCGCATTGCCTCTATCATTATCGAATTCGCCTCAGCCGGAGAGGTACAGCGGATTCGCAAGCGAATCCAACTC
Organism: Pseudolabrys sp.; assembly: GCA_035310865.1. GTDB lineage: Bacteria > Pseudomonadota > Alphaproteobacteria > Rhizobiales > Xanthobacteraceae > Pseudolabrys. The sequence goes on along the minus strand of DATGDN010000340.1, from coordinate 11,063 downwards.
TATCTGTCTGGTCGATCTTTGCCGGCTCGTGGCTAGGTTGCTTTACGGGGTTGGCCATTGGTTGATAGGCTTTGGCCCAACGACAATCGGTGCGGGGAGGACAGCATGAATACGGCATTCCGTACTCTCTTTGTGAGCGCGGCAGCGGTCGGTCTTTTGGCAATAGGCTCGACCGCGCAGGCGCAAGACAAGACCATCAAGATCGGTGCGCTGTTTCCAATGTCCGGACCGGGCTCCTACTTCGGCGCCCAGGACAAGCAGGGCGTCGAGCTCGCGCTCGAGCAGCTCAACAAGACCGGCGTCAACGGCTACAAGTTCGCCGTTCAATACGAAGATTCAAGCTGCGGCCCGCTGCCTGCGACGCAGGCCGCCAAACGTCTGATCGAGCAGTTCAAGCCCGACGTCATCATCGGCGAGGAATGCTCGGATGCGACGCTCGCGGTAATGCCCATCGTCGAGCAGGCGAAAGTGCCGCTGCTCAATGCCGGCTCGTCGTCGATCAAGGTGACCGAGCCCGGCAACCCGTGGACATTTCGGATCATGCCGAACGAGGTGATGCAGGGCATCAATCTCGCCGAGAATGCGGCCAAGCGCATGAAGGCGCAGACCGCGGTCCTGCTGTTTGAGAACACCAATGCCGGCATCGGCAACGCGCAGGTGTTCAAGGAGAACTTTACAAAGCTCGGCGGCAAGGTGCTTGCAGAAATCGGCTTCGGTCGCGACGTGAACGATTTCACGTCGATTGCCACTCGCGTCGCCGGTCTCGGCAAAGTCGACGTCATCCCGACCTACACGCTTGAAGGTCAGGGCCTCAAGATTACGCAGGCTCTGGCGCAGGCCGGGGTCACCAAGGGTGGCGGCGGCAACGCCATCCAGATCGGCACGATATGGCTGCCCTTCGGCTTCGAGCAGAAGGCCGGCAAGGCCGCGCTCGGATACATCCGCATCGTGCAGTTCGATCCGACCGACTCCCGTGACGTGGCGAAGAATTTCGCGCAGGCCTTCAAGGCCAAATACAACGCGGATCCGACGCACCTCAACGCGCACGCCTACGACCAGATCATGCTGATTGCCGACGTGGTCAAGCGCGGCGGAAAGGACGCACAATCCATCCGCGACGGACTTGCGGCGACCAAGAGCTACTCGGGCGTCACCGGCAGCGTGGAGTTCGACAAAACCAACCAGAACATCAAGATGGACACCATCCATTACATGGAGACCAAGCCGGACATGTCATGGACAAGCCTGAAGTGGAACTAATCCGGCAATGACAACAACGATCGTCCTGCAACAGGCGATCAACGGCGTCGTTCTCGGAAGTCTCTACGTCCTGGTGGCGCTAGGCCTGACGTTGATCTACGGCGTGCTCGTGCAGATCAATTTCGCGCACGCGGACTTTGTCACGCTCGGGGCCTTCGCCGCCTATTTTTTCATGCATTTGGTCGGAGGCGGCTACATCCTCAGCATCGGCGTCGCCTTTGCGGTCGGCGCCGCGCTGGGGTGGCTCATCAATGCGTCGATTTTCACACCCTTGCGGCGCAAGGGAAACGAGCTTCTGCCGCTCATCGCCACGATCGGCGTTTCCGTGATGATGCAGAACCTGATGCTGGCCTGGTTCGGGCCTATCCCCTACGCCTTCGAGACGCAGTACAGCAGCGAGGTTCTCCGTTTCGCCGGCATCTTCGTGTCGTGGCAGAGCATCATCATCATTGCGGTATCGTCGCTGACGATCGCGCTGCTCTACGCATTCATGAAGTTCACGTTTCTCGGCAAGGCGCTGCGCGCCGTGTCGCAGGACCGCGAGACCGCGGGCCTGATGGGGATCAACCCGAATCAGCTAATCATGCTGACATTCGTGATTGCTTCCGCGCTCGCCGGCATGGGCGGCGCGATGCTGGCACCAGTGCTCGTGCTCACGCCGTTCGCTGGCACATCCGTCATCGTGAAGGCCTTCGCGATCGTCATCATCGGCGGGTTTGGCAATGTTGAGGGCACGATCCTCGCCGGCCTCATCGTCGGCCTGATCGAAAGCTACACGACCCAATACCTCGACCCGGGCCTGATCGACATCGTTGTTTTTGCGCTTCTGCTGTTGATGCTGGCGATCAAGCCCACCGGTCTCATTTCGGAAAGACGCGAAGAGAATGTCTGATCCGGCGCTCGCGCAGCAAATGCCGGGTCAGCGCGCGGCGCTGCGGTCCCGATGGTTGGGATACCTGCTCGCGGTCATTGCGATCATTCTTCTGCCGCTCATCTTCACCGACACCTACTGGCGCACGAACCTGACAGTGTGTGCCATCAACGTGCTGCTCGCGATCGGCCTCGACTTCATCCTCGGCTATACGGGGCAACTCAACCTCGGCCATTCTGCGTTTTATGGATTGGGCGCCTACGTCTCGACGCTGCTGATCGTCAAGCTCGGGATTCCGTTCTGGCTTGCTTTCGTTGCCGGGGTTGGCTTCGCCGGCATTGCCGGGATTTTTCTGTCGCTGTTCGCGGTGCGCCTGCGCGGCCACTATCTCGCGATCGCATCGCTCGGTTTTGCCGTCATCGTTCATCAGATCCTGCTCAACTGGATCAGCCTCACGCAGGGGCCGCTCGGCATTTACGGCATCGCGCCGCCGCCTGCGCTCGTCATCGCCGGAACCGTTATCGCCGACTTCCGCAATCTCGCGGCTTTCTTTTACCTCGTCGCGGGTTTTGCATTCCTGTCCTACATCCTGCTGAGCCAGCTTGTAAGATCGCCGATCGGCGAAACGCTCACGGCGATCCGCGAGGATGAGGTGTCCGCGGCGTCTCTCGGCATCAATGGCGCCGCCTGGAAGGTCTTCGCATTCGGCGTTGGCTCGGCAGTCGCCGGCGCCGCCGGCTGCTTCTACGCGAGTTTCGTCGGCACCCTGGTCCCGGATGCGTTTTTCGTGTCCGAAGCCTTCAATATCCTGGCCATGGTGATCGTCGGCGGAATGGGCACGCTGATCGGACCGGTGTTCGGAGCGATTCTCCTGACGGTGCTGCCGGAAGTTCTGCGCGGCTTAGGAGACCTGCGCCTGGTCGTCTATGGCGCGGCGCTCACCTTTGTCGTGCTCTTCATGCCGGGAGGGTTGGCGCAAGCGGCCCGCGTCGTGCGCGAGAAGCTTGGCCTGCGTCGGTCCGCATGAGCGCCTTGGCAGCCGGAGCGATCGCGATGGCGCAGCCGGTCCTGCAGGCGCAGAACCTGCACAAGAATTTCGGCGGCGTAAAAGCAGTGTCGGACATATCGTTTGACGTCCCGGGCGGTTCGATTTTCGCGATCATCGGTCCGAACGGCGCCGGCAAATCGACGCTGCTCAATCTGATCAGCGGCGTTTATCAGCCCAATTCAGGCGCGCTGTCGTTCAAGGGCGCTGACCTTTCGGCTATGCCGGCGCACCGGCGCGTCCGCCTCGGCATCGGCCGGACCTTTCAGAAGATTCGGCTGTTCAAACAGCTCAGCGTTCTCGACAACGTGATCGCGGGATTTCACATCCACCACCGCATCCCGGCATGGCAATACGTGATGCACGGCGCCATGTTTGCAGACGATCAGCGGCGCTGCCGCGAGCAGGCGACTCAGCTGCTTGATTTCGTCGGCATGTCGGCGCGCTTGCATGTGGTGGCCGGATCTCTTTCGTACGGGGAGCAGCGCATGCTCGAACTCGCGCGTGCGCTGGCGACCAAGCCGCAGCTCTTGCTGATCGACGAGCCGGCGGCAGGTCTCAACGCCGCGGAAGTCGATGGCTTGCTCGACCGCATCCGCTCGCTGCGCAACGGCGGCACGACGGTGATCCTTGTAGAGCACAATATGGATCTGGTCATGAACGTCGCTGACCGGATCATGGTGATGGACTACGGCCGGCGCCTGTTCGAGGGCGCACCGGCCGAGGTGCAGAGGAATCCCGCCGTCATCGCTGCCTATCTCGGTGGAGAGTTGCTGTGAGCGCGCTTTTCGAGATCAAGAACGTGGAGCTTGCCTATGGGCAGGTGGCGGTCTGCCAGGATATTTCATTGCGGCTCGAGCGCGGTGAAATCGTCGCGCTGATCGGCGCCAATGGCGCCGGCAAATCCACAACCCTGCGCGCGATCGCCGGCGTGCTTGAGCCAAGGCGGGGCACGATCACCTTTGCGGGCCAGGATGTAACGCAGATGCCATCGTATGAACGCAGCAAGCTCGGTATTGCGCTCGTTCCCGAAGGTCGGCACGTCTTTCCCTTCCTGACAGTGCGCGAAAACCTCGAGCTCGGCGGTTTCAATGTCCGCAATGACCGTGCAAAGATCCGTCAACGCATGGACGGCGTCTTCGCCATGTTTCCGCGCCTGTCCGAGCGCAGTTCGCAGAACGCTGGCACGCTGAGCGGGGGAGAGCAGCAAATGCTGGTGCTCGGCCGCGCCATGATGTCTGAGCCGCAATTGCTCTGCCTGGACGAGCCGTCGCTCGGTCTGGCGCCGATCGTCGTTCAGGAGATTTTCCAGAAGATCCGAGCCATTAATGCCGCCGGCACGAGTGTACTGCTGGTGGAGCAGAACGCCCGCTATGCCTTCGAAACGGCGACCCGCGGTTACGTCCTGCAGACGGGCTCGGTGATCGCCAGCGGCCCCTGCGCCGAGCTCAAGCTCAATCCGCGCGTGCAACAGGCCTATCTCGGCCGCGTTGCGGCTCCCGCGGTTACATAGAGAAGCCGATGGCGCTGGCCGGCAAAAATTCGCTCGCAGGCAAATCGGCCGTCGTCACCGGCGCCGGCAACGGGATCGGGCGTGCCATCGCGCTCGCATTTGCGGAGGCCGGCGCAAGCGTTGCCTGCGTCGATCTGGACAATGCCGCCGCGGAGGCGACGGCTGCCGCGATCGGTGCGGCGGCGATCGCGGTCGTCTGCGACGTGAGCAGGGAATCCGACGTCGAAGCCGCGGCAAAAGCGATCCTCGCCAGGTTTCCTTCCGTCCATGTCCTGGTGAACGGTGCCGCCGGTCACGATCCGAACGGGTCGGTCCTGGAGCTCAGTCTCGCCGACTGGAATAAAGTGTTCGCCGTCAATGTTGGCGGCGCGTTTCTGGTGAGCCGAGCGATCCTGCCGGCGATGATCAGGGCGGGTGGCGGTAGCGTCATTCACATCGCCTCGCAGCTCGGCAGTGTCGCTGGACCACGCCGTGCGGCCTATTGTGCCAGCAAGGGCGCGCTGATTCAGCTTGCCAAGGCCATGGCGACGGACCATGCGGCGCTAAATATCCGGGTGAACACACTGTCGCCGGGCGCAGTCGAGAACGATCGTCTCGTGAAACGCTTCGGCGATATGGAGACCGCGCGGCGGACGGCGGGCCCGAAACATCTGCTGCAGCGGCTCGGTCAGCCCGAGGAAATCGCGCAGGCCGCCGTTTTTCTCGCGAGTGATGCGTCGAGCTTCATGACCGGCGCCGATCTTCTGGTCGACGGCGGCTACAACGCCACGTGACTTTACTGACCCACGACGTCATGGCCGGGCCTAGCCGTCCGAAGGGGCGTGCTTTCGCACGTCTATATCCCCCATCCACGTCTTTGGCCTCGCCAGACGTTAAGACGTGGATGCCCGGCATAAAGCCGGGCATGATAGCGGAACGGCTGTCACCGCCCCAAAATCGTGCCCGCCATCGCGCGCGGATCGCGCTTCGGCCAGGCGCCGGCATCGGCCGCCTGAAAGAGATCCGACAGATGCATGTTGAACAGCGCCGGCTCCTCGAGATTGATGTTGTGGCCTGAGTTTCCCATCACGACCAGTGAGGCGGTCGGGATGTTCTTCTTCATGAGGATGCCCGGCTCGAGGCAGGGCCAGTCCTCGTCGCCCGTCATGATCAGCGTCGGCACCGTGATCGTCTTCATCTTGTCGACGAGATCGAACAGCGACGACCGCCGCTTCTGCACGCCGCGCATGGTGAGCGCCGCGCCTTCGGTCGAGTGCTCGGCAAGCTGGTCGGCGAACTCGCGCCAGCCGCGCGGGTCCTTGTTCTGGTGTTGCACACGGGTCGGGCCGAGCGCATAGCCCTCGGCCGCCTTTTTCATCGTCAGCTCTTCGAAGCGCTTGGCCGAGGCTTCCGCTTCCTCGGCGAATTTCGCGCGCTCGCCGGGCGCCGCGCCGTAGCCGCAGCCTGCGACCACAATCGAACGGGCACGGTCGCCATAGGTGAAGCCGAAGTGAAGCGCGGCGAACCCGCCCATCGAAAGTCCGACAATGTGCGCCTTGTCGATCTTCAGCGCATCGAGCACGGAGCGGATGTCGTCGCGCGCACGCTCCTGTGAATACTTTTCCTGATCCTTTGGCACATCGGAAGGCGGATAGCCTCGCGCGTTGAATGTGATACAGCGGTAGTATTTCGAGAAGTGACGAACCTGCTGCTCCCACGAGCGGTAGTCGCCGGCGAACTCGTGGATAAATACGATCGGTATGCCTTTGCCGGTCTCCTCGTAGTAGAGGCTCACTCCGTCGTCGGTCTTGAGATGTGGCATGGAGTCCCCGTTCAGAAAGCCTGCGCGCGCGCGGACAACCCGGCGTCGATCGTGACGACGGACCCGCTGGTGTAGCCCGAATGATCGGAAGCGATGAACGCGATGGCGGCGCCGATTTCCTCGGCGGTGGCGCCGCGGCCGAACGGCAGCGGCTTGAGCAAGTCCTTCCAGTTGTCCTCGCTGCCGGTGCGGTCGCGCGCCTTCTTTTTCATAAGCGTGACCAGACGATCGGTCGTCACCGGGCCGGGATTGATCGCGACTACGCGGATGCCGTCCTTTGCGCTGACGCTGCCGAGCGACTGGGTGAAAGCAGCGAGCGCGGCATTGCCGGCGACGCCGCAGATATATTCCGGGTCATGCGTTTGAGCGGCATTGCCGACGACGTTGACGATCACGCCGCGCTTGCGGTTCTGCATCAGCGCATAGAAGGCGCGGCACATGTTGACGTAGCCGAAGACCTTGAGGTCCCAGGCCTTGCGCCAGGTCGCCTCGTCGACATTGAGCAAGGTGCCGCCGGGAATGGCGCCGGCATTGTTCACCAGGATGTCGATGTCGGGATAGTCGCGGGCGAGTTGGTCGACCTTCTTGCTGTCAGACAGGTCCGCGGCGACCGTGTCGACGCGCACATTCGACTTCTGCGCGATCGCCAACTTCGTAGCAGCCAGCGTGTCAGCGCTACGCGAGACGATGATGACGTTGCAGCCTTCGCCGGCGAGAATTTCGGCGGCAGCCCGGCCGATCCCCTTGGAGCCGCCGGTAATCAGAGCCGTTTTGCCGGCAAGTTTCAGGTCCATGATTATCCCCGCAAAAACACAGGACGGCGACTATGACGGCGATGCCCGAGATGGGCAACCGGCCCTGCTAGCGCGCGGCCTCGATCAGACGGCGAACTCCTTCGCGAAGATCGACCTGCGCGCGAAATCCGAAATCGCGCGCGGCTGGCTCGATATCGAGCGGTCCGCGCGCTGCGCTTAGCTTGCTGCTGTCGATCTCGATGCGCACCGGCTTGCCGGCGGCAGCCGCCGCAGCGGCGATGTCCTCGGGCGTCACCTTTTCCGGATGTGCGATGAAATAGCGGAGTTGCTTGCGGCCCTTTGCATAGCAGGCCTGCACGGCGGCGCGCGCGGCGTCGTCAATGTAAATGTAGGGCCAGTCGGTCATCGGTTGGATGCGCGCGGCCTTGCCGGCGAGCGCCGCGCCGACGATTTCTTCGACGGTAAACGTCGTTTCCCGGCCCGGTCCATAGATCACGGTGAACCGCAACGAGCAGAGGTCGAGGAAAATTTTGCCCCACAATCCGCGCAACACCATCTCCATCGCAGCCTTTGAGGCGCTGTAGGTGTTGTTCGGGCGCATCGGGTAATCCTCGCCGACTGGCTCGTTTTCATAAAAGCTGCCGAGTGCTGCCGCCGACGAGCAATAGACGAAGGTTCTGACCCCTGTGCCCATCGCGGCATAGAGTAGATTGAGACTGCCGAGCACATTGATGGTGATGACCTTGACCGGATCGTCTGCCAGCACCATCGGGCCGGAGACACCGCCGGCGTGAATAATGTGAGTGACTCTTTCACCCGCGAGCAGCTTGGTGAGCTTTAACCGGTCGGAGAGATCGTCCACCACTTGCGTCGTGGCGGATGAACGCGGATCGAGCCCGATTGCGTGCTTCTTCTGTTCGACGAGCAGTTTCATCACGGCTTTGCCGAGAAAGCCGCTCGCGCCGGTTACCAAGGTAACTTCGTCAGACATGACTTACTCATTCGATTCAAAGCCCGCTCGCGGGAATGAGCGGAGGTGAAGGTCTGGTCCTAAGTTTCAACGGATCGCGCCCTAAACGATCTTTCTCGCGCGAAAGTCTTCGATGTCTGCCGCGCTATAGCCGAGACCGTGCAGGATCTCCTTGGTATGCGCACCCGGCTCGGGAAGTGTCGAAACCACACGTGCCGGCGTTCGCGACAGGGTCATCGGCTGGCCGACCACGCGGACATCGCCGCGTGTCGGATGGTGCAGCGGCACCGCGATGCCCAGATGTTTCACTTGCGGATCGGCAAAAACTTCATCGACGTTGTAAATTGGACCGGCTGGCACGGCTTGCTGCTCGAGCAGGTCCAGCCATTGCACCGAGGTTTTGGTCTTGAAGATTTCGGACAGCAGGACCGTGAGCTTGGGCCGGTTGCGGAGCCGCAGCTCGCCGGTGGCATAGTCGGCGGCACGGCCGAGATCGGGCCGGTCGAGTGCGACGCAGAGCGCGCGCCACTGGCCGTCGCCGCCGACGCCGATGTTGATGAAACCATCGGACGTTTCAAAGACACCCATCGGCGTGGAGTAGGGGTGGTCGTTGCCCGCCTGCCCGGGCACCTCGCCGTCGACGAGATAGCGCGCCGCCTGGAAATCCATCATCGCAATCTGCGATTCCAGCAGCGACGTCTGCACCCACTGGCCGCGGCCGGAGCGTTCGCGTTCGGCAAGCGCAATCAGGATCCCGGTCGCGGCATAGACACCGGCCGAGCTGTCCGCCACCGCGATACCCGCCCGCATCGGTCCGGTGCCCGGCATACCGGTAACCCACATCAACCCGCCCATGCCCTGCGCGATCTGGTCGAATCCGGCACGCGTGCGATAGGGGCCGCTCTGCCCGAAACCGGAAATCGATGCCAGGATAATGCGAGGGTTCACGGCGCTGAGCGCGTCATAGGCGATGCCCATGCGTTCCTTGACGTCGGGACGGAAATTCTCGACCACCACGTCCGCGTTCTTGACCAGCCGCATGAAGATATCGTGGCCCGCGCGCTCCTTGAGATTGAGCGTCAGCGACCGCTTGTTGCGGTGGAGATTGAGCATGTCGTAGCCGTCGCGCGCGCCACTGATGCCTTCGTTGGGGTCGACGCCCGGCGGCGCCTCGATCTTGATGATGTCTGCGCCGAAGTCGCCGAGGATGCGGCAGCAGGTCGGCCCGGCGCGGACGCGCGAAATGTCGAGCACGCGCAAATGCACCAGCGCCTTTGAGCCTTCAGCGGTCATGCCAATCGTCCCTGGTACGACGCTATTACCTCGCCGCTGACCGCGGCGGGGACGCGCGCGTGCCAGTCGCTGCGATCTTGCACTTTGACTGCCAGCGCGATCAATGCGTGATCCGATCCTGGTCTGCCGACAATCTGAAGCGCAACCGGCATGGCGCGGTCGTCAAATCCGGCCGGAATCGCAACAGCGGGAAACCCGAGCAGGTTGACGAAGCGGGTCCAGCGGCTGAGCTCGTAAAGTATCTTGGGCCTGAAATCGGGCGATCGCGGGTCGCCTTGCCGCGCCGCCGGCGTCCGCGTCGCCAGTACGGGCAGGACAATGGCCTGAGCGTCGTGGAATATCTGCGTCGCAAAGTCGGCCGCCAGTTGCGAGCGCGCCGCGATGCTTGCCCCGAGTGTTCCGGCGTCGATCTCGAGGCCCTTGCGGAGGCGCTTCGTCAGCGTGGCATCAAGTGTTCCGGACTCCATCAGCGTGCGATGCGCTTGCGCGGCCTCCGCCTGCATGATCGCGAAGACGTGCAGGTCGAGCGCCTCGATGGCTGGGGCTCCTTCGGTGTAGCGGACATCGATGCCGCAAGCGGCGATCGCCTCGATGCCGGCGCGGCATGCTTTGGCAACCGACGCCTCGGCGCGGTCGAACACATCCTCGACGACCGCCACCTTGCCAATGGGTTCGCCATCGCCATGGGCGTGCAGGACGCGCGCGGCCGCGGCGAGATCCGAGGCGCTGCGGGCGAGAAGTCCGATCGAATCGAGGCTCGGAGAGAGCGGCATTGCGCCGGCGACCGGAACGACGCCGTAGGTCGGCTTCCATGCGGTGACGCCGCAGCAATGCGCCGGAATTCGTAGTGAGCCGCCGGTGTCGGATCCAAGTGCGAAGAAAACAGACCCGCTTGCCACGGCAGCCGCGGAGCCGGACGAGGAGCCGCCGGTGATGAAGTCGAAATTCCACGGGTTGCGGACCGCGCCACGCACCGCGTTGTAGCCCGAAGGCTCATAGGCGAGCTCGGTCATTGCCGTGTAGCCGATGCGGCGCGCGCCGGCGCGGTCGAGCAGATCGAGCACCTTCGCCTGCTGCGACGGTTCCATCGTCAAAGGCTGCGCAAGTCCGCCATGCGGAGTGCGTGTCTTGGATGTGAACATATCCTTTGCCGCGTATGGCATTCCGCCGAGCATGCCTGGCGCGGGCGCCATCGCCGGATCCTCGAAGGCGACGAATGCTTTCAGCTGCGGATCGAGCAAGCGTGCAAATCCGCGCGCGCTGGCTGAAAGCCGCGTGCGCTCCGTGACGTCAAGATCGGCCCAATCGGGAAATCGCGGTGTCATCGGAGACTACGCACTGCGCTGTTTCTGGCTCTAAAAAGAGCCAGCAACGTTTTTATTCGTGTCGGAGACTGCATACAAGCAGTCGCCCGTGAGGTTTCTCGAAGCCTTTGATCGGTTTGGATGATTGAACTTGTCGAAGTAATCCATTTTGCCGGGTTTTGGGGTGTGAAGCGCGTTTTTCTTGCAAATTTGATTTTGCGATTCCCTCGAATCTGAAGGCGTGATTCCCT
>DATGDN010000339.1:0-3562 GCA_035310865.1 Pseudolabrys sp. | reverse complement strand
GCAGCGCGCGGGCGAGAAAGATAAGCAGCTCAGCGCTGCGGCCTAACTGCTGCAAACCGCTTATCATGCCTGACCTTCGTCAGGAATGTTCAGTAACCTGCCGCAGGCCTTGCAATGCACGGCATCGAAATCGTGGCGTTGCAACCCGCAGCTTGGGCAGCGATATCGAACTTTGTTGGGGCTAATCAGCACGCGAGCAAGATTGAAGAAAAGCGTAACACCGAAGATCATGATTGCCACTGAGATCAGCCGGCCGGGCGTGCCCGGCAGCGTGATGTCTCCGAATCCGGTGGTGGTGAGTGCGGTCACCGTGAAATAGAGCGCATCGGCCCAGTTTTTGATCTGGCCATTGCTGTAATGCTGGGTCTCGTAGACGACGCCGGTCATTACGAAGATGAAGACCGCCAGATTCGTCACTGCGAGGATCACATCCTCGTTGCGGCGAAAGAATTTGCTGTCGGCGCGTAGCCGCGTCAGCAGTTGGTAGGTGCGTAGCAGTCGCAGTGTGCGCAGAACACGCAGGAAGGCGAACCCTTCTCCTCCAATCAGCGGGGCGAGGAAGGAGAAGATGGCAACGATATCCGCCCAGCTTGACGGATGCAGGATATCTCTCAATCGCGTCCGGCTAATGATCAAGCGCGCGGTGAAATCGGCTAGGATCACGATACCGAAGCAGATATCCAGCATCGCGATCAGCGGCGTGCGCTGTACGAACGACGTAGCGACGATAAACAGGATCGTGATGAAATCGAATACGAGCAGGCCGTAGCGAAAACGATTGCCCAGCGGTGTGCGGGCTTCGTAAAGGAGCGCGAGTGTTTGCCGCCAGGACCTGCGGCGACTACGCCTAGAATTCTTCACGAGGCCCTTCCGCAGCCGTTCGCCGCCGCCGCGCAGATCGCCAAGAATGGCTCGAGGGTGCGTGCCATCGAAAATTCGCGCGTCTTCCCGCTGTAGGCCGCGCCCGCATCCGGCATCATGTAGGCGTGCTTACATTGCTCATGCGCGGCGGCACGGCGCGATAGGCATCGAGCACCTCGGGCGACGCCTGATTGTCTTCGTCGCCCCAGATGATGCAGATCGGCGCAGTAACACCTTCGAGTTCGCCAATGTAGTCCTGCATCCGCGTGCCGTGGCACGAAATGCCCGCGGCATAGCCGAGCCGCTTCGGCCCGAGGATGGCGTAAGAGCCGCCGTAGCAGAAGCCCATCGCCGCGGCGCGCCCATTGAATTCCGGCAGCTTGCGCAATGCGGCGAGTGTGTCGGCCATGTCGGCTTCGCCGGTTTTGACTTTCTCGGCCCGTGGTTGCGAGCGCTTTTGCGGAAGGTCGCCGTCGGCGCGGGTGAGGGGCCCGGGGATGGTGCGCCAGAACAGATCGGGCGCGGCCGCGATAAATCCGTGCGATGCAAATTCGTCGGCGAGGTCGCGCAAATCCTTGTCGACGCAGTCAAAATCGCTGCCCGTGCGCCCGTGAATTTGAATCGTCTTGCCCGCCATGGTGGTTTTCTCCCATTCAGAGGCTGTCATGCGCCGGTTTGTCCCGCGCACCCCGTTAAAGAGAGCACGTGCTCTCCTCATCGAGATGGCCGGCCGCGACAGCGATGTATGTCCGTTTCTACCTTTTCGCCGACGTTTTAGCGTTGCGCGGATCGTCGGCAGGATTGACGTAGTTGATCTCAAACGGGCCGATGCCGTGGATCTGGATAACAGTCGGGCGTCTGGTCCAGCCATAATGCTGCATGCCCTTTTTTGCGGTGAAAAAACCGCCGGACTTCACGATTTCACCTTTCGTCCTGTCCAACTTGTTGCCCATTGCGATGTGGAACGCGCCGGACAGGACGGTGACGTTCTCGTCGGTCGGGTGCGTGTGGGGCGCGATCGTGTAGAACGCCGGCACTTTGGCCCGCACAACATAGGGGCCGTCCTTGCTGGGATCGCCGGCGACAACGGCAACTTGTGCGCCGGGCGGCAGGCCGGGAGGTGCCGGTCCCCATTTCAATGTGTTGGGCTGAACTGCGATGTGATCCATCGCGAGCGCGCCGGCCGGCAGCGCGGTGAGCAAGAGCGCGGTGACGATTGCCGTTTTCATGGTCGTGCTCCTCGTATCGTGTCGGGAACTCCCACCAGCCGCGATGCTACGCTTTTGCGCTTGGGATGGCGATTCCGAGACACTCACGTTTTGCATCAATCAGCCTTACAGGCTTTCGATCTTGGCTGTTCGGAGGAGGGTTGGTGCAGGTTCGCGAGCCATAGGTCGTAGGCCTCCATGCTGCCGGGACGCGCCATGGCGCGGGCCTCATCGTAAGAACGTCCAAGAAGCTTCGCTTCATGCAGCGTGTCGACGGCGTCGCGGACATCTTCGTTGACGAGAAGCGCGAAGCGCTCGACGCAGAAATCCGGGTCGGCCGAGCAGGCGTGGGCGCGCCGGCATGCCGCCCTCGGGCAAAGCTTCCAGAGGCATAATAACTCCGCACGCCAGCGCTGCACGGCCTTGTGGATTCGGTCCTGGGCCTCCGGCGGCAGCTTTGCTTCATCGGGGGCGACAGTGTCTTTCATCGTGCGTTCTGTTTGTTTCATCATTTAGCAATGCTCCATCGTTCTCACGGCGCGGATGCGCCCGAGTTTTGAAACAGGTCCTCCCTTCCGCAGAAGAGAGGGGACGGCGCGCCGGGTGACGCGACGGTCCTTCCTTTGCACGCCTCCTTGCGAAGGCGTGACGCCCTCCGGCGCGCCGTCCCGCGTTTCCTTCGGCGTCGGGCCGCGCTTTCCGGGGCCGTCTTCGCGAGACCGCCTCTGCGCTTTTCCGGGGTTTGCCGTCATTTCTGAACGGCCTCTCCGGAAAAGCCGCGGGCGCGCGCCTCAACGGCCGCACCGTCAGCCAGCTCCCGGCAGGCAGCCCGTATTGGCCGCCGGGCGGAGCCCCGACGCCGCCCGAGTGCGTGGTCTGCTCGCCACGCCCGCGGACGCCGACCCGCTCCACACGAGCCGGCGCAACCGGTTCGCGTCCCTCATGGAGCGGGCAATGGGTATATTATCCTATAGGAATATTGTCAAGGTGAGCGTTGTGGAGAATGATGGCGCGAGAGTCCAAAGACGATGCGCCGTAGGCACAAAAACCATCGCACTGATTTTCGACGCGTCTTGCTGCACATGTCGTCGATCGCGTCACACGTTGCGGCAATCGTCGGCACGACCGCGGCCGTCATTGACCTGGTGCATCACTGGTGACTTTCGGTTTGTCATGGCCGGGCGTGACCCGGCCATCCATGAGTCCGGGCTGCAAATGGGGTCGACGCAGGACTGCCGGGCAGTGGAGACTCATCATGCGCGGGTCAAGCCCGCGCATGACCAGCGCCATGTTGTAGCGTCGGTTGTTCGTCAGTCGGTCAGGATGAACGTGACCTTGAGATCAACGCGGTATTCGGAAATCTTTCCGCCTACGACGATGACTTTCTGCTCCTTGACCCAGGCGCCTTCGACATTCTTGAGTGTCTTGACCGCGCGGGCGATGCCGCTCTCGACGGCATCCTCGAAACTCGTCTTGGAACTGGAAATAATTTC
>DATGDN010000338.1:0-17522 GCA_035310865.1 Pseudolabrys sp. | reverse complement strand
ACCAAGCTCGACTATGTAATGTATGTCTGGAAAAAGGACGGCAGCGGGAAGATCACCTACGTCGAGTGCCCGGGCTCTGATTGCAGCAAGGTCAAGTAAGCAATTCCTGTTCGTCTGTCGAAGGCCCGCGGGCCTTCTTTTTTCACCCGATCTTGCCGAGCACAGGAAAGGTCTCCAGCAACCACACGCTCATCTGATTGATGTTTCCGGTCAGGAATGCAATTCCGGTCAAAATCAGCAAGGCGCCCATGGCCTGCTCGACCCGGTGCAGATAATTTCGGAAACGCGAGAGGAAGGCCGCGAAAGGTTCGATCGCGAAAGCTGCGACGACGAACGGAATTCCAAGGCCGAGCGAATAGACGGCAAGGAGGCCTGCACCTTTTGCCACCGTCTGCTCCGACGCAGCCACGGCCAGAATGGCCGCAAGAATTGGACCGATGCACGGCGTCCAGCCAAAGGCGAAGGCTAGTCCGATGACGTAGGCGCCCCAAAGGCCAACAGGCTTCGCGACGTCAAGCCGCTTCTGCCGGTGCAACATTGCAATTGGTGTGACTCCCAGGAAGTGCAAGCCCATGATGATGATGACGACGCCCGCGAAGATCGCAAGCGGCCCCGAATACGCACGGATGAGCGAACCGACCACACTGGCGCTCGCACCGAGCGCTACAAAGACGGTAGAGAAGCCAAGGACAAACAGGGCCGCAGCCGTTACCGTTTCGCGCTTGACCCGCGGCTCCGGCTCTTTGTCGGCAAACCGCTCGAGTGAGGTCCCCGCCAGGAATACAAGATAGGGCGGCACCAGCGGCAGCACGCATGGAGAGAGGAAGCTGACAAGGCCGGCGATCAGTGCCGCCAGGAAGGTGACATCGGTATTCATACGCCCTTAGATGCGCCAGCAAGTGTGGCGGTGGCAAGTCGGCTGCCGCAAATCTGACTTCGAAGTGATCGAGTCGTGAACGAGGCAATTGACGGGCCGCTGCAAATCGTTTCCGCTTCACTTCAGGAGAGCATGCGTTGCGCAACTTAATCACCGATATTCCCGGCATACGGGTCGGCCATGCCGGCGACGCGAAGCTCGGTTCCGGCGTTACGGCCGTCATATTCGAGTCCGCGGTCGTTGCGAGCGTGGACGTACGTGGCGGCGGCCCGGGCACGCGCGAGACCGCCCTCCTCGATCCGGCGCAAACGGTGGAAGGCATCGATGCCATCGTGCTGTCGGGAGGGTCCGCCTTTGGTCTTGATGCTGCGTCAGGGGTGCAGGCTTGGCTGCGCGAAAAAGGCCGTGGCTTTCAGGTTCGCGAGGCCCGTGTTCCGATCGTGCCGGGCGCAATCTTGTTCGATCTTCTGTCAGGTGGTGACAAGAACTGGGGCCGCTATCCACCCTATCGCGAGCTCGGCTACGAAGCCGCGAAAATTGCCGGCGAGGATTTTGCGCTCGGGAGCGTCGGAGCGGGGCTCGGCGCAACAACCGTCAATCTCAAGGGCGGTATTGGTTCGGCCAGCGCCAAAACCCGCAGCGGGTTCACTGTCGGCGCGATTGCGGCAGCCAATGCCGCCGGCAGCATGACGATCGGTAGTGGTCCGCATTTCTGGGCGGCGCCATTCGAGCAAGACATGGAATTTGGCGGACGCGGATGGCCGGCTTCGTTTCCCGCCGATGCGCTGAAATTCCGCAGCAAGGGCAATCTGGGCGAGAACACAACGCTTGCGGTGGTCGCAACCGATGCCCGGCTGACCAAGGCACAGGCCAAGCGTCTTGCCGTGATGGCGCAAAGTGGTTTGTCGCGCGCAATCTACCCGGTGCACACCCCGCTCGATGGCGACGTGGTATTCGCCGCAGGCATGGGTGCAAAGCCATTGCCGGATCCGGTATTTTCCTTGAGCGAGCTCGGCATGCTTGCAGCCAATGTATTGGCGCGTGCCATCGCGCGCGGTGTCTATGAGGCCACTGCATTATCGTTCGATGGTGCATTGCAATGCTGGCGTGACCACTTTGCATGACTCCGAACCTAACAATGGTTTATGCGTTGTCAAATCATGCCATCGACTGCTGTTGCCGAAATCAAATATGACCCTAAGCGCGAACGGCTCACCGTCACGTTCATAACCGGTCGCGTCTATGAATACGTCGATGTCCCGGCAGAGGTCGCGGCGTCATTTCAATCGGCGTTTTCGAAAGGTACTTTTTTCAATACGTACATACGCGATCGTTACGATTTCCGCGAAATCGCGCCGGCGCGCTAGCCAAAACGTTCCGCCCGGTAAGGCGACGGATCGCAGAATGGTGTTGCGCCCGCCATCATTTCCGCCAGCAGGCGGCCAGTCGCAGGTCCGAGGGTCAGTCCCCAATGCGCATGACCGATCGCCAGCCAGAGCCCGGCGGACCGCGGAACGTGCCCGATCACCGGCCGGGAGTCGGGAAAACAGGGTCGGCTGCCCATCCAGGTCTTGTCGTCTGCACGCTCTCCGAGCGGGAACAGCTCGCGCGCTCGCGGCATGATCCGGCCAAATTGCACAGGCGAAGGTTGCGCATCGCGGGCGGCGAATTCGACGCCGGTCGTCATACGGATACTTTGCTCCATCGGTGTGATCAGGTAACCCACATCGGCGTCGAGAACCGGCCGCGAAAGAGCCGCGTTGCCCTGAGCGCGAAAATGCCGGTGATAGCCGCGCTTGACCGCGAGCGGCAATTTCACGCCTAGCATCTCGAGCAGATCGGACGCCCAGGGGCCGAGCGCTATCACACATTCGCTTGCGTCGAGCGCACCTTCGTCGGTCTCTACACGCCAGCGGCCCCCAACTCGGTGCAATGTGCGCGCATCGCCGGAAAGCGTTACGCCGCCGAGCTTGGTGAAATAGGCCGCATAGGCCCGCGTCACGCCGAGCGGATTGCTAACGCTCGCCGCCTGCGGCCAGAACACTGCGCGCTCGAATACCGGATTGAGAGACGGTTCGAGCACCAACGCCTCATCCGTGCCGAGAGCCTGGAGCGGGAGGCCCAACTCGGCTGCAACGTCAAATTCGCCGGTGAGTGCGGTGAAACTTTTGTTACGCCGGTAGATCTTGAGCCAGCCGTTCTTGCGTAGGTACTGCGTGGCCCCCGCTTCGGCCATCAATGCTTCGTGCTCGGCAACGGCGCGCGAAAACAACGGCCGGATCAACCGCGCGTTCTGCGCCAAGCGCTCCGGCTGGGAGGCCGCGCGGAATGCAAGCAGCCAAGGAGTGATCTTCGGCAAAAAAGAAATGTGGTAGTTGGCTTCGCTCGCGCGCTTGAACGCGATGCGCAAAAGTGCCCGGACATCGGACGGAAACGCGGGTGGAAATACCGTGTTGCTTTCAATAATACCGGCATTGCCGTAGGACGTCTGTTGGCCGATGCCCGCGCGATCGACCAAGGCGACGCTGAGGCCGCGCCTGGCAAGGTGGAGCGCTACGGAAGTGCCCACAATTCCGGCGCCGAGAACCATTGCATCGGTGCGTGCCATCTAACGTACCCGCTGATTTGCGCCGTTGCCCTCTATATGGATCGCCAACCCTGAAGACGCTATCAAGGCTGCCCACGCCTGCCGGAGTTTTCCGCAATGAATTGGCTGAGGCTGCCTGCGGCCATACTGGCTTTGGCCGGCCGCCATGGCACGTTGCTGGCGGCAGCGTCGATCTTCATCGGCTTGTTCGTGGCGCCCCTGTCAGCGGCCTTCAAGCCGTATCTCGGCGAAGCAATCATCTTGATGTTGACGCTCGCGTTTCTGCGGGTGAACCCCGAGGACCTCTGGGCGCATTGGACACGGCCGGGGCTGATCGCCGCCGCCACAGTCTGGGTCATGCTGGTGGTGCCGCTGGGCCTGGGTGCGGCCTTTGTCCTGATCGGTCTCGACCGGCTCGCGCCCGGACTTTATTTCATGCTCGTTCTACAAATGTCGGCACCGGGCCTGATGTCATCGCCCGCGCTCGCCGCATTGCTAGGCCTGGACGTCGCGCTGACGCTCGCAAGCCTGATCGTGTCAACCGCAATCACGCCACTGACGGCGAGTCTGTTCACCCACGTCTATCTCGGCACCGCGCTCGCTTCGCCGGTTGGCTTTGGTTTCAGGCTGCTGGCGATTATCGCGGGTTGCGCGCTTGGCGCCGCCATTGTCCGCCGCATTGCAGGAGATGCTTTCATCGAGAGCCAGTCCGAACGTATCGACGGCCTGAGCGTAATTGCCATGTCAACCTTTGCCATCGCGGCAATGGACGGCGTCGTCGACCATTTCCGCGCTGACCCGCTGCTGGTCGTCGGACTGACCGCTCTCGCATTCGCTTTAGCTCTCATCATGATCGCCCTCACTGCGCTGGTCTTTCTGCGAGCGGGACCTGCGCGCGCCTTTGCTATCGGTTTGATCGCCGGCAACCGCAATATCGGCCTGATGCTGGCAGCCACCGGCTTCCTGGTACCGGACGTTGCCTGGCTTTATTTCGCGCTGGCACAGTTTCCGATCTATCTTTTGCCACACCTCTTGAGGCCGCTGGCTCGGCGAGTTTCCGCCAAACGTTAACAAGCCGGTGCATTTTGCAGGCGCGGCGTTGCCCGTTCGCGCTGCCCGTGTTACCCGAAGCGCGTCTGGAGGCTGTTTTATGCGCCCGCTTATTGTCGCGCCGTCGATTCTTTCGGCCGATTTCGCCAAGTTGGGCGACGAAATCCGTGCCGTCGAGGCCGCGGGCGCCGACTGGATCCATGTCGATGTGATGGATGGGCATTTCGTGCCCAATATTTCAATCGGGCCCGAGGTAGTGAAGGCGATCCGTCCGATCGCCAAGACCACGCTCGATGTCCACCTGATGATCGCGCCTTGCGATCCTTACCTCGACGCCTTCGCCAAAGCCGGTTCAGACGTTATCACCGTGCATGTGGAAGCGGGTCCACATGTGCACCGCTCGTTGCAGGCAATCCGCGCGCTCGGCAAGAAGGTGGGCGTGAGCCTAAACCCGGGGACGCCTGCATCCAGCGTCGCGCATGTCGTCGATCTCGTCGATCTTATCCTGGTGATGTCGGTCAATCCGGGCTTCGGCGGCCAGGCCTTTATTCCCGCCGCTATCGACAAGATCAGCGAGTTGCGAGCGCTCATCGGCGCGCGGCCGATCGACATCGAGGTTGATGGCGGCATCACGCCCGAAACCGCGCCGCGTGTGGTCGCAGCCGGCGCCAACGTGCTGGTCGCCGGGTCCGCGGTGTTCAAGAGCGGCAACTACAAAGCCAGTATCGCGGCAATTCGCAATGCTGCAGAGCTGGCGCGCGGTGAAGCAGCGTGACAATCGCCCGCTATTCCCGCCCCGAGATGGCCGCCATCTGGTCTCCGGAAACCAAGTTTCGCATATGGTTTGAAATCGAGGCGCATGCCGCCGATGCAATGGCGGAATTGGGCATCATTCCAAAAGACGCCGCCAAGACGATCTGGAGCAAGGGCAAGGCGGCCAAATTCGACGTCGCGCGGATCGATCAAATCGAGGCCGAGGTCAAACACGACGTTATTGCATTCCTCACTCACCTCTCTGAAATCATCGGCCCGGAGGCGCGGTTCATACATTCGGGCATGACGTCATCGGACGTGCTCGACACCTGCTTGAACGTGCAGTTGGTGCGGGCGGCAGACATCTTAATCGCCGATGTCGACGCGCTGCTTGCAGCCCTCAAACGCCGCGCATTCGAATACAAGCTCACACCAACGGTTGGCCGGTCGCACGGCATCCACGCAGAGCCGACCACCTTCGGTCTGAAACTCGCCTACGCCTACGCCGAATTTGCCCGCGCGCGCGAGCGGCTGACAGCTGCGCGCAAAGACGTCGCCACCTGCGCCATCTCCGGCGCGGTCGGCACCTTTGCGCAGGTGGACCCGCGTGTCGAAGCCCATGTTGCCCATGCGATGGGCTTGGCCGTCGAGCCCGTTTCGACACAGATCATCCCGCGCGACCGGCACGCGATGTACTTTGCCACTCTCGGCGTGGTCGCCTCCTCGATCGAGCGGCTTGCGATCGAAATACGCCACCTCCAGCGGACCGAGGTTCTGGAAGCCGAGGAGTACTTCTCCGAGAAGCAAAAAGGCTCTTCAGCGATGCCGCACAAACGCAACCCGGTCCTATCGGAAAATGTGACCGGCCTTGCCCGCATGGTTCGCGCCTATGCACTTCCGGCAATGGAAAACGTCGCACTGTGGCACGAACGCGACATTTCCCATTCCTCGGTCGAGCGGATGATCGGCCCGGACGCCACCGTCACACTGGACTTCGCGCTCGCGCGGCTAGCATCAATTATCGACAAGCTCGTCGTCTATCCGGCCGCAATGCAGAAAAACCTCGACAAGCTCGGCGGCCTGATCCACTCGCAGCGTGTCCTGATCGCCCTGACGCAAAAAGGCCTCCCGCGCGAAGACGCCTATCGCCTCGTGCAACGCAACGCCATGAAAGTATGGGGCGGGGAAAACGATTTCCTGTCGCTCCTTAAGGCCGACAAGGACGTGCGTGCGAAGCTTTCGGACAAGGAGCTCGAGGCCAATTTCGACCTCGATCACCATTTCAAGCACGTCGATACCATCTTCAAGCGAGTGTTCGGACCCGCGTGATTTCGGCCGGACGCAATGCCGCAAGCCCCCACCATATTGATCTTTGATTCCGGCCTCGGCGGACTAACGGTCTTTAGGGAAGTGAGAACCGCGAGGCCCGATGCCAATTTTATCTATTTGGCCGATGACGCCGGCTTTCCCTACGGCAATCTTGACGAGGACAGGCTGATCGAACGTATCCTGGAAGTGGTCGGCCGCGCGATATCCGAATATGCGCCCGATCTCGTTGTCGTAGCTTGCAACACCGCCTCAACGCTTGCGCTCGGCGAGCTGCGTGCGCAATTTCGCGTGCCCTTTGTCGGCACGGTGCCGGCGATCAAGCCGGCCTGCGCGCAGTCCAAAACAAAACGCGTCACAGTATTGGGTACCCAGGCAACCGTCGGACGCGAATATACCTACGCCCTTATCCGCGAATTTGGCGTGGGCTGTGACGTGCACCTGGTCGGCTCGACACGGCTCGCCGCATACGCCGAGGCCGAGCTTGCGGGAGCTTCTGTCGCCGACGCCGCGATAGCTACGGAAATCGGCCGGTGCTTCATTGACAAGGATGGAAGGCGCACCGACACGATTGTTCTTGCCTGCACGCACTACCCGCTGTTGCTTGACCGCTTCCGTGCAATTGCGCCCTGGCCTGTCACTTGGCTCGATCCTGCGCCTGCCATCGCTCGCCGCGTGGCAGATTTGATGCGTGCGCGCGTTGCCAGCGATCCGCCTCAACCGCCTCGCATCACATTTACTTCCAAACGCGCGCCGTCACCCAAACTCGCCGAGGCGCTCGCACGCGACGGCTTTTAGCCACGAATGTGCGGCTCGACTTCCCAAAAGCCGCGCCAGATCATATCGAGCGCGACATAAAGGATGATGGCAAGGCCCACATAGGCAATCCACCGATGCCGGTTGAGCAGGCGCGCGATGAAACTCGCCGCCACACCCATCAGGACGATCGAGAGGCCGAGACCGAACACCATGGCCGCCGGATGGTCGCGGGCCGCGCCTGCCACTGCCAACACATTATCGAGCGACATCGAGATGTCCGCCACCACGATCTGCCAGGCCGCTTGCGCGAAAGTTTTGCGCGGAACATGTGCGTCGCGTGTCATCAGCGCCGCCTCGGTGTCCTCCGCGCCAGGGCCGCGCAGTTCGCGCCACATTTTCCAGCACACCCAGAGCAACAATATGCCGCCGGCGAGTAACAGGCCGACGATTGCCAGAAGCTGCAGTGCGACCGCCGCAAACGCCAGGCGCAACACCGTTGCGGCGAGAATGCCGACCAGAATTGCCCGCGCACGGCGTTCCTTGGGGAGGCCGGCGGCGGCGAGACCAATCACCACCGCATTGTCTCCAGCCAGCACCAGGTCGATCATGATCACCTGGAACAGAGCGCTGATCGCACCCTGGGAAAAAATATCGACGTCAATCATGCGCCCTGCTCCTGGGTACTGTCGCCTGCATATACTCGATGACCGGTTCGATCTCTCCAAAAATGGCCGCCGCACACCCGACAATGGTGAACGCGCCGGCCAGATCCAAAGCGCCGACCGAGTATGAGGCGTTGGCGCGCAGCCGCACCCAGGCGGCGAACGCCATGCAGGCCGCCACCACTGCCGCACACAGGCTGAGGGCCGGCAGTACGATTGGCTGTGGCAGCACGAGCGACAAAAAGATCAATGCGGCTGTCACGCTGGTAACAAGAACCAGGCCGGGAAAAGCTCGACTGCCGCCGGACCGGTGGCGAGAACGGGATCGGTGTTGAGATTGTGACCAGCGCATCGGACCCCGTGGAAATCGGTATCAGTCCGACATCGCAGCCACTTGGCTGCCAGAGGGGCCCGGCCTGATAGTCACTTAAATGGCCGATAGCCGGCCTTTCGGCAAGGCCGGCAACTGCGGCCAAGCGGCTCAGGCACCATTAGGTTACCTGTTGGCAATGCGGTTTGACAGGCCGTCCTGATGCCCCTAAAACCCGCGCGCCCGGCGGATTTCAGGTTCGCCGGGCGTTTCGCGACCCGCGGCAAGGCCTTGCGCTTTAGAGGCCCAGCCTGTCGGTTCCGGCTTGCCGGAACAGAGGAGGGCGCGATCCTCAGCAACAGCAAAGACACCCGAGGACGCGAATGACCAAGCGCATGGAGTCAAAATACAAGATCGACCGCCGGATGGGCGAGAACATCTGGGGTCGGCCGAAGAGCCCGGTTAACCGGCGGGAATACGGCCCCGGCCAGCACGGCCAGCGCCGCAAGAGCAAGCTCTCCGACTATGGCGTGCAGCTCAAGGCCAAGCAGAAACTGCGCGGCTACTACGGCAACATTTCCGAACGCCAGTTTCGCGGCATCTATCAGGAAGCGCGGCGGCTCAAGGGCGACAGCGGCGCCCACATGATCGGCCTGTTGGAGCAGCGTCTTGATGCCTTGATCTTCAGGGCCAAGTTCGTGCCGACGGTGTTTGCCGCGCGCCAATTCATCAGTCACGGACATATCAAAGTGAACGGCAGGCGCGTGACCATTCCAAGCTACCGCGTGAAAGTCGGCGACGTCGTCGAGGTGAAGGAAAAATCCAAACAGCTCGCACTGGTATTGGAAGCGCAGGCTTTGGCCGAACGTGACGTGCCCGATTACATTGAAGTCGATGCGTCCAAACTGACCGCAAAACTCACGCGGGTGCCCCTGATCACCGATGTGCCCTATGCGGTGCAGATGGAGCCGCACCTCGTGGTGGAATATTATTCGCGTTAGTGCGACCGCAAGCAGTTGGAAAAATTACGACCGGCGCGGGCGAAACCCGCTCCGGCCGTGCCGTTTGTGCCAGAAATCAAACCAGCTGATTCGCTGAATTCGCCTGTGCCAACTTGGTCGCGAATCGGGACTTATCCCCGACTAAAGACGAAGTGCACAAGTTATTTTGTGGCTAGATTACGACAATTCTCTACATTTAGTAGGCGAAAAGCGCTAATAACGACGCGCGGTCCTCGAATCAGGAGGACATGCCTAGGGAGACTCCGCAATGAAAGGGATCGATACTCTCAAAGAGTGGATCGGGGCGTTGACGGAATTAGCGCTGATGCTGCTGGCATTGGCGATCGTACTTTCGCTCCTGGTCGGCGCAAACCTGCCGTTCTTCGGCGCCGTGACAGCGAACATCATGGGTTGGGTGAAGGATATGGGCGGGAACGGTCTCGTCGGTCTGATCACTCTCGGGATCGTCCTCTGGCTTTTCTCAAACCGGAAAATGGCCTGACACCCGCGTGCGGCTAGCCTGATCATTTTTGCTGACGCAATCCAGGTGGGGGGCCAAACTCCCCACCTGTTGGCTGTATGTGTCACCAAGGGATTCCGCCATGCGCAAATTCATGGCCAACATGGCCACCGCGAAACAGATTCTGTGGGAGTTTGTCGAGGTCGGCTTCGTCAGCATTCTCGCGATCATGCTGATCTACCTCATCCTGGGCCAAGGCTCAGGCGGGTTCGTGTTGTCCGTGGCCGACAACGTCACGAAATTCGCCAGTGCCGTGCCGACACCGAGCTTGGTCGGATTGGCGTTGGTCCTGGGCGTCATCTACTTGTTGATGAACCGCCTACGCTAGTTCGTGGGGTGTGCAGCAGAGCGCCCCCCGCGCGAGTGGCGGGCGCCATAGCTTTGGCGTAGAAGGCCATTAGCTCAGCCAGGGCATTTGGCCGTCAATGTCGACATTCAATCGTCGCAAGTTTCTCGCCGCAACCGCTGCGGGCTTTGCAGCGCATGCCCTGCCCGCTTTTGCTGCCTCTGCCTATTCGTTCAGGCACGGCGCTTTCGATGTCACGATCGTAAGCGACGGCCATCTCGTTCTTGCCGACAAGCTTTCTGGCGCCCGACGCTGAGCCGCGTGAGCGCGAGGCAATACTCAAGGCAGCCGGCCAGACGGGCGAGCAGTACAGTTCGCCGACAAACGTAACATTGATCGGCACGAACAATGGTTTGATCCTCGTTGACATGGGATCAGGCGACCGCTTTATGCCTACTGCCGGAAAACTCTGGAATAACTTTAAGGCGGCTGGCATCGACAAGGCCAGGATCACCAAAGTGGTCTTCACGCATGGGCACCCCGATCACCTTTGGGGCGCCGTCGACGAACTGGATGAACTGGTGACGCCCAATGCCACGTTCTACGTCGCGGCCGCAGAATGGGATTTCTGGGCAAGCGCAAACGCAACGCGCGGCCTGCCGCCGGAACGCGCCGGCTTCGTCACGGGCGCGCGGCGCAACTACGCTGCAATCAAAGATAAGGTCAAAACGGTCAAGCCGGGGGACGAGATCGTCGCCGGTTTGCGCGTTGTCGATACCCCGGGCCATACGCAGGGTCACGTATCGCTTGAGCTCGACGGCGGCGACGGCTTGATCGTCGGCGGCGATGTTCTGACCCACCCGCTGATTTCATTCCAGCATCCTGAATGGAAACCCACCGCGGATCATGTGCCGACGGTCGCGACGAGGCGCAAGCTGCTCGATCGACTCGCTACCGATCGCTCAAAGCTGGTGGGCTTCCACCTGCCCTACCAAGGCGTGGGAACGGTCGAGCGCAAGGACGGCACCTATCGTTTCCTTGCCACCGCCTAGTAGGGTACCGGCGCCATGAACGTAACGAGCGCGCCGGCAATTGGGAGCCATGCGGCCGCAATGCCGATGCCGGGTCTTCCGTTCCCATTGAGGACAAATCCGGCGATCGGCGCTGCCAAACAGGAGATCACCAAAAAGGCATAGCCGGCAGCCGCCAAGGCGCCCGCATGTGTACTTTCCGGGCCGCCGCCAAACATGAATCCCGATACGCCCACCAACAGCGCGGCGAGCGCAAGATCCGCTATCGTTGCAACGACGAGGAGAAGCTTCGTCACGCTGCGGGAAGCCGCCTCAGGCGGTCTGGCGTACCGATACGCCCTTCTCTTTCAGGGTCTGCTGCAATTCGCCGGCCTGGAACATCTCGCGCACGATGTCGCAACCTCCGACAAACTCACCCTTCACGTAAAGCTGCGGAATCGTCGGCCAGTTGGAATAAGTCTTGATGCCGTTCCGGATGTCGTCAGATTCCAGCACGTTGATACCTTTGTAACTGACGCCGAGATGGTCGAGGATCTGGACGACCTGCCCCGAAAATCCGCACATCGGAAACTGCGGCGTGCCCTTCATGAAGAGCACCACGTCGTTGCCCTTCACTTCATTGTCGATGAATTGCTCGATACCCATGGAATCTCATCCTGTTGGGCGGCACAGCCGCCTCGGTCACCGATATATGTACCAAAAAAGTTACTGCAAACCCAAGGGGCGTTCGCGGATTCATTCGTTTTTCGAGGCATAAAACGTGCCTTCCACCTCGAAAATATCGTCCTGGTTCAAGCCGGCAACCTCAAGGATCGTGCGGGGCGGATAGGGCCCGCCGCCCCACAAAGTTTCCTGCACCTTGTTGACCAGAGGACGCAACCGACCCATGTCGGTCACGAAGACGGCGAACGCAATCCATAAACCTCGCCCCTTCGGATTCCGCAATCAACTTCATGTTCAGAAAAGCCTGTCGAATGCGAGCTTCATCGCCGTCGACGAGCTTGTTGCTGGCCGGGTCGATGCCGCGCATGCCCGCGACGTAAACGAAATCACCGGCGCGCGCGCCGAGGCTCCAGGTCCCGGTCGGTCAATTGCGCCTTTCGGTGTGAGCAGACGGACGCCGCGGCCGGATTCATCACGGCGTGCCGGTTTGCAGGGCAAGCGCATGGAGCACGCCGCCCATCTGCCCTTTCAGCGCCTCGTAGACCAATTGATGTTGCTGCACCCGCGACTTGCCCTTGAACGAAGCGGAGATGACCGTGGCGGCGTAGTGGTCACCATCACCGGCGAGATCCCGGATCGTGACCTCCGCATCGGGAATGTGCGCCTTGATCAGACGCTCGATTTCGACGGCATCCATGGCCATCGGCAGGCCCTCGCAGACCGTTTCACATCTCGCCGGCCATGTAGGCCGGCAGCCAGGATTCAAAACGTTCACGTAGAATCGCGACTAGGATGGGACGCTCGCCAACAAGCGTCAACGTATCGCCGCCGGTCCTGCCGACTGCCCACACTGGCACATTCACGGCCTTTGCCTGGGCCAGGACGGCCGACGCTTTGGCCGCCGGCACCGTGACAAGATAGCGCGCCTGGTCTTCCCCGAACCAATGGGCGTGAGGCGGAATGTCGGACGGCGCCGCATCGAGTTGCGCCCCGATCCCGGAGGCCATCGCCATTTCCGCAAGCCCGACCAGCAGACCGCCGTCGGAGAGGTCGTGCACAGCCGTCGCGGTTCCATCGAGGATCAACTTGCGGACAAAATCGCCGTTCTCGCGCTCCTCCGTGAGATCGACCGGCGGCGGCGCGCCTTCTTCCCGTGCGCATAGCTCGCGCAGGTAAATCGACTGGCCAAGCCAGCCTGTGGTCTCGCCAACTAGAAGGATCGTTTCGTCTGCACGCTTGAAAGCCAATGTTGCCGACTTCGAAAAGTCGTCGATAAGTCCAACGCCACCGATCGACGGTGTCGGCAATATCGCGCGACCGTTGGTCTCGTTGTAGAGCGACACGTTGCCGGACACGACCGGGAAGTCGAGCGCCTTGCAGGCATCGGCGATGCCGCGGATGCAGCCGACGAACTGGCCCATGATCTCAGGCCGCTCGGGATTGCCAAAATTGAGATTGTCTGTGATGGCGAGAGGTTTCGCGCCCACGGCGGTCAGATTGCGCCAGCATTCCGCAACCGCCTGTTTGCCGCCCTCGAATGGATCCACCTCGCAATAGCGCGGCGTCACATCGGTGGTGAGAGCAAGGCCCTTCGGCCCCTCCTCGATGCGCACCACGGCTGCGTCGCCGCCCGGCCGCTGCACCGTGTTGCCGAGAATAACGTGATCATATTGCTCCCATACCCAGCGCTTGGAGCAGAGATCCGGTGTCGCCAGCAGCTTCTCCAGAGCCTCGATCGTGCCAATCGGGGCATGCACACTCTCAGCTTCGACCTCTTCCGGCTTCGCCGCGCTTACGAACGGACGCTTGTATTCCGGCGCCTGGTCGCCCAGTTCCTTTATCGGCAGATCGGCCATCACGTCGCCGCCGTGGCGGACGATGAACCGCTTCGACGGCGTCGTCTCGCCGACCACCGCAAAATCCAGCCCCCACTTGCGGAAGATCGCCTCGGCCTCTTTTTCTTTCTCCGGCTTGAGCACCATCAGCATGCGCTCCTGGCTCTCGGAGAGCATCATCTCGTAGGCGCTCATGCCTTCCTCGCGACAAGGGACCTTGTCGAGATCGAGCGTGACGCCGAGATCGCCCTTGGCACCCATCTCCACCGCTGAGCAAGTCAAGCCGGCGGCGCCCATGTCCTGAATGGCAATGACGCATCCCTTCTGCATGATCTCAAGGCAGGCCTCGAGCAGCAGCTTCTCCGAGAATGGGTCGCCGACCTGAACAGTCGGTCGCTTACCTTCCGAATCTTCAGCGAACTCCGCCGAAGCCATCGAGGCGCCGTGGATGCCGTCGCGTCCGGTTTTCGAGCCGAGATAGACGATGGGCATCCCGACACCGGAAGCCGCCGCGTAAAAAATCTGATCCTTGCGCGCGATGCCCACGGCCATAGCATTGACTAGGCAGTTGCCATCGTATCGCGCATGAAAGCGTACCGAGCCGCCAACCGTGGGCACACCAAACGAATTGCCGTAACCGCCGATCCCTGCCACGACGCCAGCTACAAGGTGCCGGGTCTTGGGATGCGATGGCGAGCCGAACGATAGCGCGTTGAGGCAGGCAATCGGCCGGGCGCCCATTGTGAATACGTCGCGCAGAATTCCGCCGACGCCGGTTGCGGCACCCTGATAGGGCTCGATGTAGCTCGGATGGTTGTGGCTCTCCATCTTGAAGACACATGTGAGCCCGTCGCCAATATCGATCACGCCTGCGTTTTCGCCCGGCCCCTGGATGACCCAGGGACCTTTAGTCGGCAGTGTGCGCAGGTGGACCTTGGAGGACTTGTACGAGCAGTGCTCGTTCCACATGGCCGAAAAAATCCCGAGTTCCGTGAGCGAGGGCTCACGGCCGATGAGCTTCAGGATACGGTCGTATTCATCCGGCTTGAGGCCGTGTTCGGCGACCAATTGGGGGGTAATGCGGACGTTGTTCGGGATCACGATTACGCCGCGCGCTCCAACGCCTCGACCAGCCCTGCAAACAGCCCGCGCCCGTCGGTCGGGCCGATAGCGGCTTCAACGTGATTTTCGGGGTGCGGCATCATGCCAAGCACGTTGCCGTGCTCGTTCAGAATTCCCGCGATAGCGTTGATGGCGCCGTTGTGATTCCAGTTCGGATCGATCATGCCGTCCGGAGATGAATAGCGGAACAGCACGCGCCCCTCGCCCTCCAGCCGCGCAATAGTCTCGCCGTCGGCGATATAGTTGCCCTCGCCATGCGCAACGGGCACACGGATCACCTGGCCCGCGTTGTAGCCGCGCGTGAACGGTGTGTCCGAGCGTTCGACCCGCAGATACACATCGCGGCAGATGAAGCGCAGGTTTTCATTGCGCATCAAGACGCCGGGCAGTAGCCCGGCTTCGCACAGAATCTGAAAGCCGTTGCAGACACCGAGGATCAGACCGCCCTTCGCGGCATAAGCGCGCACCGCATCCATGATCGGGCTGCGCGCCGCGATCGCGCCGCAGCGCAGATAGTCGCCGTAGGAGAAACCACCTGGAATCACGACCAGATCGGTGCCGGCAGGAAGTTCCGTGTCCGCGTGCCACACCACAGCGGGCTCGTGCCCGGAGATCAGGCGCAAAGTTCGCGCCATATCGCGCTCGCGGTTAATGCCAGGAAAGACCAGGACGGCGGCTTTCATCCGAGCACGTCCACCTTGTAGTTTTCGATAATTGTGTTTGCGAGCAGCTTGTCCGCGGCCTGCTTGAGCAGGGCTTCGGCCTTGGCGCGGTCGCCGCCCTCGATTTCGATGTCGAAGACCTTGCCCTGGCGCACGCTGGAGACACCGGCGAGCCCCAGCGAGCGCAGCGCGCCTTCAATCGCCTTGCCCTGGGGATCGAGGATGCCGGATTTCAAGGTAACGGTGACGCGGGCTTTCATAGCGGTTTTTCAGGGGATTCCGGGCTCGACGACCTGACCTAGCATCCGCCACAGGCCACCTCAACCGTGCGGACGAGCCCTACACAGATCATCGCGCCTGCGCAGCTTTTCAAGGCAGGGAGGGGGATGCGGGCGCGGTTAGCGACCTCGCCACCATATTCGCGCGCGATGGCGCCCAGCTGTTGCCTTTGAAGTTTACCGTTCTCATTGCGCGGAAGTGCGGGGACGCTGATGAAGCGAACCGGCATATCCGCGTGAGAGAGCCTTTCCCGGCAGTGCTTTTTCAACGCCTCCTCGTCAATCCGCCCGCCATAGATGAGAAATGCCCACCTTCCTCTACTGCCAGTTCGTTCGGCATCGCAAAGGCGCCCGCGTTGGACTGCGCGCGCGCTGAGTTCCGATATGTCGATCTAGGGACGACTAGTATCTCCTGCGCGGCCGGGGACAGCATTTATTGCCCTGGCTATCGAGGCGAGTTCAGTAACACGCTGATGATGGGATTGGTCGGCCTGAACTACAAATTCTAGCTGCATGGCCGAAACTTAAAACGGCAATGGCCGGGACATGCCCGGCCACCTCGCATTCGAACGCTTGGATTTCCGAACTCAGCCCTTCACCAGCACCGGTCCCGTGCCTTGCGGGCGTTCGCCTTCGCTCATGATGCCGAGTCGCTTTGCCACTTCGGTGTAGGCTTCGACCAGCCCGCCGAGATCGCGGCGGAAGCGGTCTTTGTCGAGCTTGTCGTTGGTCTTGATGTCCCACAGCCGGCACGAGTCGGGCGAAATCTCGTCGGCGACAACGATGCGCATCACATCGTTCTCCCACAACCGGCCTGTTTCCATCTTGAAGTCGACGAGACGGATGCCGACACCAAGGAAAAGCCCGGAGAGGAAATCGTTGACGCGAATGGCAAGCGCCATGATGTCGTCGATCTCCTGCGGCGAGGCCCAGCCGAAGGCGGTAATGTGCTCTTCCGATACCATCGGGTCGTTGAGTTTGTCGTTCTTGTAATAGAACTCGATGATCGAGCGCGGCAGCTGCGTGCCCTCCTCAATGCCGAGACGCTGCGCCAGCGAACCGGCCGCGACGTTTCGCACCACGACTTCGAGCGGAATGATCTCGACCTCGCGGATCAACTGCTCGCGCATGTTGAGCCGGCGAATGAAGTGCGTCGGCACTCCGATATCGTTGAGGTGCTGAAACACATATTCGGAGATTCGGTTGTTGAGGACGCCCTTGCCCTCGATCACCTCGTGCTTCTTGGCGTTGAAGGCGGTCGCATCGTCCTTGAAATGCTGAATCAGCGTTCCCGGCTCGGGGCCTTCATAAAGGACCTTCGCCTTGCCCTCGTAAATACGGTGACGGCGGCTCATGGGCGTGTACCGTGGTTTGTGAAAGTCCATCGGATTGCCGTGGCTCCTAATTGTGCGACTTTGCAAGATCCGCGGCTGCGGGACCGGACTGGGAGCGCTGGCCGCGCCAGCGGTCCGGACACGAAGTCAACCTAGCCGATCGGTCGGGGTAGCACAATCACGCAAGCCTGACGTTTTCCACTCCGTATTTTCGCCGCAAAAGCGCGGCTCGATGTTGCCTTGACGGTCGGCTGACGATATGCAAGGCCGCAACGAAGCAAGTGTGCGCGATTTTAAGGGTCGCAGTAACGAGGGCGGTATGGCAACGACATTCGACAAGCGCGAAGAAGGCTTCGAAAAACAGTTCGCGCACGACGAGGAGCTCCGCTTTAAGGCGATGGCCCGCCGCAACAAGATGCTCGGGCTGTGGGCGGCCGGCGTTCTCGGAAAAAGTGGCCCGGATGCC
>DATGDN010000337.1:0-6537 GCA_035310865.1 Pseudolabrys sp. | reverse complement strand
TCTCGACGGCCTTAACCAATGCCTGCGCCGTGCGGGCGCGCCAGGCCGGCGAGTTGAGCTGTTTGAGGTCGTCCTTTGTCGACATGTAACCAAGTTCGATCAGTACGGAAGGTACATCCGGTGCCGTTAAGACTTTAAAGCCCGCGGATTTGAGCGGGTGCTTGTGAAGACGTGCCGCGCTTTTGAGCTCATCGACAACGGTGCGCGCGAACTGCATGGAAAAGGTTTTCGTTTCACGCTGGGCGAGATCGACGAGAATGTTGGCAACATCGTCAGGCTCGGTGGTCAGGTCGACGCCGGCGATCACGTCGGCCTTGTTCTCAGCCTCGGCTAGCCTTGCCGCCTCCGCATCTGAAGCGGTCTCGGAGAGCGTATAGACGGTCGCGCCTTCCGCGTGTCCCTCGTTGCGGGGCAGAGCATCCGCGTGGACGGAAATGAAAAGCGCGGCATTACGCGTGCGCGCAAAGCGCACGCGCTCAGCGAGCGGGATAAAGCTGTCGTCCGAGCGCGTCATTACGGTGCGATACTTGCCGCCGCTCTCGAGCTTCTCGCGAAGGGCTTGTGAGAATGCGAGCACAATTTCCTTTTCAAGCTCCCCACCCGATCCCTTCGTGCCGTTGTCGATGCCGCCATGACCTGGATCGATCACGACCAAGGGGCGCGCATCGCCATCAACCTTGACCGGCGGTTCGCTTGGCTTGACGCCGGCATTGTGCACGGGACGGGCTTGCAGCGAGATATTGCGCATGAATCCGGCGCGATCAGTGGCCGCCAGATCAAGCACCAATCGCGCGAGCTGGCCATCCGCGGCATCGAGCACGAAGGCTTTCTCAATACGCACGGGACCTTTGGTGTCGAGGACGATACGAGACCCGCCCTGCATGATCAGCCCGTAGCGAAACGCCTTGATCAGGCCCCGGCTCTGCGCGCCGGCTTTCGCCGGCAGCTTGAAGGTGACCTGCGGCAGGTCAACGACCACCCTGTAAGGATCGGCAAGCGTGAAGGCTGCGAGGTCGATTTTTCGATTCAGGTCGACCACAAACCGCGTCTGTTTATCGTCGCCGCCGATCCGCAGGTCGGTCGCCACAACCGGCTGCTCCGCGGCGGCCGCCAGTACGTGCTCTGTCACCGTGCTCTCGGCGGCCAAGCCGGCCGAGTCGCATAGCAGTGCGCAGACCATAGTGCTGGCGATGGCAATGGCGCGGGGTGTCACGAATCCGAACCCTTTTATGGCGCTTTTAACCCATTAAGGATCCCTTCAGTTAACGGAACTTGAGCAATGGCGCTATTCCCTGCTCCACTGTGGCCTAACTGCAAAGCTTCCCTTGCCAGTAATGGTTTGGGGCCGTATGTAAGGTCTGCTGACAGTTAGAGTTCCGGTTGTGCCGCGTTCGGGCCCCGGCCGCTTAGGTCCTGTACTGCCCCTCGAGGAGGTCGGCGGACGGCCAAGTGAAACGAGCCGAAACCCTTGTGAAGGACACCCGGATCAGCGCGCGGCGAGTAAGCCGTTCGCGACCTGACTGTGAGCAACGAGAAACCTCGGTTCGCGCCTTGAGGCGCGACCGCAGCGCTACGGGTCGCAAGTTTCATGCTGCCACTGACGCAGCAAAGGTATTTTGAGGTCCCCAGCTCGCCCGCCGTCCTGACGACGGTGCGCGACGGCATGGACCTTGGCCGTGCGGCCCTTCCCTTCCACACCCATCAGGCCAGATCCCCGGAAAACCGACTTGCGCCGTTTGCTTCGCGCGAGCCCGCGGGAGTGCGTGGCCAAGTGAGAATTTCAAATGCCCGACAAAATGTTGATCGACGCGACCCACCCGGAGGAGACCCGGGTCGTCGTACTACGCGGCAATCGCGTCGAGGAATTCGACTTCGAGAGTGCCAACCGCAAACAGCTTCGCGGTAACATCTACCTCGCCAAGGTTACGCGCGTTGAGCCGTCATTGCAGGCGGCCTTTGTAGACTATGGCGGAAATCGCCACGGTTTCCTGGCCTTTTCCGAAATCCATCCGGACTACTACCAGATCCCGGTTGCCGATCGGCAGGCGTTGATCGCCCAGGAAGAGCGCGACCAGCGCGATGCGGACGCGGAGGCCGACAGCCGCGCAGGGCGCCGCGGCCGGCGCCATCGCCACCGCGGGGCGCAACGCCATCGGGACCGTAAAGTCGTACAGAGCGAGCCTCACGCGGAGATCTCCGCCGCGGCCGGAGAAAGCCCAGCGGCCGAGACCAGTATTGGCGCCGCACAGGATCAAAGTGCGGAAACCGCGGATCACATGTCCGAGTCGGAACCGGCGCCACCCGAGTTCGCCGCCGAGGAGCAGATGCGCCAGCCGGCCGAGAGCCCTGCCGGCGAAGATGCCGCTCCACCGGTCGAAACGTCGCACGAAACAACTGTAGAAGCCGAACAGCCATCCGCTGCCGCCGAAGGCGCGCTTACCACGGACGAACAGCCCGTTCACGCCACTGAGGCTACGACCGTTGAGGCCGCCGAGAACGGTAACGGCGAAGATCACGCCGACGAGGAGGCTGTCGAGTCTGTCGGCGGTGCCGACGCCCTCGAAGAGGTGCAGGAACGGGTGCCTCGATTCCGGCGCCAGTACAAAATCCAGGAAGTGATCAAGCGCCGGCAGGTCATGTTGGTGCAGGTCGTCAAGGAAGAGCGTGGCACCAAGGGTGCGGCGCTGACCACCTATCTTTCGCTTGCCGGCCGCTATTCGGTGCTGATGCCAAATACCGCGCGCGGCGGTGGCATCTCGCGCAAGATTACCTCAGCCGAGGACCGTTCACGGCTCAAGGAAATCGCGCAGGAGCTCGAAGTGCCGGAAGGCATGGGCGTGATTTTGCGGACGGCAGGCGCAAGCCGTACCAAGACCGAAGTCAAACGCGATTTCGAATATCTGTTGCGCTTGTGGGAGACGGTGCGAGATCTCACACTCAAATCGACGGCACCCAAGCTCGTCTACGAGGAGGGTTCCCTCACCAAGCGATCAATCCGCGATCTCTACGGCAAGGACATCGACGAAATCGTCGTGTCAGGCGAAGAAGGCTACAAGGAAGCACGCGAATTCATGCGCATGCTGATGCCGAGCCACGCCAAAAATGTAAAACTATATAAAGATACGCAGCCGCTATTCACGCGCTACGGCATCGAGAGCCAACTCGACGCCATGTTTTCGCCGGTGGTTCAGTTGCGCTCCGGCGGTTACATTGTGATCAACCAAGCCGAAGCGCTGGTGGCGATCGACGTGAACTCAGGTCGGGCAACTCGCGAGCACCATATCGAGGACACCGCGCTCAAAACCAATTGCGAAGCGGCTGACGAAATCGCCCGGCAGCTGCGCCTACGCGATCTCGCCGGTCTTATCGTCATCGACTTCATCGACATGGACGAGGGCCGCAATAACCGCACGGTGGAACGGCGCCTGAAGGAGGCGCTCAAGCACGACCGCGCGCGGATCCAAGTTGGCCGCATCTCGCATTTCGGCCTGCTAGAAATGTCACGCCAGCGCATTCGCACCTCAGTGCTGGAAAGCTCGACTGAAAAATGCCCGGTGTGCGGCGGCAGCGGACACGTGCGATCGGTATCGTCGGTCGCGCTGCAGCTGCTTCGTGCGGTCGAGGAAATGTTGATCAAGGGTGCGACGCACAATCTGATTATACGCACGCGCGCCGAAGTCGCGCTTTACGTGCTCAACCACAAGCGTGCGCACCTGCGCGCGCTCGAGGAGCGGTTCCGCATCGTCATTACGGTATCAGCCGACCCGTCGGTGACCGGCCAACAGTCCTACGTAATCGATCGCGGCGAACAGGTGCACACACCGGAAGCCGCTCGTAACCTTGCCGCCCAGCAACCGCAATTCGTCGCCCCGGTTGAGGAGGACGAAGAAGCAATAGCGGACTCTGACGAACACGAAGAAGAAGCGCCCGAACTCGCTGCAGGGCAAGCCGAAGGCCCGCCGCACGCCGATGTCGGCGAGCGCGAAGGCGCCCGCAGGCGGCGGCGCGGGCGCGGCGGACGTGGCCGCGGAGGTGAATCTCACGACGAGACCCAAGCATTCACGCACGACACCGTTCCCGAGCATGCCATCGCTCATGAAGACCATAATGGGGGCACACCCGAGGAAGACGAAGATGTCGGGCAGGTGCAGCCACGCCAGGAAGGCGTCCCCTCCAGCGAAGGCGAAGGCCGCGAAGGGCGGCGGCGGCGCCGTCGGGGCCGCCGCGGCGGCCGGCGCAACCGTCAACGCAACGGAGAGAAGCCACCTTATGCGAGCGAGGGCGGGCCGGAACCCGACCTGCAGCACGCCGTCGAGGATACGGACCGCCCGTCGAGTTACGAAAGCGCACCGGCCTATGCGCCGCCGGTCGAGGCACCCCTTCCACCGCAGGCCGAGACCAAGCCACATGACGCCGCCGAGCCGGAGCCACCACGCCGGCGTTCGACCATTCGCGAGCCCGCACCGTTTTCCCTCGAAGGCGTCCCTCCCGCATCTTCCAACCTGCCACCACCGACACCGGTCGTTTCCAGTACGGGCGCAGACGAACCGGCGGCCCCTAAACGCGGCTGGTGGGGCAAGCGCCTGTTGGGCGACAAGGAATAGTCCCTCTGCTGAGCAGAGCCGGGAATGGGTAAGCTACTGCCCAGTCGTACTTTGACGGCTTCTTGCGCTCATTCCCGACATCGCCGAGAAGCGTATTATCCTTCCTCACCGCATCGACACCTAAAAGGAGCCGATCAGATGCTGCGAACCCTCGCCATTGCCCTGATCCCCGTTCTGCTGGCGGCAACGCCATCGGCAGCGGTCACATCTCAGGAAAAAATGGAAACCTGCAAAGTCGGCGCCGAGAGCCAGCAACTTCAGGGTGCCAAGCGCTCGGCCTTCATCAAGAAATGCATGGCGCAGGGAAATTACGAGCCGGCCGCACGCAAAAACGCGGCCAAGCCAGATCAAAAGAAATAGAAACTGATTTAGGACGCAATGGCGGCCGGCGCGCGCGCAGTCACCACGGCGGGCCGCTCCAACGGTTTGAGCTCGAAAGCGCGTAGCTGCCCGCGGCGCAGCCTCGACTGCCGCGGGGCGATTGATGCGTTCGCGGTTGAGCATCCGGATCAGATCGTCCACCCCGGTGATCGCCATCCCATCGAGCCGCACGATCGTGTCGAGGCTCATCAGGCCGGCCATCGCCGCAGGTCCCTGCGGCTCAATCGCGGTGATCATTGCTCCGGACACATTGTCGATTTTGGCCGCGCGCGTGCCGGCGCGGAACTGCCGCCGTCTGTCGTGACCCCCCCGATATAGGCCCGGCGGACGCGGCCATGCTGGATCAATTCACTTAGAACGAACTCGGCTGTGTTGCTTGCGACCGCAAAGCAGATCCCCTGCGCGCCCATGATGACCGCAGTGTTGATTCCGATCACCTCGCCGCGCGATGACACCAGTGGGCCGCGGGAATTGCCGGGATCGAGCGCTGCGTCGGTCTGAATCACGTCTTCGATCAACCGGCCGGTGCGCGAGCGCAGAGACCGACCTAAAGCCGAGATGACGCCGGCAGTCACGGTTGACTCGAAGCCGAGCGGATTGCCTATGGCAACGACCAGCTGGCCACGCTTGAGCTTCTTGGAATCGCCGAGCGTCGCGCTCGGCAGATCACGAGCCGAGCCGGCGCGCAGCAACGCCAGGTCGGTGTCGGGGTCCTCGCCCAAGCGCCGTGCATCCATGACGCGGCCCTCAGCATCCTGCAGCCACACCTCCTTCGCGCCCTCGACCACATGACTGTTCGTCCGCACCAGTCCATCCGGCGCAATGACAACGCCGGACCCGACCCCGGCTGGACGGCTATTCTTGTTGCGGACTCCAGCGCGCACGACCGCCGGGCCGACGGAGTCGGCCACCGAGGTTACCGCGTGTGAATAGGCGTCCAGGATTTCAGAGTCGGCGGACGGAGACGCCGGCTCGCCCACGTCCTGGAGGTCGGACGACGATGCAAAATCGAGCATTTGAGTGTTGGGGTTTGTTAGATCAATAGTGATGTAGGTATTGCCCGGCGCAAAGGAAAGACGCCGGCGGCGGCCCCGCCGGCTCTTCGAGGACGCCTTTGAAACCTTAATTCAACGAGATTCAAATTGACCCGTTCCGTTTAACTTTCATCAAGCCTGCGGAGGTAAACTGAACACGTCAAATCCGTCTCAAAGGCACATGCGCAAGTCAAAAAAAGAAATCCGTCCGCGGCAAGGCCCTTTTGGCGGGCGAAGGCCGTCGTGCCGTCATCGTTGTGGCGGCGTTGACCGAACTCTTTCTGCTCGCCGCCTTCGTGACGGCGGGCTCCTTCTTTTCCGCCGATCCGCAGATCATGAGTTCCGACCCCATTGCCTCGAACGGAAGGCGGCGAGGCGGCAAGCCGCGTCGCTTCAATCGTGATCGAACCCGACAAGAAAGGCCGCTGCGAAGAACGCCGTTTCGATAACCGCACCGGAAAAATGATTTCCGCAAACTACGTCAATTGCGACGCGCGCCTGGAGCCGGAACGCGACAA
>DATGDN010000336.1:0-1942 GCA_035310865.1 Pseudolabrys sp. | reverse complement strand
CGCATTTACATTTTGGACAGGTTGGCTGCGAAAGAACTAGGCGAGCGGGATCGAAACTATCGGCATGGAACTTCCGGCCGGCGTTCTCGTTTCGTGGCCATGAGTTCGCCCGAAACCGTCGCTCACGTCGTGATATTGGTTTTAGCCGTGCTCGGGATTTTCATATCCCTCGCCGGCATTGCCTTCTGGTGGGCGTCGCGGAAAATGAACAGGCTGACGTAGTATCCAGCCGCAATGCCGACGCCTTCGCCTCAGATCGGCACGCGCACCAGCGGATCGCCTTGCCGCTCCGGATGACGCCGGTACCCCGCTCCGCAATGCTCAGCAATGAGCGGAAGCAACTGCTTGAAGTGAGTGAACGGGAGCATGTGACCGGCATGCGGAATCGTATGCAGCGTCGCGTCCGGGATATTTTGCGCGAGATGGAAACAGATCCTGCGCGTCGACTGAGGCGATATTTCACCGGCTACGACCAGCGTGGGCATGGTCAATGCGGTCAAATCGGTGCGGCGCGCGGGGTCGTTGAGCGTCGCCCAGAAATCGAGGGTGACTTTGTTGATTCGTGCGGCAAGTGCGCTGCGTTGCGGTGTTGGCAGGGCGTCCCATGCGCCCTTGCCGCTCCAGTAGTCGACGAAGCGGCGCATCGCTCCGAGATAGTCGCCGCAGTTGACTGCGTTGGCAATCGTCGCGCCGACCTCCGAAATCTGCCTAAGCGCGCGTTCATCGACTTCGTCAGAGCCACGCAACAGGTGGAACGAAGCTGGCTCGATCAAAGTCAGACTCTTGACGTACCGCGCGTGCCGCAGCGCGAAACGGAGCGCGACGGCGCCGCCGTACGAATGGCCGATGACGTGCGCCGGCTTTTTGAACCGGTCGAAGAGCGCAGCAACAAGATCTGCCTCGACCGCCAGGTTGAAGGTGCCGTTGCCCGGCCAGTGTGTCGTGTCGCCATACCCGCAAAGATCCGGAGCAACCACCTGGAAATTCGGACAGAGCGCCTCGGCCATGTCCGTCCACTGGCGCCCCGACCCGGCCGTGCAATGCAACAACACAATCGGCTCGCCGGCGCCGACGGCGAAATATTTGAGCTTGATGCCGCCGACATCGATGCTGGCGAGGCTCACGTCCTGCTCCTTGAGGGATATCATGCCGCCCGCAACGACCGCGAAGCGGTTTCAAGGCCGTGCTTGATGTCCGCAACAATGTCATCGATGTGCTCGATGCCGACCGACAGGCGCACATAGCCGTCCGAAACGCCGGTGGCGAGCTGCTCCTCGGTTGTTAGTTGCGAATGCGTTGTGGTCGCCGGATGGATGGCGAGGCTGCGCGCATCGCCGATGTTGGCGACATGATAGTGCAGCTGCAGCGCATCGATGAATCTGCGGCCCGCGTCCTTGCCGCCGGCAAGCTCAAAGCCGACGAGTCCGCCGAACTGGCCGTTCAGGTATCGGTCCGCGCGCTGGCGGTGAACACCCTGCTGCTGCGAGGGATGGATAATCCTCGTCACCTCTTTTCGCGTGCGCAGGAAATCGACCACCGCTTGCGCATTCCGGCAGTGTTCCTTCATGCGCAACGCAAGCGTCTCCAGGCCCTGGATGATCAGGAAAGCATTGAACGGCGACAACGCGGCACCGATGTCGCGAAGCAGCGTCACGCGCGCCTTGATCGCGTAGGCGACGGGGCCGATCGGCTTGACGGCTTCCGTCCATACCGCACCGTGATAGCTCGGATCAGGCGTGTTGAGCGCTGGCTGCCGCTCAGGATGCGGCGCAGCCCAGTCGAAATTGCCGCCGTCGACGATCAGTCCGCCGATCGAGTTGCCATGGCCGCCGAGATATTTGGTTGTTGAGTAGACGATGATGGCGGCGCCGTGCTCGAGCGGCCTGGTGAGGAACGGCGTCGCGGTATTGTCGACGATGAGCGGGATGCCGAGCGGGCGGCC
>DATGDN010000335.1:0-6722 GCA_035310865.1 Pseudolabrys sp. | reverse complement strand
TACAGGCATGTTTGCGCTAGCAGCAGTGCTGCTGTTCGGCGCCGCAGCCGGCGCATCGGCAGAGGACAAGGTGAAGCTGGCGGTCGGCCAGCGCGGTAACTGGGACACCTCGATATCGGAAGTCGGCCAGCGCGCCGGAATCTTCA
Organism: Pseudolabrys sp.; assembly: GCA_035310865.1. Classification (GTDB taxonomy): domain Bacteria; phylum Pseudomonadota; class Alphaproteobacteria; order Rhizobiales; family Xanthobacteraceae; genus Pseudolabrys. The sequence goes on along the minus strand of DATGDN010000335.1, from coordinate 6,576 downwards.
AGAAGCACGGTCTTGAGCTCGAGATCGTCTACACCAATGGCGCGGGCGAGACGCAGCAGGCCGTGATTTCCGGCAGCGTGGATGTTGGTATCGCCGCGGGCGTCATGGGGGTGCTCAGCGCCTATTCCAAGGGCGCTCCGGTCCGGGTGATCGGTGCAGAGACGACGGGCGCCAACGACCTGTACTGGTATGTGAAGGCGGATTCGCCGATCAAGTCGCTGAAGGACACCGACGGCAAGATCCTGGCCTATTCGACCAACGGGTCATCGACGCACGGCATCGTCACGGCTTTCATGAAACAGTACGACCTGAAGGCGAAGCCGACCGCGATGGGCGGTCCGGCGGCGAACCTGACGGCCGTGATGTCCGGCCAGATCGATGTCGGCTGGGCGGCGCCGCCGTTCGGCCTCGATCAGCTCGACCAGAAGCAGATCCGTATCATCGCGACCGGAAATGACGCCAACGCCTTCAAGGGCCAGACCGTGCGGCTCAACATCGCGAACGCCAATTTTCTGAAAGCCCACAAGGATGTCGTCGACCGTTACATGAAGGCATACCGCGAGACGGTCAATTTCCTGTACACGGATCCCAAGGCGCTGAAGGTCTATTCGGAGTGGCTCAACATCAGCGAGGCCAAGGCCAAGCGTACCCGTGATGACTTCTTCCCGCGCTCGGCGGTCGAGCCGGACAAGATCGTCGGCCTCGACACGATCGTGAAGGATGCCGTCGCGCTGAACTTCACGGCCACCGAATTGACAAAGGCCCAGCTCGACGACTTGATCCAGATTCCGCCACGCTGACCATTCTAAGCGTAACGGCCGGCTGGGCCGTTATCAGCCATTGTAGGGTGGGCAAAGCGAAGCGTGCCCACCAACGGACTCACAACTCGTTCGGTGGGCTCGGCGCATAGCGCGCCTTAGCCCACCCTACGGTCTGACAATATTTAAATTTAACCCGCGTGTGCGACGCGCATGCGGGAAAACTAGCCGTCCCCCCTGAGCGTCTCAATCAGTCGGTGACGGGCGCGGGCAAGTCGTGACATCACGGTGCCGATCGGCACTTCGGTGGTTTCGGCGATCTCCCGGTAGTCGAGGCCCTCGATGTCGCGCAGCACGAGGGTTTCACGGAAAGGAGTCGGCAAGGCCGCGATGGCCGCACGGAGCTGCTCGGCATCGACCTTGGCAATCAGCGATGCCTCCGGCGTCTCGTCGCAGAGTTCGCCCGGCTTGGCCTGCGCAAGTTCGACGGCCTCGAGGTCGTCGACCGTGACCACCGTTGCCGGCCGGTTCTTGCGCAGCCATGAGTACGCCGTGTTGCGGACGATGCTCAGTATCCAGGACCGCGGATTGCCGCCGGCATATTCGCGGATGGCGCGGAAGGCGCGCAGCGACGCATCCTGCACCACGTCCTCGGCGTCGCTGCGGTTGCCGGTGAGCCAGCGCGCCAGCCGATAGGCATCATCAATATGCGGCATGACCACCGCTCTGAAGCGTGCGTTATCGTCGAGCGCGCTCATCGCATCCTGTGCGCCGGAGGCAACCAGGCAAACCGGTCGTCCTTCGGAATTGTTCGGGCCGCTTCTGGGCCGCAGTGGCGTTATCGACATGGCACCTGCGCCTACAATTCGGTCTGGCTGGTGCGGAAAAGTTGCGCGAAGACGTCCAGCTCTTTTGCTTCGAGATCGGAGATGGCCCAGTAGCTCACGCCGTTTTCGCTCCAATGAACGACGTTGTAGCCGTTGATGCTGCGCGGGCTCCCGTTGAACGCAAATTTACTGTCGGCCGGTACGGCGGTAAGGCTGATCACATGCTTGGCGTGGCGGTAGACCAGGGTCGAGACCGGTGTCCGGCCGAGCACATCGACGCGGCCGCCGATGAGCGGGAAATCGTCCTTGGCGAGATCGACGACGCGCGGCGAGTTCGGAATACGGCCGTTGAACCACGGTTTCACGGTATGGCGATCGGACGAGACGACGTCGACCGGCTCCGGGGCCATCAGGGCGCGGATATGGTCGGAGACGAGCGAGTCCGCGATCAGTGTCGGCTGCTGCCGGGAGTCGACGACAAGCCAGGTCGACGTGCTGGCGACCATGGCGGTGACCGCAATCGATGCGGCGAGGGCGCGCCAGGACGGTTTCACGTGGTCTCTTCTGGCTCCGCCGACCGAAGATTCGATTTTGGCGTGAAACGCGGGTGGGGCCTGCTCGCGCGGCAGACGCTCACGAATCAATTCCTGCAATTCCTTCACGCGTGCGGCCTCCGCGGCAAGCGCCGGCTCCTGACCCATTCGCTGCGCGATGCTCAGCGCGTTGGCGGGATCGAGCTCGCCATCGAGGTAGGCGTGGACCAGCAGCATTGAACTATCGTCAGATTTTGGACGGCTCATTGTGTTTCATCCGGTCGAGGTGACCAGTCTGCCGGGTGGGCTGGAGCGCCTTTCCTGGCGGCTGCTTTAGCGGCAAACGCGATCACGGCATGGTCAAGACTCCGCGAGCAGGCGTTTCATTCCCGGCCGGACCGGATTTTTCTGCCGGGAAAACAGGGCGGGCCGGGCCCGCCCCGTTTCGCCGGATCAGAAATTGCGGAGCATTTCGTTGTATCCGGGGCTGCCGCCACCGGTGGCCTCGGGCGCATTGGAACCGGATGCGCCGTAGCCCTCGGGACCGGCAAAGGCCCGCAGCGCGCTGTCGCGGAAGGCGGTCCGGTCGTTCTGGGGGGCACTGCCTTTGTGCGAGAACGGCAGCACGTTACCGGTGCCGTCGCAGGTGCAGAACGATTGGGCAAACGCCGGGCTCGACACCGCCGTCAGCACGGCAACAATGGTCTGAAATGTCTTCATGGCTGGATCTCCTGGTGTGCGATTCAAGATCGCTGGTTGAAGCGGCCGCATTGGCCGCGTACCGAGGAGACTGGAACGCGGACGAATTATTCCGCGCCGCAGGCGCACACAGCGCCGTTTCGAATAACGTTTTCATGACACAGGAGTGAGCCCGTTTCCGGGAATAAATTTCCAGCACGCACGATCTGCGTGCGCGCGTCTGACATTTCCGTGATCTGCATTCGCTCGGGAATAATTCGCCGGCTTGCCCAGTCTGGTCTGCGTGAACGTCAAATAATCAACCGGAGACCCGACGATGACAGCGCACGATGACGGCATGAACCGCCGCAAGGTTCTTGAATGCATGACATGGGCAGGCACCGGTGTGCTCTGGACGGTTGCGGGCGGCGTGCCGGCATCGCTCGGCATCATCGATGAGGCGGTGGCCGCGCAGCAGAAGGGTTTTACTTTTCTGCAGATCAGCGACAGCCACATGGGCTTCGACAAGCCGGCCAATCCCAATGCGAAAGGCACGCTTGCTGAATGCATCGCACGTGTGAAGGCGCTGCCGGTGAAGCCGTCCTTCATGATTCACACCGGCGACATTTCGCATCTCTCCAAGCCGTCGGAATTCGACGATGCGGACCGCATCATCTCGCAGGCAGGGCTCAACGTGCACTATGTGCCGGGCGAGCACGATCTGCTCGATGAGGAACAGGGCAAGCTCTATCGCGACCGTTACGGAAGCGGGACGAAAGGCGCAGGCTGGTACAGCTTCGATGACAATGGCGTGCATTTCATCGGCCTGGTCAACGTCGTCGACCTGAAGGCCGGCGGCCTCGGCAATCTCGGCAATGAGCAGCTCGAGTGGCTGGAAGACGATCTCAAGGGCCGGTCGTCATCGCAGCCGATCGTCGTGTTCGCTCACATCCCGCTCTGGACCATCTACCCGCAATGGGGATGGGGCACGCAGGACAGCGAGCAGGCCCTTGGCTATCTCAAGCGCTTCGGCTCGGTCACGGTGCTCAACGGCCATATCCATCAGGTGATGCAGAAGGTCGAAGGCAATGTGACCTTCCACACTGCACGCTCGACGGCATTTCCGCAGCCGGCTCCGGGCATGGCGCCGTCACCGGGGCCGATAAAGGTACCGGACGACAAGCTGCGCACCATGCTCGGCATCGCCAGCGTGACGTTCAAGCAGAACGAGCAGCGCCTCGCCATCATCGACACGCCGATACAGGGGTGAGTGCAGCCATGATCACATTCAAGTCACTGACGAAACTTCTTGTGGCCGGAGCCGCGGTTGCGCACCTCCTCGCCGCGACGCCGGCGGCCGCGGAAGATGTGGCGGTCAAGATCGGGAACTTCACCTTCGGGCCGCAGGACCTGAAGGTGAAAGCGGGCACCACCGTGACGTGGACGAACGAGGACGACATCCCGCACACGGTGGTGTCACCGAATAACTTCAAATCCAAGGTGATGGATACCGAAGGGACCTACTCGTTCACATTCACGACGCCGGGCACCTACAAGTATTTCTGCTCGCTGCATCCGCACATGGCCGGCAAGGTCGTGGTGGAGGCACAGACTGGAAGTACGGCGCCGCCGAATTAGCTATTCGCTAAACGTCCACAACCTCTGCTCATCCCCGCGCAAGCGGGGATCCAGAATCTCTCGCCCCCTGAATGCCCGCCATAGGCGTGCGGAAGTACGCCGTCCGCTCGTCAGACGACGCCGCGGACGGCCCAGGCACGGGCGGTAAGACGGATTGTTCCGTCACATTCTGCTGGAAGGGATGACCTCACCCGTTCCCGCAGCGCGACACGATCCGCGTCCGCGAGCGACATGCAGTAGCCCGGCGCCGGTCCCTGGCCGCCGAGGAATGGCGACCAGTAGTCCTCGAAGCTCCCGAACACGGTCGGCACATCGATGGCCTTGGTTGCGACATTGCGCAGGCCGACCGAGGTGAACAGATCCCGCAACGGTTCCGGCCGGCACGTCGGAAACCGCAGGCCCTCGTCAAGCTCGCGCGCCTTGGGATTGAGCGCGATCGCGGCATCCCAGAACCTGCGGATCAGCTGCATCTCGCCGGCATAGTCCCAGACATAGACCGCGGTCGTCGCGCCCGGCCGCGCGGCGCGCCGCATTTCCGCGACGGCTTTCGGCTGGTCGGGTACGAAGTTGAGCACGAGCCCGGAGACGACCGCGTCGAACGTGGCGTCATCGACCGGCAATGCGCGTGCATCGCCAATGCGAAATTCCGCGCGGCTGTCGGTCACATGTGCGCTCGCGTGCGCCACGAAACCGTCCGACTGGTCGACGCCGAGGACTTTCGCCGGAGCGCAGGTTGCGAGAATGCATTGGCTCAGCGGCCCGGTGCCGCAGCCGACATCGAGCCAGGACTTGCCGGGCGGGATTGCAATCCATTTCAGGAAGTCAGCCGCGACAAGGCGGCTCCACCGCCCGACATATTGTTCGTAGCCGGCGCCTAGCGCCCAGGTGTCATGGCGGGCTGTGTCTGTCATGGCCGCTCCGCGGGCTGAGGCCGGACGAACGACCGGCTACCGGCTGACCATGCAGCTCTCGATGAAGCGCATCCGCTTCACGAGGTGGAGCTTCTGTTCCTTTGCCGGCCATTTTGGCCCGCTCGGCTTTTTCGTGTTCGAGTTTCTTGAGATTGGCTTCACGGTGCGCCTGCATGGCGGTGTTGAACCGCTCGATGCTGTGCTGCTTGCGGGCGGCCTTTTCCTCCGCCTTTTTCTGCCTGGCGGCGGCCTTCCGCTCGTCCTGCTTCTTGTTCATGCATTCGGCGAAAAGGTCGACCCGCTTCCGGTCGACCTGCTTGGCGCATTCGTCGTTGTCCTGCTGAAGCTGGACACGCTTGCTTGGGGTCACGGATGCGGTCTGGGCCAGCACGGCGTCACCGGCAAAAGCGAGCAATACAAAGGCCGTTGCCAGAAAAGCAAATGGATAGCGCATAGCGAACTGTGTCCCCCCAAGGAATGCATCACGGGAAACAGCAGGATACAGCCGGGCCGAACTTCAGGCTAGGGCGATGTTCGAAACGCGCGGCACGCAGTTATTTTTCTTGCGCCACCGCCGTGTATATCCGTTGCGCCGCGTCATACACCGCGACCTGGAGCACCGGATAACTTTGCTTGAGTTTTGAAGCCGCTGTCATGGCGTCGGTTGAGTTCTCGTATCGCGTCTTCAGCTTCCCGTCGACAGACAGGACATAGCCATTGCTGGGTATCGCGTTCGCGCTTAGATTTGTTGGTTTCTTTGCAGCTTTATCCACGTGTCATTCCTCTGTGTTGGCCGGCCTTTGCTGCCCGCCAATTTGGCAGGCGGTGGCCGGCGATGATGTTGCAAGATCGGCTGCTGATGTGCGGAAGCGGCAATGATGCCGCAATATCAGACGTCAGCGACGTTGAGCTCGTAGTGGCCCCTGCGGCCGCGAGAATAGACCTTTGCGGCGATGGCGTAGATGCGTTCCCGGTTGATATCGAACGCCCGCAGTATATCGACCGGATCGAACCGAAGGTTGGGTTGAATGTGCTTCAAGGCATCGGCCTTGATAAAGAAAGAGCTTTCCATGGACCGGTCATATCCCCAGAAGCAAACCGCCTGACGCGTCGCATCATAACAGCGGCTGGGGTTTGGAAAGTTGATCGCCATGTTTGCTGACTTTTTGTCTAAGACGATCGCGTGAGCTGCATCATGGTTGCTCTGCCGATCCCGCGGGGGCTTTAACGG
>DATGDN010000334.1:0-5714 GCA_035310865.1 Pseudolabrys sp. | reverse complement strand
GCCACGTTCACCGCTATCGCGGGCAGGCTCAATACCAGTCCTTAATAGACATCGCCGTAGCTGGGTCACCCGAAAATGACATCATCCTGTGGGTGAACCGAGGAAGCCGCCGACAATGGCGGCTTCCTTTTTTTGTGGGCGGACTTCTGTACCTTCGGCTTTGGTAGTTGAATAGTTGAATTGTAAGATGGGGCGATGAGGAAAGTGCTGAGCGGGCACCATCGTCGCTCGTTCGTGGCCTTCTACAGCAGGACATGGAACCGGCTGGCTCGCTGTAGTGAGCTAGGTTTTGGCCGCCACAGCTCGCTCCAATGACGGAGCGATTTAGCCCCAGTGGATAACGGCCCGTTAACGAGCTGCGTTTTTGCTGAGGTTGCTATTTTATTTATGGCCGCGATGAAAGTTCGCGACGCCTCGTTTCGCGTTGAAAATCCGCATCAAAAGACCTAGCGAGGATCTTGCCCCGCGGCAGCGCTGTTGAAGCAAGATCGAAATTTCCATAAGAATTTAAACGAATCCTCCTACATCAGCGAAGCTTCTTCTTAACGGGCCGCCGGTAAGGTCCTGCCATCATCCACTCAGATGATAACTAGGTTCTCGAGTACCCAGCTACAGCGTTTCTGAAGGACGAGTCCGGCGCCACCGCGATCGAATACGGTTGCCGCTGGCATTTCTGTCGTGATCATTGCTGCCGTGCAGACGGTTGGTAGCAACCTGAACACCACGTTCACGAGCATTGGTACCGCGCTCTCGGGCGCCGCGGCCCCGTAAGCACATAATTAGCGGAATCTATGGAAGCCGCCGGCAACGGCGGCTTCTATCATTTTGAGGCATAAATTGTGTCCCGGGTGGCCTGGCATCACGCCATACGCGCTTGCGGGGCCGGGCGAAATCTCATTACGGCCATGGTTCCAAGCACGAGAAACGCGATCAACGTCACCCCCTGAGCGACTAGGAATGGCAGCTCGGTTTGTGTCGGCGCCAGCGCGTGCAACGCCTGCAGCTTCTCGAACGACTGCACGATCAAAACGAACACGTTGAAATAGAGCGCCGCCAGCGCAGACGTGACATAAATCCACCTCCACGATCCGCTTAAGCGCTTCACATAAAGAGCAACAAGCGCGATCGCCAATGCCACGATCGAGATGACGCCGGTGGCGACCGCCGGTGTGAACCCGCTAAGCGGAAACATGAAACCGGTCACGCTCGTAAGAACGGTGGTAATGAGAAATAAGGCCGTCAAGGCAGGTAACTCGTGCGCGCCGAGCATGCCGACGAGCACAACGAGCCCGCTGACGATTGCGACCAGGGTGATAGCCACGTGGACTATAGTGAAGCTGTGGATAGACAGGCCGATAATCATGACGCATCTCCGCCTCAAGGCGTGCAATGGCCGGCATGCGCAATGTCGCGCTTCGCCATACGAGTTGCAATAAGACGAAGGGCGATCGCCTAACGGTTGGCGTGGCTCCAGGGCGCGATGCGGCGGCCCACCCATTTCAGCAATGTCGTGAGCGACACGCCCAGCACCATCAAGACAATTACCGGCACGAAAGTCTTATCCATCTCGAACACGTTGGCGTATTTAGTAATCATGAAGCCAAGGCCGGAGATCGTCGTGTAGAATTCCGCAATGATCATCCCGATCAATCCACGGCCGATGGCGAGGCGGACGCCGGCGATAATATAAGGCACTGCAAACGGCAGCAGCACGTCTTGCCACATTCTCCATTCGCTCGAACGGAAGGATTGCGCGACTTCGAGCATTCCTTTGTCGCATTCCCGCACGCCTTGATACGTATTGATCAAGATCGGGAATACCGCGAACAGGAATACAACAATGATCTTGGCCTTCAGATAAATGCCGAACCACAGGACCAGCAGCGGAACAACCGCAACCAAGGGCGTTGCGTAGAGCGCATTGATCGGCAGATCGAGCGCCCAATCGAGCCACCGAATGCGTGCCATCGCCACGCCAAGCGGAATGCCCACCACGACTGCGATAATCAGGCCGTAAACCATGACTTCCAGGCTTTGCGCCAGAAAATACGGCAATTCACCGGAAACTGTCGTCTCGTAAAAGGCGACCGCGATCTTGCTGGGGTAGGTGAAAAAGATTGGGCTGATAAACGGCCCGACGATCTCCCAGACAATCAGGATGGCGACAACAAAGCCGTAGCGATAGAGCGACGCGCGCTCCCACCAGGGCGTTTTGACAACCGCTGAGGACTGCGCGCTGCCGTCGGCGACGGGGCTGGCGTGAACCTGTTGAGCAACGGTCATCGTAGTCCTTCTTTCGTGCCACTCGGCACCGGTTGTGCGGCAGGCGCCGCCACGAAAGACAGCGCCTACCGATTCGTTCTGGCGTCTACTTCAAAACGCCGCGGTCGGGCAAACTGGCCCTTTCCACTCGCCAAGCTGCGCAATCGATTTCTTGGCAAAGCTGGTGTCAACGACGTCGTCGTATGTCGGTGTCTTGCCTTCTTTGATGTTGCCGACCTTGGTCATCAACTCAGCGGTGAAGTTCACGCGCTCAGGGCTCAGCCCGCTGTTGGCATCCCAGATGCACTGCTTGACCAGGAAGTCAAAGCTTTCGGCCAGAACCTTTTCCGGATAGCCGGTCTGCTTGACCAGGATCGGAATGATCTTGGCGCGGTCCGAGTACATAATCCGGGTCGCCTCGATATTCGCACTGACCACGGCCTGTACAACTTCCGGCTTTTCCTTGATCGTCTTTTCCGTCGCCGAGAGGAATGTATAAAGCGTCTTCGGCTGCAGTTCCCACATGCGCGCAATTGCGTGCAGGTCCGGCACCTTGCTCTTGGCAAATATTTCTTGCTCGACGTGCAGGATCGCCGTGTCGACCTGGTTGGCAACGAGCGCTGGAACGTCTTCGCTCGCGATCGTGACGAAGTTTACCTCCTTTGGATCGATCTTTGCCGCACGCAGCACGCTGCGGCTAAGAATGTCGGCGAAGCCGCCCGGCTCTTGGATACCGATCCGCTTGCCCTTGAGATCAGCCATCGTCTTGATCTCGCTGCGTACGACCATCGACGCCTCAAATTTCGGCAGGTTGGCGGATAGCGCTTTCACCGCAGCACCATTCGAGCGGCCGATGATCGTCGGCGCGCCGGGGGTAAGCCCAAATTCGATATTGCCCGCAAGCAACGCGCGATAGACCTTCACGCCATCGCCAAGCGACACGATATCGACGTCAAGCCCGGCCTTTTTGTAAAGGCCCAATTCCTTGGCAACGATGACCGGCATATGGACGATGTTGGGCGGCGATGTCGGGATACCGACAGTGATCTTGGTTTGCGCGTGCGCCGCCGCCGGTAGCGCCAGCACGGCAGCCAGCACGGCCAGTGACCGATTGAACCTATTCATCTTTGATCCTCCCTGGATTTTTTGTCGTTGTCGCCCAAATGGCTCGTGAAAGCGTGGGATTTTGCCCCATTGTCAGTCTAAAAACAACGAAGCTTGCCGCCTTAGTCCCCCGCCAGACCGCGCCACCTTTGACCTCGGCCTTCTGCAAAGGTTAAGGCTTGGCGGAACAATAACGACCATCTCCAATCATGGCGGAATTCGTCGCTGAATACGGGAAAACCACCAAGCCGCCGCAAGCTGACGGCCGGCTGGATGCCCCCGCCTTTCATCGCAATCATGAGCCGATCTGGTCGGTCATCGGTGGATTCCTGACGGCGCAGAGTGGTGATCTCCTGGAAATCGGCAGCGGCACTGGGCAACACGCCGCGGCGCTCGCCCCCCGCGCACCACGGATTACGTGGTGGCCCAGCGACATTTATAAATCTCACCTCGAGAGCATCGCCGCGTGGCGCACGCATACAGGCGTCGCAAATCTGCGCGCGCCGCAGCGCATCGATCTCAATGATCCGGACTGGGGTTGGACCGGTGACGCAACCCGCAACGCTCCCCTGACAGCGATACTTTGCATCAACGTCCTGCATATCTCGCCCTGGCGCGTATCGCAGAATTTATTTGCAGAGGCAGGCCGATTCCTGCGCAGGGATGGCCGCCTCTTCATATACGGCCCATTCCAGCGCGATGGCGTTCATACATCGCCGAGCAACGCCGCTTTCGATGCCAGCTTGCGGGCGGAGAATCCGGAATGGGGCGTGCGTGATGTGTCGGACTTGAATGGGCTCGCAAAATCCGCCGGCTTGACGGAAGCGGAAATTTCGCCGATGCCAGCCAACAATCTGGTGCTGGCCTTCACGCGCCTGCTTCGGCAGAATTGAGCCCAGCGACGGCAACTACACAAGAAAAATCTAGCTATGCAACCTGAACCGATCCATGACATCGCCCACCTCGGCCATGTCGAGTTACTGACGCCGAAATTCGAGGAGAGCCGCCGGTTTTTCATCGACGTGATGGGCATGACCCAGAGTGGCGAAAAAGGCGATAGCGTTTACCTGCGCGGCTGGGACGACTACGAACGCTATTCACTCAAGCTCACGAGCGCGAAAACCTCCGGCCTCGGTCATGCGGCCTTCCGTACACGTTCACCGCAGGCATTAGAGCGGCGCGCCGCCGCATTGAAAGATTCTGGTTTTGATATCGGCTGGACCGACGGCGACCTCGGCCACGGCAAAGCTTTTGCCTTCAAGGATCCGGACGGCCATAAATTCGAGATCTATTACGACACCGAATGGTACGACCCGCCGCCAGAGCTCAGACCCGCGCTCAAGAACCAGGCGCAGAAATATCCAGCCCGCGGCATCAACACCCGCCGCATTGACCATTTCAATGGGCTTGCCGTTGACATCAAGGCCAACCGCGAATTCTTCCAGAACTATCTCGGCTTCATGCTGACCGAGCAGATCGTGCTCGACGACGGCACCGAGGCCGGCATGTGGATGACCGCAACCAACAAGAGCTACGATTTCGCCTATACGCGTGACCACACCGGCACCAAAGGGCGTTTGCACCACGTCACTTTCGCTCTCGATTCGCGCGAAGACGTGCTGCGCGCTGCCGACATATTCCTCGAGAGCGGCGTCTATATCGAGACCGGACCTCACAAGCACGCAATCCAGCAGACTTTCTTCCTCTATGTCTACGAGCCCGGCGGGAACAGGGTCGAAGTGGCCTGCGCTGGCGCCCGCCTGGTGCTCGCCCCGGACTGGAAGCCGATCACCTGGACCGAGGCGGAACGAAAGAAAGGGCAAGCGTGGGGCTTGCAAACGATCAAATCGTTTCACACGAAGGGAACGCCTCCTGTTCCTGGCGTTCCAGAATCTTGATCGCGAGCTTCCTTTATGACCCGCCGCAACACACCACGAATTTCCTTTATCGGCTTCGGTGAAGCTGGTCAGGCTATTGCGTCCGGTTTGCGCGATGCCGGTTTCGAGCGGATCGCTGCCTGGGACATCTTGTTTCCGCAGCCTGCCGGCGTACCGCTGAAGTCTGCAGGCGAAGCGATCGGTGTACGAATGGCCTCGTCGGCCGCTGATGCGGCGCGCGAAACGGACATGATCATTTCGGCCGTCACGGCGGCGTCCAGCGTCGAGGCGGCGCGTTCGGTCGCGCCGCACTTGCGGGGCAATCCCTACTATCTCGACATCAATTCAGTTTCTCCCGGCCGCAAGCAGGAGACCGCCAAGCTACTTGGGGAACGGGCCCGCTACGTGGACGTCGCGGTCGTCGCCGCGATCCACCCTGCCCGGCATCGTACGCCGCTCCTGATCGCCGGC
>DATGDN010000333.1:0-11690 GCA_035310865.1 Pseudolabrys sp. | reverse complement strand
AACAAAAAAGAGGCCCCGGATTACCGGGGCCCATTTCGTTTTCACACAGCCTGACGCGGCCGGGGCTTTTTTACAGCGCGCGGCGAAATTCGGACGGAGAAACTCCCGTCGTTCTACGAAAGCTTGCCGAGAACGAACTCGTCTCCGCGTAGCCGACGGCAATCGCGACTTCCGTGACGGACCGATCCGCGAGAAGAACTTTCGCCCGCTCGACACGTCGGCTCATGTGATAGCGGTGCGGCGGCAGGCCGAAGGTCTGCTTGAACGCACGGGCAAAGTGGTAAGGGCTCAGTTGCACGAGCGCCGCCAAAGCAGAAATGCTGATGGTTTCCGCAAGATGATTCTCGATAAATTCGAATACTCGCTTGCGCTGCCAACCGGCCAAGCCGCCGCGCGCCGCCATATTTTGCTGCCGGGCCGAACGGTCGGATCCGACAGGATCGTGAATCGGCAATACGTCGAGCGGCCTTCCCTCCGCGGGGAGTTTCGACTTTGGTCGAAGCTTGCTCTGATATCGTTTGATATCGGAATGGCGGCGGCCAAATGAAGTTGGCACTACATATGGAGATACTAGATGAGAAAGATGCTCATCGTCACCGGAATCGCCGCAGTGATTGCGGCGCCTGCATCGGCACAGTCGTACAGCGCAAGCTATGGCACTGGAAATGTGATCAATCTGCCTGCGCTTGAACATGGCGGAGATTTTGCGGCCGGTACACCAAACAGCGCTTACGCCAATGCGCCGGAGGGTGCGGCGGCACGCAGGCTGCACAATATAAGTGCAGAGGCACTCTCCCCGAGCGACCCCGATACCGTCTACGAAGCCGGTCAATATGTTGGCCGCGATCCGGATCCGAACGTGCGGCTCGAACTCCGCCGCGATTGGGCGCACGACTAAAGGCTAATCTTCCTTGCAAACAAAACCCCGGCATCACGCCCGGTTTTTAGGATCACACACATTACTTGTCGTTTCCTGACGGAAACGTCATGCCCGCAAAGCCGGGGTTTCATCTGCGTGCTATTCGGCGGGAATTGGGGTCGCCGGTGCAGTCGGCGTGGTCGCAGCTTGTGAGGGTGCCGGCGGGCCCTTGAGCTGCCGCTCCTCCATCGAGATCAGAAATGCCATGCCAAATGACAGGACCAGTGCACAGGCGAGAAATACTAAGCGGAAGGCATAGACGAGCTCAGGCACAGACGCCGTCCGCGCCAGCATCTCCACTGACATGCCGGTCACTCCGCCGAGTCCGCCGAGCACAATCGCGCCCAGCACGGCCACCACCAGCGCCGAAAACAGCGCGCGGAAGAAATTGGCGGCGCCAGTGGCCACTCCCATTTGCCCGCGCGACACCGCGTTCTGCATGCACACGGTGGACACCGGAAAAACGGTGCCCAAGCCTGCACCGATCAATAACAGGAGCAACAGGACGATTGCGGTCGGCATCGACGCCGGCCAAATCGCGAGCGGCGCGAGCGACAGGATGGCGAACGCCAGACCGATCAGCGACATGCGCTTGTAGTGGACGACATGCATCATCAGTCGGCCGGTGATGGTAGAGAGCAGGACGGTCGCGCCCATCAGCGGGATCAGCGCCATGCCGGACTCGCTGGCTGACAGGTGCAGCACCGTCTCGAAATAAAGCGGCACGAAGATCGTCATACCGACCAACGTGCCCATGTTGCAGGCGCCGGCGAGCGTCGCGCAGCGCACCACCGGATTGCCGAGCACCGTGAGCGGCAGAAACGGCTCGCGCGTCGTCACCAGCCGCCAGGCGAACAGGCCCCACAGCGCCGCAGACCCAAGCAGCAGCGCACCCGTTTGCAGCGAGATCCATTCAAAAAGGCGGCCGCCCCATGTCAACGCAAGCAGCAGCGCGATGGCCGCCGCCATCATCAGCAGGGCTCCGACGATGTCGAGTCTGTGCTTGCGCGCGTGGTACGGCACCCGGCGCAGCACATTCGAGGTCATTCCCAAGGCGCACAGTCCGAGCGGCACGTTGATCCAGAAAATCAGCGACCAATCGATATGTTCTGTAAGAAAGCCGCCGAGAACGGGCCCGCCGACGGACGAAACTGCGAATACGGCACCGATATATCCTTGATAACGGCCGCGCTCGCGGGGGGAAACGATGTCGGCGATGATGGTCTGGGCCAGCGCCATCAATCCGCCACCACCTAAGCCTTGAAACCCGCGCGCCAACACCAGTGCGGACATGCTAGGCGCCAGTGCGCAAGCGACCGACCCGGTTACGAAAATGCATATGGCCGTGAGCATCACAACACGCCGGCCGTGGATGTCCGCGAGCTTGCCGTAAAGCGGCGTCACCGCGGTGCCGGTGAGAAGATAGGCGGTCACAACCCAGGACAAATCCTCAAGATTGCCGAAGTGCCGACCGATCGTCGGCAGTGCGGTTGCAACGATCGTCTGGTCGAGGGCCCCGAGAAACATCGCCAGCATGATGCCGAGCACGATGGCCCTGATTTCCGGGTGGGTCAGCGCGCGCAACTCAGGCTGCGGGTCTGGCTTTGTTGCTCGCGACCTGGGTTTCGACTTTGGGGAGATCATGGTGCGTGATTGGAAAGGACTTATTGGCCGGCAACCCGCTCAATGCCCTGCCGGTTCCGGCAAAGCAAGACGCGGCGATGCGGGGGTGCTATGTGCCGCGATAACATGACGCAAGAGGCCTGCCGCCGACCACAGGAGCTATGTTTGCGTGCAATCCCCACATTGCTGGCTGTGATTCTGAGCATTGTCCCCGCAAACGCTCGCGACATGCTTGCGCCGGGCTTTGCGTATCTGCGCGATATCGATTCGAGCATTGTGCAGGACATCCGATATGCAACGCATGACAACTTCACCGGCCATCCCCTCCCCGGCTATGGAGCGCCTGAATGCGTACTGCGGCGGGAGACGGCGGAAGCGCTCAAGCGGGTCCAGGCCGAGCTTGTGCGCCAAAACCTGAGCCTGAAGATTTATGACTGCTACCGCCCAATCAGGGCGATCCGGGCCATGATGGCCTGGGCGCATGACGGAAACGACGATACAACGACCCGGCGATTTTACCCGGCGGTGCACAAGCGCAACTTGTTCGCGCTTGGCTTTATCGCCGCGCAGTCACGGCATTCCACCGGCACGGCAGTCGACCTTACATTGGTCAAATTGCCGGTGGCGCCAGCGCCGCGCTTCGATCCGGCCGCCCGCTACGGCCCCTGCACCGGCCCGGCAACCAAACGTGCTCCTGACAACAGTATCGATATGGGGACGGGTTTCGATTGTTTTGACACCAGAAGTTACGGAGCAAGCAGTGCGATCGCTCCCGAGCAGCGGCACTGGCGCTTCGTGTTGCAATCGGCAATGCGCCGGCATGGTTTTGCGAACTACTTCCGCGAATGGTGGCACTATTCGTTTTTCGGTGCAGCCGAGCCACGGGCCTATGACTTTGCCATTACGCCGCGCGGACGATGAAGTCGTGCTCGAGGTTAGGTAGTGCGGCGGCGTTGAGACGACGCGGTACGGCGCACCCCTTTCGGCCACCTGCCCGGCCAGCTGACGATAAATTCTTCAAGCCTGTCGTCCGGAACGTCGGCTTCGCTTGCCGCCACCCTGCCACGCACCGATACGCCGGCGCTGTGTACGGTCTCGGGGTCGCCGGACACAAGCGGATGCCACCATGCGAGATCTTTTCCCTCTGCCACTAGCCGATACGCGCAGGTCGGCGGAAGCCACTTCAGACGGCGTACGTTACGCGGCGTCAAACGCACGCAATCCTTCACTTTGGCCTGACGATGAGCATAGTCGCGGCACCGGCAACCCTCGCAGTCGAGTAACCGGCAGCCGACGTCGGTAAACACCGTTTCGTTGGTATCCTCGTCGATAAGCTTGTTGAGGCAGCAGCGACCACAGCCATCACACAGGCTCTCCCATTCGGCGCGCGTCATCTCTGACATCGCCTTGCGGCGCCAGAACGGGGCTTGCGGATCGGCCATGTCGGGAATCCCTGTTGAGGTCAGGTTGTAGCCGTTAGCAGGCCTTTCGTCATTGCATCGCGCAAAGAGGCTCATTTCGACCATTTTTCACCGTATTTTCCGTTCACCCTGGTTCCAACCGGGCGGAACCGTGGCATTGGCCTCGGGTTGCCGGATCGGCTAAAATTCATTTGTCCGGCTTTCCGCCGGCGTCATTGCAAGAGCAACAGGCCTTTGCGCGACCTTTTTCCCGAAGACTGGAAGCCCAACATCAAGCGGTTCCTGCTCGGGCTCGACGCATGGATCGACTTCAGCCTGTTCCGCGGTGCCTCCGGCACGCGTGAAGCCTATGAGCGCTTTTCGACCTTTATGGACCGTTTCCACGTCTCTGGCTGGCGACGCTGGCTCAACGAATTATTGTCCGAAGGTGCGACGCTGGGAGCGTTTGGCCTGATCGTGGTGCTCGCGCTAGCCGTGCCTGCATTCCGCGAGACGTCGGATGACGACTGGCTGAAGAAATCCGAGCTGGCGGTGACCTTTCTTGACCGCTACGGCAATGAGGTCGGCTCGCGTGGAATTCGGCACAACGATTCGATCCCGCTCGATCAGTTTCCCGATCATCTGATCAAGGCGGTGCTGTCGACGGAAGATCGCCGCTTCTATGAGCATTTTGGGATTGATCTTGCCGGTACCGCACGCGCGCTGGTCGCCAACACCAAGGCGGGAGGCGTCGTGCAAGGTGGCTCGTCCATTACTCAACAACTCGCCAAAAACCTCTTCCTCAGTAATGAGCGAACACTCGAACGCAAGGTCAAGGAAGCGTTCCTTGCGATGTGGCTGGAAGCGCGTCTGACCAAAAACGAGATCCTCAAGTTGTACCTCGATCGCGCTTATATGGGCGGCGGCGCATTTGGTGTGGACGCAGCGGCGCAGTACTACTTCAATAAGTCGGCGCGCGATGTGAATCTCTCCGAAGCCGCGATGCTTGCCGGACTATTCAAAGCGCCGACTAAATTCGCACCACATATCAACCTGCCGGCCGCCCGCGCGCGCGCCAACGTCGTTCTCGACAATCTTGTCGAAGCCAACATGATGACCGAAGGTCAAGTCTTCGGCGCTCGCCGCCATCCGGCCACACCTGTCGACCGCCGTGACGATCGCGCGCCCAATTACTATCTCGACTGGGCTTTCGACGAGATGAAGAAGCTCGTCGATACGTTCCCGAAATCAATGGCCGAGCGCGTGTTCGTGGTACGCACTGCCCTCGATACCAGCCTGCAGAATAATGCCGACGCGGCGATCGAAAGTTCTTTGCGGCAATACGGTCAGGAGTATCACGCCAAGCAGGCTGCGGCCGTCCTGATGGACGTGGACGGTGCTGTGCGCGCAATGGTCGGTGGACGCGATTACGGCGCAAGCCAGTTCAACCGCGCAACCGACGCGATGCGCCAGCCCGGCTCATCGTTCAAGCCCTACGTCTACGCCACGGCACTCGAATACGGCATGAAGCCGACGTCGATCGTGGTCGACGGACCGGTTTGCATCGGCAACTGGTGCCCGCACAATTACGGCCACGGCTACGCAGGGTCAATGACACTGATTCAGGCGCTCACCCATTCGATCAACACAATCGCGGTGAAATTGTCGATTTCGATTGGCGGTGGCAACGCAAAAATCGGGCGCGCGCGCATCGTCAAGACGGCGCACGACATGGGTGTCCGAACTCCGCTGCCCGACACACCCTCGCTGCCGATCGGCGCCGACGAAGTCACCGTGCTCGACCATACGGGCGCCTATGCAACTTTCCCCAACCTCGGCAAGGCGGTTACGCCGCATGCGATTCTGGAAGTTCGCACCGGTACCGGCGACCTTGTGTGGCGTTTCGACCGCGACGGGCCGAAGCCGCGGCAAGTGCTGCCGCTTGGCGTAGCGTCCGACATGATAAAAATGATGAACAGCGTGGTCGAAAATGGAACCGGCCGCCGTGCGCGCCTTGACGGTGTTACCGCTGCCGGCAAGACAGGCACCACAAACGCTTATCGGGACGCCTGGTTCATGGGTTACACGGGCAATTTCGTATGCGGCGTCTGGTTCGGCAATGACGATTATCAATCCACCAACCGAATGACGGGCGGCTCACTGCCAGCTATGACGTGGCACAAAATAATGGCTTACGCCCATCAAGGGATCGAGTTGAAGCAGCTTCCAGGCGTCGCTGTGCCGCAGGTGCGGCAACAGCCGGCGGTTGCCGAGGTCAAGTCAAAATCCGGCGAGAGTCAGCCGCCGCCGCGCCCGGCGCTCCTCACCAAACGCGGAGCCGATATTTTGGTCCGCGTTGAACGGATGATGGATGACGCAAATCGCGCTCTCGGACCCATCGCACCTGGACGTCCGACCGTCTCAAGCGGCAAGGACAAGCAGGCTCAGGCATCCGGCAAAAGCGACGCTTTTGCCGCCTCGCTGGAGGGGCGCGCATTCGGCAACCACAACTGATTGGCCGCGGGTCGCCGCCAAGCGTAGTCTCTCCTGACGGAATCAAACTTTCACACATGCCAGCGGATCGATCGTGCGTCTGCTAACCGGAACGTTGTTTGCTCTCGCCGTCGCAACATTCGTCGGGCTGGGCATGACTTATTTCGCCCTCACCCGCGGCGCCGCGTTCGGTGCGTTGCCGATTGACAGCTGGACGGCCTGGCCAAAGACCGGAACGGTGGAGGCCGACCCCTATGCCCGCGCATCGATCGCCCGCACGGGACGTCTGCCAGTTGCGCTTGGCGACGGGGTATCGTTCACGGTCCAGGCTGACGACAATGGCAAGCCCCTCGACGGGCGCTGCGAGGTCGTGCTCGCGGGCATCACGCCGGCAGCGCGGTACTGGACGTTGACCCTCTACAATCCCAACGGTGACCTTATTGCGAATTCAATCAATCGCTACGGCTTTACAAGTGAGGAAATCGTTCGCCGCGCCGACGGCAATTTCGAGATCGTCGCGGCACCTCGCGCCAATCCGGGCAATTGGCTGCCGACGGGTGGCATCGAACGTTACCAGCTGGTGCTCCGTCTTTACGATACCGCCGTCGGTGTATCGACAAAAGCCGGTCGCGAGGTGCCCATGCCTGCGGTCTCGACGCGGAGTTGCCCATGATTCGCTGGGTGCTTTTACTTTTGGGCGGCGCGCTGCTCGGCGGCATCGTCCACCTGGCGACCGTTATCATCTTGCCGCGCACCGCGACGCAGGATGCCTACGCACGGCTCACTCCAATTGCGCCGGTGAATACTGTTGTCGCATTGCCTATTCCATCGCCCGAGAAGGCAGTTATGCCTTTCATGGATCCCGCTTTCGCAAGCGCGGTGTGTCGCTACGATCTTTCGGAAGGCCCTCTGAAACTCACCGTACCGGTAAGCCCGGCCTACACCTCGGTATCCTTCTACACGCGCCATGACATCGCCTACTACGCCATCAACGACCGCGCCGCCGGCCGGCGGGTAATCGAACTCGACTTGATGACGGCTGCGCAGCACGAACAAGTGCCAGAGGACGAAGAGATCACGGCCGCTGACCGGTTGATCGTTGAATCGCCCACGCTCATGGGGCTGATAGCAATCCGCGCTATGGCGCCAGAACCAGGCTTGATGCCGGCTGCCCAAAACGCCGTTGCCGCCTCACGCTGCCTGCGGCAAACTGAGCCACCACGATCGAGGAAATAACTGCGCGGTCAGTTGGCAGAGGCGAGGCTTGGCTCCCGGGCCCAGGTCGGCGGGAGATTCCGGTATCGCGCTATCTGATTTTGCAGCAAATTGATTGATCGCTCGGCTTCGACTGCTTGCGCCGCCGGCGTAGTGATGACGAGCCGCTCAAGTGCAAAATGATATGAGGAGACGCGATCTGAAAGGTTCTGCCGAACAATCGCCACGACGTGCGCGTTTTCCCGGATGCGCCGAAGTGCATTTAACGTTCTTTCTTATTGAGTTCAGAAACATAGGCCAAGCTTTTTTCCCGCTTCTGATCAATATCGATCACGCGCCCGGCGGTTTCAAAAAACTGCGACATGCGGGTGATGTCGTTTCGAATGTCATCAATGAGCTGCGAATAGCGCGAGGACGGCGAGCGGTGCCAGGTAGCCCGCAGACGATCGTAGTACCTTCTATGATCGGTTGAATCGGCTCGGTACAAGCCATATTCACCTGCAACCGAGTACCATTGCTGTCGATCGTATGGCGGCTCGATGAGGGAGTACGCAAGATCGCGCAGTGCCCGTTCATCATCGGTGTATTCGAAGCGCGATAGAGGAACCGGGTGCGGACCACTTGAATCCCGTCCCACCCAATCGTGTATTCCGTCGGTCACCAACACCGGATGAACTTCGCCAAAATCAGAATTTGCGCACCCCGCAAGAAAGGCATAGGCGGTGAGAACAATCGCTTGCCGCCACACCTTCTTTCGCGTTGGCGGTGGCAAGAAATTTCTCATTGGAATTATTCGGCCATCGCGTTCGTTCAGCGTGCAGCCCGGCGGCGGCGGCGGCGGCCGGGATTGTTTCCACTGTGTGGCTCCAGTCCATTCGAACCGTCCGGATCACGGTCGATTCGGATGACGGGAAGAATAATCACCGTCGCTGGTTCGGTATTGGCGTCGACATATTTGCCGCCGCGCGGGCTCACCTCGTCGGGAAATCGGATGATTTCGCCCATTGCAATCCCCCTTCCGCTCCGACGCGTGGGTTCCTCGAGACCGCCGGACCGGTGTCTTCCCGCAATTAAAGGACTTGCAAGGTTAACGCTCTGCTAACGAGCGAAGGCTAATGTTGGCCATCCCGTAGTGCCCGGCGTATGAGTATGGTGAAGCCTTCCGCGTGCGTTTCCGTCGACAGCCTGGTCGACTTGGCCTGCCGGGACGGCGTTGATGTCCGCCCCACCCTCGTTCGCGTCCTCACCGATCTTTATGTACAGCGACCGGCACATAGCGCTGAAGAAGAAAACCAGTATGTCGAACTGGTGGTCGGCCTGATCGAATCCGTCGACGCAAGAACGCGTGCTGCAGTTGCTGCGAAGCTACGGCGGTATCCGAAGGCACCGGCCGCCGTCCTGCGCAAGCTCGACAGCCTTTTGACACCCGAACCAGCGGCGAACCAAACCGGCGAAGATCTAGTTGAACTGTTTTTTTCCTCCGGCCCCGAAGAGCGGCGACTCGTTCTCACCAACCTCGATATTGTATCTCAGCCGGCAAGCCGCCGTCCCATATCGCCTGAAGGGGAGTTGATCCGGCGATTGGAAAACGCGGCACTGAAGCGCGATCCGGCCGAATTCAGCCGGGTCCTTGCTCGCGCCCTCAATATCAGCCGATCGCTCGCCGAGCGAATTGCACACGACAATTCGGGAGAGCCTGTCGTCGTCGCCGGCAAAGTCCTCGGAATGAAAATCGAAGTGTTGCAACGAATTCTACTTTTCCTCAATCCGGTCATCGGGCAATCGGTTCAGCAAATCTTTGAACTTTGCCGGCTTTACAGCGAACTCACTCCGGCCGCCGCTGAACGGATGCTAACAATCTGGCAGTCGAGTGCCACCCGGCCGGCTTCTTTGCATGAACCTGTCTATTGGAATGATGAACGCCGTCACCCGCGTTCATTCAAACACAGCGTGGAGTATTCACGAACCAAAATCAGCAAAGGCTAGACGGCGCTACTGGACGACGTTGTCTAAAAAATTACGACCGGCGCGGTCTTCGACCTCGACTATCCAAAGGTCCGGATCGAAACGTATCTCACGCGTCAGACGCGACTCGATGTCCGTCTCAGTCGCCGGCGTCTCACGCCCAGCCACGACGACAAACATGCGGTCCGCTGGTTGCGCTTCATCAAATGCTGACTGCGGTGCCGGCCCGTAAAGCGTGCCGGTACCGTCGAGCCGGTTGATTTTAACAAAAATAGCGCCGGCCTCTTCAGCACCGCGCCGGCGCACCGCGGCAAAAACGCCTTCGACGTTGCAGCGGCGCAGATAGGCCGCTACCCATATTCCGCTTTTTAACCGCATTTGCTTCAGTAGCACGAGCAGTTGCCGCCAGGCCATTCACTCCAGCGGGCGGCCGGTCATCGCGGCCAGCTCACGTACAAAGCGATCGGACATTTGGCCGGTGACGGGCAGCCGGTGGTCGCGCTCGAATTTCTCGATTGCGTTCCGTGTTTCCTGGCCAAAGACACCGGTTGCCTTGATTTGCCCATAGCCGAAATCAGCGAGCGCTCGTTGCACCGCCATCAGGCCTTTGGATGGCGCAATCAATTTGGCAATGGGATCCGCCGGCGATGCGGTCGATGCCGCAGCGGCAGTTGTTGGCTTTGCAACGAACGTCGTTATGGCGCGCAGCAGATTTTCGTTTGCTTCCGGATTTACTTTCGAGCCGGATGCCTGCACGAAATCCCGTACCGCGGCGTCGGTTTTTGAACCCCAAATGCCGTCAGCCGGGCCGTCGTAAAACCCCTTGCGTGCAAGCTCACGTTGAATATTCACGACCAGCTGGATGCGGGTCTGTGCAGCTGACTCCCCTCCAGGATTAGCCTGAGCGCCCGGCAAGTGCGGCGGAAGCGTTGCCTCGTGCTGGAGCAACGGTCGTGTCGCAAAGATGGGCGCAGGATGCGGGCCTTTTTGCAGAAACAACGCGTTGACGACAATCGCGAAGATGGCGATCGTCGCCATGACACCCGCGACGAATTCACGTGGATGCTGCGCTACCGCTGCAGCGATTCTGCCGGCGCTGTTTAAATTAGCGGATCCTCTGCGATACGATCGTCTACGCACTTTTCTTCACCCAATCATTTGCGGCATAGCGAATGTCGCGAGACGTTCGAGCTTGACCGGCTCGGCGGGCGTCCGGCCGGCGCCATGGGATAGCGGCAGCCGCACCGTGACCCGCGTGCCCTTGCCCGGACTACTCCAGATTTCGACATCGCCGCCATGCAATTTTACCAAGCCTTTCACGATCGACAGCCCCAGCCCGGTGCCGTCGTATCTGCGATCGTAGGAGGTGCGCGCCTGGAAAAAAGCTTCTCCCACGCGAGGCAGATCGTCCTTTTCGATTCCAACACCTGTGTCTTCCACCGTCATCGCCAATTTCGTTCCATCACTTGAAGCGCCCAGGGTCACGCATCCGCCATGGGGTGTGAACTTGACGGCGTTTGAAATGAGATTGATCAAGATCTGACTTAGGGCACGCCTGTCTGCCAGAATCTCCGGAAGATTTTGAGCAACGCGCAGCTTGAGCTCCGATGCCGATTTCCCGCGCCTTGAGAGCCAGCAATTCCGCACAATTTTCAATCACAGGGGCCGGCGAGAGGGGCTCCCGAGTGATCTCGAAATGACCAGCCTCGATTTTGGACGCATCAAGAATGCCATTCACGACCGACAACAGGTGCCGTCCTGATTCATTGACCAGCTTCACATATTCAAGTTGGCGCGACGGATTAATTTCAAGGGACCTATTCATCAGCATTTCGGAAAAACCAATGATCGCATTCAGAGGCGTGCGTAACTCGTGACTCATCGTGGCGATAAAGCGGCTCTTGCCAGCGCTTGCACGCTCCGAATCTGATCGCGCAGCTTCAATCGCGCTTTCTTGTGTTTTTCGCTCGCTAACGTCGCGAAGGACCGCAACGACTTCCTGATCAACCATATTACATTCAACCAGAACGTGATCGAGCGGGCGGCATCGCATTTCGACCCAAATAAATTGCCCG
>DATGDN010000332.1:0-11787 GCA_035310865.1 Pseudolabrys sp. | reverse complement strand
TGCTGAACAGGTCCAAAGCGGATGTGCTGAATACATTGGTCGATCCGCAGCCCGCAAGGACCAATGCCAAGCCCGCCAAGGCTGGCAGCCCAGTTGCGATGCTCCCGGAACGCCCGTTTCGCTTTTCCGCCATCCCGTTGTGTCCCGCTTTTTTGGAGTTAGCCCCGCCCCTTTATAGCAACCGAAGCTCGGCAATCCCAAGGCACTGATTCAATCAATGTCGTCCTTGAGCCGCGCATACAGCAAGTGATCCTGCCAGACTCCGTTAATGCAAAGATAGCCGCGCGCGTAACCTTCACGACTGAAGCCGGTTTTTTCGAGGAGGCGGACCGATGCCGTGTTGCCCGGAATACAGGCTGCTTCCAGTCTGTGCAGCCGCAACGTGGTGAAAGCATACGGGATGAACGCGCGCAACGCCGCGGTCATATAGCCTTTCCGGGCGAAGGGCTCGCCGGTCCAGTAGCCGATGCTGCCTGCTTGCGCGACGCCGCGACGAATGTTCGCAAGCGTCAAGCCTCCGACCATGGCGTTATCGTCGCTGCGGAAAATAAGGAAAGCGTAGGCGAGATCGCTCCGTTGATCTTCGGCATAGCGCTTGAGCCGCCGGCGGAAGGCGCCGCGCGTAAGATCGTCGGACGGCCAGGTCGGCTCCCAGGGCGTAAGGAAATTGCGGCTGGCCGCGCGCAATGCCGCCCATTCCGCAAAGTCGCCACTGTGCGGCGCGCGCAACGTGACCCCGGCGCCGGTAATGCCTGGCAAGATTTCGTTGAAACTGACGGTTCGGAAAAATGCCATGGACGTGCCGGCCGAGCGTGCGGTTCAGGCCGCGCGACGAAAGAGACTTTCAGCGATCGCGGCGGTGCTGGCAAGACCGGTGCCGGGTCCCAGCGCTGCAATCGCGGGCCTGGCGCGGCTGATCAATGCGGCCCCGGCGGCGCGGGCGCTTTCGATTGTAACGGCGTCGACCTTTGCCACGATCTCATCAAGCGGAATCGGACGCCCATAGGCCAGCATCTGTCGCGCCAGTTGCCCGACGCGCGCCTCGGAGCTCTCGAGCGCCATCAGCAGACCCGCTTTCATCTGCGCCTTGGCGCGATTGATCTCGGTTTCGTTGAGCGTTTCGGTGGCATTTCCGATCTGGTCGATCACCACGCGCATCAGTTCCGGCGCATCGGATTCATCCGTGCCTGCATACAAAGCGAACAAACCAGTGTCCGCATAGGGCATGTGGAACGCGTGGATTGAATAACAAAGTCCCCGGGCCTCGCGCACTTCCTGGAACAGCCGTGACGACATGCCGCCGCCAAGCACGCTCGTAAATACCTGCAGGCTGTAGAGCTGGTCATCGCGCACTGGAATCCCTTCCAGCGCCATGGCGATATGGACCTGCTCGAGGTCGCGCGTTTCGATGCGCGTCCCACCGCGGAAATTTGCGGGTTCAGGCGCGGGCGCCGCTGGGCCTGTGAACGCGGCGAACCGCCTCTCTACTTCCGCAACGATGGCCGCGTGTTCGACTGCGCCGGCGGCTGCCACGACCATGCCCGGAGCCTTGTAATTCCGCGACAGATAGGACCGCAGCCGTAGTGAATTGAACGATCGAACGGTGTCCGGCGTACCCAGAATGGAACGGCCGACCGGTTGCATCGGAAAAGCGGTTTCCTGCAGCCGGTCGAATACCAGATCATCCGGCGCATCTTCGGTGGCGCCGATCTCCTGCACGATAACGTTTTGCTCGCGGCGCAGCTCTTCCGCATCGAACGTCGGCTCTGAGAGAATGTCGGACAACACATCCAGTGCGAGCGAAACATCCGCCTTGAGCACGCGCGCAAAATAACCAGTCGATTCGACGCTGGTTGCCGCGTTAAGGTCGCCGCCCACGGCCTCGATTGCCTCGGCGATTTGCCGCGCCGTTCGCCGCTTTGTGCCCTTGAACGCCATATGCTCGAGCAGATGCGAAATGCCGTGCTCGTCCGGCTTCTCATTCCGGCTGCCGGAACCGATCCACACGCCGAGTGACGCGGTTTCGAGATGCGCCATCTGATCGGTGACCACCGACAATCCGGATGAAAGACGCGTCACTTGAACAGTCATGCAGCTGCTCCTTCACGCGCCGCACGTGAGGCTGACGCTACAAATCGCTCGACCGCCGCCTGATCAGCCGGCAGCACAGTGACTCGCTCTTTCCGCTTTGGCAGGTCGGCCAGCCAGTCAGGCAGCGGCGGTTCGAGACCACAAGCAGCCTTCACAGCAGCGGGAAATTTCGCCGGATGCGCGGTCGACAAAACCACCATCGGGACGGAATCGTCGCGGGTCTCCTTTTCGGCCACCGCGAGCGCGATCGCCGTATGAGGATCGACGCAATACTTTGCCTCCCGCATCCAAGCGCGAATTTCGGCGGCGCATTCCTGCTCGTCTGCCCTGTTGGCGCTGAATAGCGCGCGTAGTTCCTTGAGAGCCTGTGCCGAAACCGAAAACCGGCGCGACTGAGCCAATGAGCCCATCAGCGACCGTACATAATGTGCATCGCGCCCGCTTGCTTCAAATAGCAAGCGCTCGAAGTTCGACGAGACCTGGATGTCCATCGACGGCGAAGTAGTCGCTATCACATCGCGAAGTTCGTACGACCCCGTGGCGAACGTGCGGGCGAGAATATCGTTGACATTTGTCGCCACCACCAGCCGATCGAGTGGCAGGCCCATGCGTGAGGCGACGTAGCCTGCATAAACATCACCAAAGTTCCCGGTCGGCACCGTGAAAGCAATCTTGCGGTGCGGAGCGCCAAGCGCCACAGCCGCAGTGAAGTAGTAGACGGCCTGCGCTACGATACGCGCCCAGTTGATCGAATTGACGCCGGACAGGCGCACACGATCGCGGAAGTCATGATGATTGAACATCGCCTTCACTAACGCCTGGCAATCATCGAAGGTGCCTTCGATCGCAACAGCATGCACGTTGGCGTCGGGCACCGTGGTCATCATCCGCTGCTGGACTTCGGAGATACGCCCGCGCGGGAACAGCACCACCACGTCGACCTGCCCGCGGCCCCTGAACGCTTCCGCCGCGGCGCCGCCGGTATCGCCCGATGTGGCAACGACGATGGTCGTTCGCTCGCCGCGTTGATGCAGTACGTGGTCCATCAACCTTGCCACCAGCTGCATCGCCAGGTCCTTGAATGCGAGGGTCGGACCGTGGAAGAGCTCGAGCACGAAGAGGCTGGGATTGAGTTGTACGAGTGGCGCCGTCGCCGGATGACGGAACCCGCCATAGGCCTCGCGCGCCATGCGTGCGAGATCCGCATCGGCAATGCTGCCTCCGACAAAGGGGCGGATCACGTCGACTGCGACTTCGGCGTAAGGCTTGCCGGCGAAGGCTGCGATTGTCTTGCGGTCGAGCGAAGGCCAGGACTCCGGAACATAGAGTCCGCCGTCGCGGGCGAGACCCGCGAGCATCACCTCGACAAAATCAAGCGGGGCGGCCTCGCCCCGTGTTGAGACGTAACGCATTGATTTCGCTTTATTTTAAGGCCAGACGGCGACCCTGCTGTCGACCGCACAGTACCCTTGAGAGCCCGCTTTCACAAGAAATGCTCAATCACGTCCAAAAAGGCGGCGTGTTACCCAGAGAACGTAGACACCGGCTAGCGCCAGCGCGAGGCCGAACCAGGTAATCGCGTATTGCAGGTGGTTGTCCGGCAAATGCACTTCGAGCTTGCCCGGCTTTGGCCAGCCGCCCTCAGGAACCGGAGCTTCCTGGTCGATGTAGAACGGCGCCGCAGTGAGCCACTTCTTGTATGTCGCGATCGCATTGGAATCGCGCAGGTACCAGACGTTATTCTTGGGATCGTCAGCGGGAGTGAAGGCACCGCGCGTTTCCGGCCAGCGGATGACACCGACCAGATCGATACTGCCGTGCATTGCACCTTCAGTTCGCGTCGCCGGGTCCTTGCGGTCGACCGGAATAAATCCGCGATTGACGAGAACGACGCTGCCGCCTGCAAGCCGTGCCGGCGCAAAGACCCAATAGCCCGGACCCTTCACGTCGGGACGCAAGGAAGATCCGGCGGTGTAAACCAGCGCCTCCTCACCATCGAGGAATTCGGCTGGAAACGCGACGCGGTGAAATTCTTGATCGGTCTCGCTTAACGAGCGCCAGCTGGCGCGCGGCGGCAAATCACCCGGCGCGCCTGTAAGTCGCGTATTCAGCGTCGTGATCAGATTCTCTTTCCAGGCCTTGCGGTCGAGTTGCCAGGCGGCCAGTCCGCACAGGATTGCCACGCCGGCAAGCGCGAATATCGTCGCGTCAAACACGGTGCTGCGGCGCTTGCGGCGCGCCTTCTTCACACGTCACCTCGACGTTCGAGGTGGCCTTCCGCGGCCTTATGATGATATTGCAAAGCGATCAACAAGCCTTTGAGCAGACGCAGCGGCGCAAGGGTCACGATCAGGATCAACGGAAGCCACAGCATTGCATGCAGCCAATAAGGCGGCTGATAGAGCATTTCGGTCATCAGCGCGGCAAATACCACGATGCCGCCGCCGATCAGGATCACGAATACCGCCGGCCCGTCGCCGGCATCGGCGAAACCATAGTCGAGCTTGCAATGATCGCAGGCCGGGCGCAGCGACAGGAAACCCTGGAAAAGTCGTCCTTCGCCGCAGCGCGGACAACGTCCGCGCAGACCGTGGACGATCGGCAAATTCCCCTGCGATGATTGATCAGTCATGGCGCTATACAGACATCAAAACAAAAGGGCGGCGTGATGACGCCGCCCTTTCTTGCAAACTCATTCGCGCCGGTCACTCCGGGTGCGGCGCACCGGCGCCCCACACATATATGCAGGCAAACAGGAACAGCCAGACCACGTCGACGAAATGCCAGTACCAGGCCGCGAATTCGAAGCCGAGATGCTGTTTCGAGTTGAAGTGGCCGGCCATGGCGCGCAGCAGGCAAACGATCAGGAAGATCGAGCCGATGATCACATGGGCGCCGTGAAAGCCCGTCGCCATGAAGAAGGTGGCGCCGTAGATGTTTCCGCTGAAGCCGAAATGCGCGTGCGAATACTCGTAGGCTTGCACGCACGTGAACGTAAGGCCGAGCAGGATTGTGAGAATCAATCCCCATTTCAGCCCCTGCCGGTCGTCTTCCAGGAGCGCGTGATGCGCCCAGGTTACCGTGGTGCCCGACGTGAGCAGGATCAGCGTGTTGAGTAGCGGCAGATGCCAGGGATCGAACGTCTCGATCCCCTTCGGCGGCCATACGCCACCGGTCGCGGCGAGACGCCCGATTTCATGCGCTTCGCCGGGGAAGAGCGCGGTGTTGAAGTAGGCCCAGAACCAGGCGACGAAGAACATCACTTCCGAGGCGATGAACAGAATCATGCCGTAACGATGCGAGATCTGCACGACGCGCGTGTGGAAGCCGTCGAACTGCGCTTCGCGGATCACATCGCGCCACCAGGCAACGAAGGTGTAGAGCACGCCCAACACGCCGACGCCGAATACCAGCGGCGCGGCCGCGTACATGTGGTGCATCCAGCTGATAGCACCCACTGCGAGAATGAAGGCAGACACCGAACCGACCGCCGGCCATGGGCTCGGATCGACCAGATGGTAGTCGTGATGCTTGGCGTGGGCGTCGGCCATCGTCCTCGTCTCCGTCTATTGTTGGCGCATGATCTTGCCCGAAAACCGGTGTCCACTTTTCGGGATCATGCGTTATAGCTTGCTCGAATTTGCAGCGCGCGTTTCTGCCACCGGCCGCTCCTGATCACGCAGCCGGTAGAACGTGTATGACAGCGTGATCGTGTTGAGATTGTCCTGATCGGGGTCCTTGACGATCGCCGGATCGACGTAGAAGACCACCGTCATTTCGCGCGTTTCGCCTGCCTTCAGGCGCTGTTCGGTGAAACAGAAACAGTTGATCTTGTCGAAGTAAGCACCGACGGTCGGCGGCGAAACGTTGTAGGAAGCCTGCCCGGCAATTTCGCGCGCCGCCTCATTGATGACCTTGTAGTTGACGGTCGCCACCTCGCCGATCCGCACCTGGATCTCATTTTGCTCAGGCTGGAATCTCCAGGGCAGACCCGGAGTCACGTTAGAGTCGAAACGAATCGTCAGCGTGCGGCCGAGAACCTGGTCCGGCGCTTTTTCCGCGACTTGAGTGGTACCGCCAAATCCGGTCGTCTTGCAGAACCAGTTGTAGAACGGCACCGCCGCATAGGCCGCGCCGACCATGCCAACGACCACCGCGCCGCAACAGGCGGCAACCAGCGCATCGCGCCGCAGCGGCTTTCTGTCGGATTGCTTGGCCGGTCTAACCATTATTCGTCACTCAAATCGGGCGCATCAGGACACCGGGTCCCTTCACCAGGGTCATCGCGTAGAACAGTACGACTAATATCGCGAGCGCCAGCGCGATGGCGATCGAGCGCGAGCGCCGCGCACGCTTTTGCGCTTCGGTGAGCACGATGCCGTCATCGTCATGCGGCTCGCTCATGGCAACTCCCATGCTCACGCTGCCAATCGGGCAATCAGCCCGCCCCAACCACGGTCGACCAGCAGCACTGCAAATAGCAAGAACAGGTACAGGACCGAGAAGGCAAACAAATTTCGGCTTTCGCGCTCCGCCGGCGGCCGCTCGCGCAGGACCCGCAAGCCAAGCGCCAGCATGATCGCGCCGCTGACGACAGCTGTCGTCCCATAGAGCGCGCCGGCGTAGCCGAGAAGCCAGGGCGCAATGCCAAGCGGCACGAGGATCAGCGTGTAAACTAGGATCTGCCGCCGCGTGCTGGTATCGCCGCTCACCACCGGCAACATCGGAATGCCGGCGCGCGCATAGTCATTGGTCCGGTAAAGAGCCAGCGCCCAGAAGTGCGGCGGCGTCCAGAAAAAGATGATCAGGAACAGCAGAACCGGCTCAAGCGAGAGCGTGCCCGTCGCTGCCGCCCAGCCGATCATCGGCGGAAAGGCACCGGCGGCGCCTCCGAATACGATGTTCTGCGGCGTGGCGCGCTTGAGCCAGGCCGTGTACACGGCGACATAGAAGAATATTGTGAAGCCGAGCAGGCCGGCGGCGAGCCAGTTCACCAGCAGCCCGAGCGTTGCGACTGCAAAACCGGCAAGCGTGAGCCCGAAGGCCAACGCTTCGCCCGGTTGCACGCGGCCCATGGGCACCGGACGGCGCGCTGTGCGCGTC
Source organism: Pseudolabrys sp. (assembly GCA_035310865.1). Classification (GTDB taxonomy): domain Bacteria; phylum Pseudomonadota; class Alphaproteobacteria; order Rhizobiales; family Xanthobacteraceae; genus Pseudolabrys. The sequence goes on along the minus strand of DATGDN010000332.1, from coordinate 4,593 downwards.
ATCACCGCATCGACATCGGCGTCGTACCACATGTTGAGTGCGCCAGCGGCGCCGGCGCCAACTGCAATGCAAAGCAGTGCCGTAAAGCCGGTGATCGGATGCAACGAGCCGGGCGCAACGGCCAGGCCGACCAGCGCCGTGAACACCACCAGCGACATCACGCGCGGCTTCATCAGCGCGAAGTAATCGCCGACGGTCGCCAGGCTCGGCTCGGCAATGCCAGTGCCTGCGGAAAGCGTTCCGCGGAAGTCTGCGCCTTCGCTGACGAGAGACATGAGCTACGCCGATTGACCCTATTTGATGCGCGGCAAGGTTTCGAACTGGTGGAACGGCGGCGGCGATGACAGCGTCCACTCGAGCGTCGTAGCGCCGGCGCCCCACGGGTTGTTGCCCGCGAGCCGCTTCTTCGCGAAGGCCTCGACCATGCCGAAGAAGAAGATAAGGACGCCGAAGCCGGAGATATACGAGCCGTAGGATGAAATCATGTTCCAGCCGTGGAACGCGTCCGGATAGTCGACATATCGGCGCGGCATGCCGGCGAGACCAAGGAAGTGCTGCGGGAAGAACACCAGGTTCACGCCGATGAAGGTGACCCAGAAGTGCAGCTTGCCGATGGTCTCGTTGTACATGTAGCCGGTGATTTTCGGGAACCAGTAGTACCAGCCGCCGAAGATCGCGAACACCGCGCCCAGCGACAGCACGTAGTGGAAATGTGCCACTACGTAATAAGTGTCCTGCAACACGCGGTCGACGCCGGCATTGGCAAGCACCACGCCGGTCACGCCGCCGATCGTGAACAGGAAGATGAACCCGAGCGCCCACAGCATGGGCGTGCGGAATTCGATCGAGCCGCCCCACATCGTGGCGATCCAGGAGAAGATCTTCACCCCGGTCGGCACCGCAATCACCATCGTGGCGGCAATGAAATAGGCCTGCGCACCGGTCGACATTCCGACCGTGTACATGTGGTGCGCCCACACGACGAAGCCGATGCCGCCGATCGCGACCATCGCGTAAGCCATGCCCAGATAGCCGAACACTGGCTTACGGCTGAACGTGGCAACGATCTGGCTGATCATCCCGAAGCCGGGAAGAATGAGGATGTACACTTCGGGGTGGCCGAAGAACCAGAAGAGGTGCTGATACAGGATCGGGTCGCCGCCGCCGTCGTTCGCGAAGAAAGTCGTGCCAAAATTGCGGTCGGTGAGCAGCATGGTGATCGCGCCGGCGAGGACCGGCAGCGACAGCAGCAGCAGGAATACCGTCACCAGGATCGACCATACGAACAGCGGCATCTTATGCAGCGTCATGCCAGGCGCGCGCATATTGAAGATGGTGGTGATGAAGTTGATGGCGCCGAGGATCGAGGAGGCGCCGGCAAGGTGGATCGACAGAATACCGAAATCCACCGCCGGACCGGGATGACCGCTGGTCGAGAGCGGCGCGTATAACGTCCATCCGGCGCCCACACCGTTGGAGCCCGGTTCGCCCTCGACAAAAGCCGAGGTGAGCAACAGCGCGAATGATGCCGGCAATAGCCAGAACGAAATGTTGTTCATGCGCGGAAACGCCATGTCCGGCGCGCCGATCATCAGGGGAACGAACCAGTTGCCGAAGCCGCCGATCATCGCCGGCATCACCATGAAGAAGATCATGATCAGGCCGTGCGCGGTGACGAACACATTGTATTCATGTGGCGTCGGGAAGAACTGGACGCCGGGGTTCTGCAATTCTATGCGGATCGCGACCGACATCAAGGCGCCGATCACGCCGGCAACCAGCGCGAAGACAAGGTACATCGTTCCGATGTCCTTGTGGTTCGTCGAATACACGAAACGCCGCCATCCGGTCGGATGATGCTCGTGGGCATCGTGTGCGCCGTGTGCCGCTGCCGTATTGCTAGCCATCGTTATTATCCTTCGACTTCGTCGTTGTCGCCCGCGTATCCGCTACTTCGCACCGTCGGCCGCGGCCACCGCGGTCGGACGGCTGTCGTCCGTTGCATACTTCTTCTTCGCCTGCTCGATCCACGCCGTATAGTCCTTGTCGTTCACCACGCGGACAACAATCGGCATGAAGGCGTGATCCTTGCCGCAAAGCTCGGAGCATTGCCCGTAATATGTGCCTTCGCGCTCGGCCTTGAACCACGTCTCGTTGATCCGGCCGGGGATCGCATCGATCTTGATGCCGAATGACGGCACCGCAAATGAGTGGATCACGTCGGCGCCTATGGTGAGCACGCGCACCACCTTATTCACAGGAACGACCATTTCATTGTCGACCGAAAGCAGGCGCGGCTGACCCGGCTTGAGGTCCTTGTCCTGTACCATCAGGGAGTCAAATTCAAACTTGCTGTCCGGATAGTTGTAGGTCCAGAACCACTGCTTGCCAGTGGCCTTCACGGTCACGTCCGCCTGCGGCACGTTGAGCTGGTAGAACAGCAAGCGGAATGACGGAATCGCAATCGTCACCAGGATGAGCACGGGAACGACGGTCCAGACGACTTCGATAGCCGTATTGTGCGTCGTGCGTGACGGCGTTGGATTGCTGCGCGCGTTGAACTTCACCATGACGATAACGAGCAGCGCGAGCACGAACAGCGTGATCGCCGAAATCAGCCACAACAGGAAATCGTGGAACCAGATGATGTCGTCCATCACCGGCGTCGCGCCCTTTTGCATACCGAGTTGCCATGGCTCCGGCTGACCCGTCGCCGCCACTGCAGCGCCAGCGCCGAGGATCATCGCGCTCGCGATGATGAATGCGATCAACCGCTTGAGCACCAGCATTGTCCAATGCGCTCCTTCGACGAGAAAAACGGCCTTGCTCAGGCCCCTTTTGCCGCCCACCACTGGCATGATGTTCGGCGCGGCCCCGCTGAGCACGGCATTTGCCACGGGCGTGGCAGTTTGGGCGGTGCGGCGGGACGGGGGAAAATCCCGGCTTCTCAAACCACAATTCCCGCCCTGCCGCAATGCACCTCATTATCTCTTATGTGCGACAAACGGCGTACCCAAAACCGGCATTCGGTATTGCAATTATGGGCTTTTGCCGCCGCCGCCGGCGGGCCCGCGCCAGGCAGCCCTTGCTTGACAGGATCAGCCGGGCATGACCCAACGAGAACAAATAACGTGCCGACCGGGCGACGATTCGCTTACTCTGCCGCTTAGAAAGGGCTGACATGCCGGATGCCAGAGGACTTTACGATGCGATTTTCCAAGCATGACAGGCATGCGCGTTCCGGCGCGGGCTGGTGGCTTGGACCAATAGCGCTGGTCGCGGTTCTCGCACTGGCGCCCGCGGACTCCGCTCGAGCGCAAGGTGCCGTAAAGTCTGTGCATAAAGACTGGCAGATCCGCTGCGATACGCCGCCGGGCGCCAAGTCCGAGCAATGCGCGCTGATCCAGAGCGTCACCGCCGAAGACCGCGCCAATGTCGGCCTCACCGTGATCGTGCTCAAGACCGCCGATCAGAAAAGCCGGCTGATGCGCGTGGTCGCACCGCTCGGCGTATTGCTGCCGTCGGGCCTTGGCCTGAAGATCGACCAGGCGGACATCGGCCGCGCCGGTTTTGTGCGGTGCTTGCCGAACGGCTGCATCGCCGAAGTCATCATGGATGACGAGCTGATCAAGAAGCTGCGCGTCGGCAAGACGGCAACCTTCATTATCTTCCAGACGCCGGAGGAAGGAATTGGGTTCCCGATGAGCCTTGCCGGCTTCGGCGAGGGCTACGACAAGCTGCCGTAAGCCCCCACGCTGCCCACTTCTGTAAAACTTCCTGTCACGGCCGGCCTTGTGCCGGCCATCCACGTCTTTAGTGTTGAGTGTTAAAGTGAAAGATGTGGAAGCCCGCGAAGCGCGGGCATGACGCAGGGAGACACGTTTCGTGCAGCTGGGTTTTGTAGGGCTTGGCGCCATGGGGCAGCTGATCGTGCCACGCCTCATGGCCGCGGGGCATGAAGTCACCGGCTGGAACAGATCCCGCGACAGAGCCGAAGCGCTGATCAAGTCCGGCATGCGCTGGGCGGACACGCCGCGTGCGGTAGCTGAGCGATCCGAAATCGTATTTTCCATTGTGACCGACTCAAAGGCAGTGCGCGCTGTGGCTCTCGGCAAAGACGGTATCGTCGCCGGATTGCGCAAGGGCGGCATCTACGTCGACATGAGTACGATTGAACCGGACGAAAGCCGCGCAGTTGCGGCGGAGTTCAGCAAGGCAGGTTCGATCATGCTGGATGGGCCTATCTCAGGCTCACCCGTCACAGTCACTCAAGGCAATGCGTCGGTGATGATCGGCGGCGACGAGCAGGCTTTCGAGCACATCAAGCCGGTACTGCTCGCGATCGGGCCGAAGGTGACACGCATCGGCGGCAATGGGCTCGCGTGCCAAATGAAAATCGCCGTCAATCTTTTGCTGATGGTCGAGGTCATCGCCTTCGGTGAAGCAGTCGCACTGGCCGAAAAGGGCGGTGTCGCCCGTGATGTGGCGCTCGACGCCATCCTCAAAAGCGTGGCGGCGTCGCCGGTACTCGGTTATCGCGGGCCATTTATCCTGGAAGGGAAAATGCCCGCTGTGCCCCTTGCCGATGTCACC
>DATGDN010000331.1:0-3485 GCA_035310865.1 Pseudolabrys sp. | reverse complement strand
TGAGCTGAACAAGGCCTGCGAATATTGCTTGACCGCAACCTTGTGCTTCTCGGCCTCAGCCGCTGTCTGCCGCTTCTCAAGCTCGGCCATCGCTTCCTGGACGACTTCCGGATGCGCGATTAAGTATTCGCGGACAATGCGCTCGACCTCGCCGCGCTGGCCTGCGGAAAATTCATCAGCGCTTGATGGCTGCGGCGCCGAAAGGGTCAACAAGACCGCGCAGGCGGCCGCAAGGTAGCGCGAAATCGATGTCATGGTTTTTGATCCTTGTGACTAGTGGCTGCTCGCATTGGCGTTGGGCGGTTTGACGTTGACGATATCATCGGCCCGCACCCAGGCGGGGGAGCCGATCGGCAAACGCGTCTTGGCGCGAGCGGCAAGCTGACGTGCGGTCTTGATGTCGCCCCGGCTGAACGCGGCTTGCGCGGAGGCGAGGTCGGCATTGGCGAGATCGCCCTTGCGGCCATACGCCACGGCGAGCTGCGAATAAGCGTCCGGCGCTTCTGGTTCGCGTATAATCGCGGCACGCAGGAGGGCGACTGCTTCTTCGGCAAGTTTCGGATTGTTGGCCGCATTGAGCGCCTGCGCCAGCAGGATTTCGATGAGGGGATTGCTGTGCGACAACTGGACTGCGCGCCGTAGCGGGGCCACGGCTTCTGACGCATGACCGCCTTCCAGCAGAGCCTGGCCCTTGAGTTCGTAAAAATACGGATTGTTCGGCTCCGTCTGGACCAGCGCATCTATTTGCGCAATCGCCTGTCGCAAGTCAGCGTGCCGGTAAGTTGAGATCGCGCGCGCGTAACGCGCTGGCAGGCTGTGGTCGTTGGCGGGATAGCGGCGTGCGACTGTGTCGGGCCGCTCCAGGAAGCCCGAGAGCTTGGCGCGCATCATGTCATGGCGGAGCTGCAACTCGGAAGAATCCTTACGGTCCCAGTAGGAGCTTGCTCTCGCAACAGTCTCAAGCGCGGCGACGCGGTCTGCGGGCATCGGATGCGTTTGCATGTAAGGGTCAATGTAGCGCGAATTGAACAAGGATTCGTTGCTCAGACGCTTGAACAATTCCACCATGCCACGCGGGGACTGGCCGGTCGCATTAAGAAATTTCACGCCTGCGTGATCAGCCTGGTCCTCCTGGGTTCGCACATAGGCGAGCATCGAACGCATGATTGCGGACTGGGGCGCCATGATCGCGGCCGCTCCAATATCCGCCCCACCAGCCCCGGAGCGAGAGCCGGCGACCGCTGCTCCAATGCCAGCAAGCAAGGCGATGATCGACGCGGTTTGCGCGGACGCGAGTTGCTCGCGCAATCGCTGGAGGTGACCGCCGGCGAGGTGTCCGGTCTCGTGGGCGAATACGCCGATGACCTCGTTTGGTGTCTTGGCGTCGAAGAGCGCGCCGGCATTGATAAAAATGTGCCGTCCATCCATGACAAATGCATTGAATGAACGGTCACTGAGGACAACGACTCTCACGTTCTGCTTGGCAAGTCCGGCCGCTCGCAGGACCGGCTGTGCGTAATCGCGCAACAGTTGTTCAATCTCGGCATCACGGATGATCGGCATCCCGCGTGTGGCGCTATCTTGAGCACGCGCAGGTGCTGCGCCGGCCGCGCCGACGGCGACCGCGGTAAGCAACGCGATCGCCCGGGCTGCTGGCGCCCTGCGGCGCGTCCTGATAGGTGTGCCGTCCAAGGACATGTACCAATGATACCGAATGCGCGTGAAACTAGTGACGCCCCCAAGGGCGGTCAACGCAGCCTGCAATCACGACCAAGTCATGACGGCGCCGATCGCAAACAATCCGGTGAATGCGGCGGTAGCGGGGCAGGGAATAAGGTCCAATCGGCTGAAAATGATGCTTGAGGCGGCAAAAAAGCTGTTGGCGCCATCGAAACGTAGCGATGTGCCACCGTTCATCGTTATGGACGTCATGGCGGCTGCCGCACAGCGCGAGGCGCAGGGTGCCAGGGTCGTTCATATGGAAGTCGGACAACCGGCCGCGCCGGCGCCGGCAACCGCGATCAAGGCCGCACAGGCTGCACTTGTGCATGGGCGTATCGGTTATACCGAAACCTTAGGAATACCGTCCCTGCGCGCGCGGATTGCCCGCCACTACAAGAATGCCTACGACCTCATCCTTGATCCGGCGCGCATCGTCGTGACGACCGGCTCATCCGGCGGTTTCATTTTGGCATTTCTGTCGCTGTTCGAGCCGGGCGATCGGGTCGCCTTGGCCAACCCTGGCTATCCGCCGTATCGCCATATCCTGTCCGCGCTGGGTTGCGAGCCGGTGCTCATCGAAACCTCGGTTGAGACACGGTGGACGCTTTCAGCTAAGGCCTTGCTCGCAGCGCATCAACGCGCACCTCTCAAGGGTGTCGTGATTGCCAGCCCGGCCAATCCGACCGGCACCATGATGGGGGCGGATACGCTTGCGCGGCTGATCGCGGTTGCCGAAGCTGAGGGCATCCGCGTGATCTCAGATGAGATCTATCACGGACTCGACTATGCCTTCGCGGCCGAGACCGCGGCGAACGTGTCCGACCGTGCCGTCGTGATCAATTCGTTTTCAAAATATTTCTGCATGACCGGATGGCGCGTTGGCTGGATGGTCGTGCCGGACGTTCTTGTGCGGCCGGTCGAGCGCTTGCAAGGCAATCTCGCGATTTCAGTGCCGACGTTGGCGCAAATTGCCGCCGAGGCTGCGTTTGAGGGGCAGGATGAAATGGATGCCGTCAAGCACGGCTATGAAGAGAACCGGCGCATTCTTATGGAAGGCTTGCCGAAAATGGGGCTCGACAAATTCCTGCCGGTCGACGGCGCATTTTATCTCTACGCGGACATTTCGCGGTTTTCCGACGATAGCCTGGACTTCGCGAAGCGCATGCTTAACGAGGCAGGCGTCGCGGCGACGCCGGGGATCGATTTCGATCCGGTGAACGGCCGGCACTTCCTGCGCTTCTGCTACGCCGGGTCAGCTGCCGACATGCATGAGGCGATCGACCGAATTGGGGCGTGGCTGCGAGGCTAGGCGCGGGCGCCGTTCACTTCCGAAAAAGCAAATCCAGTAGAAGCTCTGCTTTTTGAACGCGCCGAGTATAGCGCGGATGCGCTCACGATTGATATTTTCAGATGGCGTGTTGTCGCGTTCCGGCTCCAGGCGCGCGTCGCAATTGACGTAGTTTGCGGAAACCATTTTTCCGGTGCGGTTATCGAAACGGCGTTCTTCGCAGCGGCCTTTCTTGTCGGTTTCGATCACGATTGAAGCGACGCGGCTTGCCGCCTCGCCGCCTTCCGTTCGATTCAATGGGGTCGTTTTCAACACGGAACTCATGATCTGCGGATCGGCGGAAAAGCAGGAGCCCGCCGTCACGAAGGCGGCGAGCAGAAAGAGTCCGGTCAACGCCGCCACAACGATAACGGCACGACGGCCTTCGCCCGCCGAAAGGGCCTTGCCGCGGACGGATTTCTTTTTTGACTTGCGC
>DATGDN010000330.1:0-11251 GCA_035310865.1 Pseudolabrys sp. | reverse complement strand
GCCGGAATAGTCGAATTCGCAGGCCTGGCCGATGACGATTGGTCCCGCGCCGATGATCAGGATCGATTTGATGTCGGTTCTTTTCGGCATCGGCTCCGCGGATGACTGGGCACAAAAAAAGGGCGCGCTTGGTGCGCGTCCCTCGGACCGCGCCGAGGTCAGGCCTCGCGCGCGAGTGGGTCTTTAGACCAGATTCGACGGTCAGGGAAGGGCGATCACCGCCTAGCGGTGGACGGTCCGCGCGTCAAAACCGGCAATTAAAGCGGACTATTCGTCGCTTTTAATCTTGGTGTGGACTTCGCCGCAATTGTTGCACCGGAACGTCTCCAGCTCCGGAAGGGTCGCGACCTTCGGAACGACGCGCGCTCGGACCATCGGCTTTTCGCAATTCGGGCACGTCGGGGGCTGGGCAGCATGATTCATGGTACCCAATTAGGGGCGTCCGGCATCCCTACCAATTACGGATTTTCCCCTAGTTGATGTCCGTTCAGTTTGTTCGCCTCTTCCTCTTCGATCAGCTTCACGATGCGACGGCACTCTGCTTTGTCAGTCGTGCGCGCCAAAACCTCGCGAAGATGCTTTATATTTTGATCGTGAACGAAACGGTCCATGGGAGCCTCCGCAAGACAACCCGGTGCCCGACCTGAAGGCTGCCGCTCGGCGGGGTGCGGTGTCCAGTAATATGTTTGCTACCGGACAACCTCCGAAAAAGAACGGCCAACGGAGGCGGGTTCCCGTCGGTCCCGTTCTCCAAAGCGGAGGTAAATCTCTCACTTGGCGCGGCTGGAGGCCCGGCCTGGAATCGAACCAGTCTGGAAGACCATGCACGGCTTCTGCGTCACCACTCCGCCACCGGGCCGTTTGCAGCAATAGGGCCATTGCCCTTGATGTAAAGTGTAGAACCGCTGGCGACGCGAGTTGGGGTTAATGGCGGGTTAGCCAAGTTTCGCGAGGAACGTCATGCGGTGCTGGTTGTGGCCGATGTTGCGCGCGGCGCGCCTTGCCGAAAATCCGGCCTGCTTGAGCCGTTCCAGCGCCGCGGCCTCGCTGTAGTGCGACAGGCCGGCGGATTTCTTCAGCCGCAGGTAGTCCGAGGTAAAAATCCGCACCAGTCCGAACGCCGCCGCCCAGAAGAAACCGTTGACGGCGCCGAAACGCAGCAGCGACAGCGCGGCCAACGGTGCGGCAAGATGCGGCGGCACGACGTCGCCGAGGATGAACAAACCGCCCGGCTTGAGCAGGCCGCGGAAGATCGCCAGCAACCAGTCGAGCTCGGCCGCCGTCAGATATTGCGCGACCGAGTGCATCACGATGAGATCGAACGATGCCTTCGGCAGCGCTGCCGCTTGCTCGGCGGTGATCACGACGATCTTCGGATGGCCGGCATAGCGCATGGTGAGCGAGGCGCGCACGTTCGGCGCGGCCTCGACCAGCACCAGCTGTGCGCAGGCATCTGCAACCAGATCGGCCGAGGTCGCTTCCCCGCAGCCATAATCGAGCACATGCGCGGCGGGCGAGGGGACGTAGGCGCGGATGTCCTCGGCGATGGTGCGGTAATGCACGTCGCGGTGACGCGCATTCACATAGATCACCGAGTGCTTGAAGTCGTAGAAGTTGATCCAGTCGCTCATATTCAAAAGCACGTTGTTGCTACGGAAGGTGCAACGGACTCCCTTCACCTATCCCTTTAGGGAGCGGTCGCCCGCCGACGCGTCAGCAGAGGCGGGCGGGTGAGGGGTTATAACCTATCGAGACGTTCGGTCACCCTCACCCCAACCCTCTCCCCAGTCGAAGTCGGATGTTTCCGACTTCGACGCATAAATAATGCCCGAACTCGGGTAAACCCGAGTTCGGGTGGGGAGAGGGAGCGCGCCGTGCCGGTGGCAAGGCATTACGCCCGCCAGAGCTTCGGCAGCGGTCCGTTTTCGCCAAGAACCGGATCGCTCTCTGGCAGAGGCACTTTCGGAATCGTCGTCAGCGCCTTGTCGCGTTCGGCCGGATTGTCGCCGCGGCAGAGATTATAAGTGCCATCCGGCGGATAGGCGCCGATGACCAGGAAATCGTCGCTGCCGGAAAGCCTCTGATGCCCGGTGCCCGCCGGCAGGACGACGGCATCCCCGGCCGCAAGCTCGAATACCTCGCCGCTATGCCCGCCGAGCTGCACGCGCGCATGCCCGCGCGCGATGCCGAGCGCCTCGTGGATCATCGAATGATAGTGCACGAAGGGATAAATGCCGTTGCGCCATTGGTCGCGGCCCCAGCCATTCTCCGCGAACCGCGTTTCAAACGCACGCGGATCGCCGTTGCCGTTGAGATCGAGCGCATCTTTGTAGACGAGCACAGGGAGCGCCGGATTGTTCGGCACCTTTCCGTCGTCCTGAAATATGAAGGTGAGGGGCTTCGATGAAGTCATGCCGATATAACTAACTTCGACAGCACGAGTTGCCTGCCTTGGAAAGGGAATGACGTCAGGCAATCTTCCGCTTGGCCTGCCGCATCATCTCGACGAAGCGCGTGAAGAGATAATGACTGTCGCGCGGGCCGGGCGAGGCTTCCGGATGGTACTGCACCGAGAACACCGGCTTGTCCTTGAGCGCGAGGCCGCAATTGGAGCCATCGAACAGCGAGACATGCGTCTGCTCGACATTCTTCGGCAGCGTCTCTTTGTCGACGGCGAAGCCGTGGTTCATCGAGGTGATCTCAACCTTGCCGGTGGTGAGATCCTTCACCGGATGATTGGCGCCGTGGTGGCCCTGGTGCATCTTCATCGTCTTGCCGCCGACCGCGATGCCGAGCATCTGGTGCCCGAGGCAGATGCCGAAGGTCGGCGTGCCGCTATCGATCAGCTTCCTGATGACGGGCACCGCATACTCGCCGGTCGCCGCCGGATCGCCCGGCCCGTTCGACAGGAAGACGCCGTCGGGTATCAGCGCCATGATGTCTTCGGCCGAGGTCTTCGCCGGCACGACGGTCACCTTGCAGCCGGAGCCGGCGAGCAGGCGCAGGATGTTGCGCTTGATGCCGTAGTCGACCGCGACCACGTGGAATTCCGGCTTGTCCTGCCGGCCGAAGCCCTTGCCCCAGACCCACTCGGTCTCGTCCCATGTGAAGCGCTGGCCGCTGGTCACCATCGGCACGAGATCCATGCCGACGAGGCCCGGCCATTCCTTCGCTTCTTTCTTGAGTGCGGGAAGGTCGAACCTGCCCGAGGGCTCGTGCGCGATCACCGCGTTCGGCATGCCTTTCACGCGGATCAGCGAGGTGAGCGCGCGCGTGTCGATGCCGGACAGGCCGATGACGCCGCGTGCCTTCAACCAGTCGTTGAGATTCCTGGTGGCGCGGTAGTTCGACGGCGCGGTGATTGCGCTCTGCAGGACAACGCCGCGCGCGCCCGGCGTTGCCGCCATGTTGACGGTCTCGATGTCTTCTTCGTTGGTGCCGACATTGCCGATATGCGGGAAGGTGAAGGTGATGATCTGCGCGGCATAGGACGGGTCGGTGAGGATCTCCTCATAGCCCGTCATCGCAGTGTTGAAGCAGACCTCGCCGACCGCATGGCCGGTGGCGCCCAGTCCGAAGCCTTCCAGAACGGTCCCGTCGGCCAGCACCAAAAGCGCCGTCGGCTTGGGCTCTACCCAGGTTCCGGCGGAAGCAGCTTTCGGCTGTTGGGTCATGGCCTCTTGATGTATTTCGGTGCCGATCCTGGTTGACGGTTTGAACCCGGCACGTGACGCACCGTGTAAACGGCGTGACCAAGCTGGTCAACCGGCCGCTGGCCCCGGGCAAAGAGGAAATAACCATGATCAATACGGCCTGCCATTATCCGGTTTGATTTTGGTCAATGAATTGATCCCGGCCCGGGCAGATAAGAATCCCTATGCTTTCGCGCAAAGTAGCGTCCGCGGAACGGGCAGTGCCGCGGTACACGTCGTATCCAACGGCACCGCATTTTGTTCCAATGGGAGCGGGCACGTACGCATCGTGGCTCGATGAGCTGACCGGGCCGGACACCGTGTCGCTCTACCTGCATGTGCCGTTCTGCGTAGAAATGTGTCTCTACTGCGGGTGCCATACCAAGGCGACGCGGCGATCGGAGCCGGTCGAAGCCTACGCCGAGCGGCTGGTCAGGGAGATCAAGCTGGTCGGCGTCCACGCGGGTGGTCGGCGGGTCGTTCATCTCCATTGGGGCGGCGGCACACCGTCCATACTGGGTCCTGACTTGCTGCGCGACCTCGTTGCACTGCTCGACCTTCATTTTGATCTCACGGCAATGCGCGAACATGCGTTCGAGCTGGATCCTCGATACGTCACGAAGGAGCTCGCGGGCGCGCTTGCCGACATCGGCGTGACCCGGGCGAGTCTCGGCGTTCAGGATCTTTCCGCGCATGTGCAACAGGCGATCGGACGGGTGCAGCCGTTTGCTGTGGTCGAGCGGGCCGTCAACACTCTGCGCGAGGTCGGCATAGCCGATATCAATATTGATCTCATGTATGGGCTTCCGACCCAGTCCGTACACGACATCCGGCGAACCGTGATGCTCGCCCATCAGCTCAAGCCGCAGCGGCTTGCCATTTTTGGGTACGCTCACGTCCCGTGGATCAAGCGGCACCAGAGGCTTCTGGACGAATCTTCTTTGCCAGGATCGGCTGCACGCTTCGAACAAGCCACATCCGCCTACGAAGAGCTCACCTCGTTGGGGTACCAGCCGATCGGGCTTGATCACTACGCAACCCCTGACGACAGCCTGGCTGTCGCGGCGCGCGCGGGGACGCTACGCCGGAATTTTCAGGGCTATACCGCGGACGATGCCACCGCGTTGATCGGCTTGGGCGCGTCCGCCATCGGCCATCTCAGGCGGGGTTTTGTGCAGAATGCTCCCGATACGGCGCGCTACTCTCGCGCCATCATGTCGGGTCGGTTCGCAACGGTGAGAGGGCTCGCGCTTTCTGCCGATGACCGCATCCGGGGCCGCATCATTGAGTCGCTGATGTGCAATCTTGAATGCGATATCGATGACGTCGTCGATCAGGTTACGGGAGAGGGCGGACGGGCATCGTTCGAGCAGGAAATCGAGGCATTGCAGCCGTTCGTCACAGATGGATTTGCGCGGATCGACGGCCATCGCATCACTGTCCATGAAAGCGGGCGCCCATACCTGCGCCTGATTGCGGCAGCTTTCGACGCCTATCTCCCGAGCTCTCACGCCCGTCATTCGGTCGCGGTTTAGCGGCTGCCTGATCAATTGGCCGGCTTGCGGATGCGGCGCCGCGCTTTTGTACTATGATGTAAATATGAAGATCGCCGTGAATTGACCCTTTCTTATTCCTCTCTTTGCTAGGGAGCGGGGGTCAAAGCATATTACCAGGAGAAGCACCGTGCTGCGCGACGACATCAACAAGGCTTTGACCGAAGCCATGAAGGCCAAGAATGAGCGGGCGGTTTCGACGCTGCGCATGGTCAATTCCACGCTCAAGAATGCCGATATCGAGGCGCGCGGCACCGGCAAGCCGCCGCTCGGCGACGCCGAGGTGCTCGGCGTGCTGCAGAAGATGATCAAGCAGCGCCAGGAATCGGTGGAGCTCTATCAGAAGGGCGGCCGTGCCGACCTGGTGAAGCAGGAGCAGGAGGAGATCGCCATCATCTCCGGCTATCTGCCCAAGCAGATGTCCGACGACGAGATGAAAGCGGCGATCGAGGCGGCGGTGAAGGAGACCGGCGCCGCGGGCATGAAGGACATGGGCAAGGTGATCGGCGTCCTGCGCGGCAAATATGCCGGGCAGATGGACATGGCCAAGGCGAGCGGAATGGTGAAGGCTCGACTTTCCGGCTGAACCTGCCGGGGCGCAACGGATCGAGATGCTCGCATGTCCGACCAGCCGACCGGCGCGCCATCCTCCGACGACACCTTCTGGTGCGCGAATGAGGCTGAGCTCTTATCAAAGCTCGGCACGTCTGCCGCCGGGCTGAGCGGCGTTGAGGCGGAGCGCCGCCTGCGCGCCTATGGCCGCAACGTGGTGGCAGAGCCCGTTCGCCGGCGCATCCTCGGCAAGATTCTCCGCCGCCTGATCGAACCGCTCATTGCCATCCTCATCATTGCGGCAATCGTCTCCGGCGCCTTCGGCGATCTCGCGAGCTGCGCCATAATTCTCGTCGTGGTCACGCTATCGATCGGGCTGGAGGTCACGCAGGAGCATCATGCCGAAAAAACGGTCGATGCCCTCAAGCACTCGGTGGCGGTGCGCGCGGCGGTGCGCCGTGACGGCAGCGTGATCGAGACGCCGGTCGAGGAGATCGTGCCGGGTGACGTCATCGAACTGGCCGCGGGCGATCTGGTGCCGGCTGACGGCATTGTGCTGGAGGCCATCGGCGCGCAAACCAGTGAAGCGCTGCTCACGGGCGAAGCCTTTCCCGTCGACAAACGGCCGGGTCCTTGCGCCGCCACGGCGCCAGCCGAGGCCTTCAACGCCTTTTTCGGCGGCACCGCGCTGGTGCGCGGCACCGCCGTGATGCTGGTCACCGCCACCGGCAGCCGCACCCGTTTCGGCGCCATCGCTGCCGAGCTTGAATCCGCACCGCCGCCGGGAAGCCTCGAACGCAGCCTGCATACCTTCGGCGTCCTCATCCTGCGGCTCACCGGCTTCATGGTGCTGTTTGTGTTGCTCGCGCATCTCGCCTCGTCGCGGCCGGTGATCGAATCCTTCTTGTTTGCGGTGGCCCTGGCCGTCGGCATGACGCCGGAGCTGCTGCCGATGATCATGACCGTCACGCTTTCTCGCGGTGCCGTGCGCATGGCCGCGCGCAAGGTGGTGGTGAAGCGCCTCGCGGCCATCCATGACATTGGCGCCATGACCGTGCTGTGCACGGACAAGACCGGCACGCTGACGCAAGCGAAGATTGCGCTCGTGGGCCATCCCGGCGCAGACGGCGCCGACAGTGCACAGGTTCTGGAACTGGCCGCAGTCAACAGCGGCTTTGAAAGCAAGCTGCGCAGCCCGCTCGACAACGCCATCCTCGCCGGTGCTGGCGCAGTGCGCCGCGACGATTGGCATTACATAGCTGACGTGCCTTTCGACTTCGAACGGCGGCGCGTCTCGGTGCTTGCGGAGAAGGCGGGCCGCCGCCTGCTCATCGTCAAAGGTGCGGCAGAGGATATTCTCGCGTTATCGATCAAGGTCGAAACGAGCTCCGGCGTGCAGCCATTGGATCCTGCCCGGCGCACTGCTCTCGAGAAACTCTACCATGACAAATGTGCGCAGGGCCTGCGCAGCATCGCGGTCGGCTGGCGCGAGTGCCCCGCGACAACGCAAAGCGCCGGTGTTGCCGATGAGGCGCAGCTCGTCTTTGCGGGCTTTTTACTCTTTGTCGATCCGCCGAAGGAAACAGCCGCCCACGCCATCAAGCGACTCGAGGGCGCCGGCATCCGCGTCAAGATTATTTCCGGCGATGCCGCGCCGACCGTTCGCCATCTGGTCGAGACGCTGAAGATACCGGTGCGCGGCCTGATGACCGGCGTGGACGTCGCCGGTTTGAGCGATACCGCGCTCGCGCTTCGGGTGGAGAAGACCGATCTGTTCGCGCGCGTCTCGCCCGAACAGAAGACCCGCATCATTCGCGCGCTGCTGGCCGGCGGTCACACCGTCGGATTCATCGGCGACGGCATCAACGATGCACCGGCGCTGCATGCCGCCGACGTCGGCCTCGCGGTCGAGGGCGCGACGGAAGTCGCACGGGCGGCCGCCGACATGATCATGCTCGAGCCCGATCTCGGCGTCGTCTACGACGCGGTCGAGGAAGGCCGCCGCACCTACGCGAACATCATGAAATATCTGCGCATGGGCACATCGTCCAATTTCGGCAACATGCTGTCGATGGCGGTGGCCTCGGTGTTCATCCCGTTCCTGCCGCTGACGCCGATCCAGGTGCTGCTCAACAATTTGCTGTACGACCTGAGCGAAGTCGGCATTCCGTACGACACGGTCGAACGCAGCACCATCCGCCGCCCGCGCGGGCTCGAAATGTCGGAGCTGCTGCGCTTCACGCTCATTATGGGGCCGTTGTCGTCCGTCTTCGACATCGCGGCCTTCCTTATTCTGCTGCACGGCTTTCATGCCACGCCGGAAGTCTTCCGCACGGCCTGGTTTCTCGAATCCATGGCGACGCAGATCCTCGTCATCTTCTTCATTCGAAGCAGCGCGCCATTCTGGACGGGACGGCCGCATCGCGTTTTGGTTCTCACCTCATTGGGCGGCCTCGCAATGGCTTTTGTCTTTGCACTGACGCCGCTCGGCCGACCGTTCGGTTTCGTGCCGCTTGGGTCCTCGGTGCTGCTGGCGATGGCGGTCCTTGTCGCAGGCTATCTGGCGGCCGCGGAAATTCTCAAACATGCCGCCATGGCGCATCGCCGGCGCCATTTCGGCGTGCATCTGCCCCGGCATCACTGACCCCCTGGCGGGTGGCTTGTCCGCGCCCGGGTCCAATGATCAACTGTGCGTGGGGCGAATGCGTAGCGCAGACGGTCGATAGGGGTCTTTGCCATGAGACGGCTCGTTCCTTTTATTGTGTTGGCCACAGCGGTTGTGTTGTCTGGTGCGGCGGCGCGTGCAGACGACTACCCGAGCAAGCCGATCCATGTGCTCACGACGTCGAGCGCCGGCGGCATCAGCGACATCTTCATGCGCGTGCTCGGCGAGGAGCTGCACAAGAGCCTCGGCCAGCCGATCATCATCGAGAACCGCCCGGGCGGCGCCGGCAACATCGCTTCGCGTGCCTGCACCGAAGCCGCGCCCGACGGCTACACGATCTGCATCATCAATGCCGATCCACTCATCTACAACCAGTTCCTGTTCAAGAATCTCCCGTTCAATCCGGAGAAGCTCACGCCGATCATCAACCTGTTCCACCTGATCCAGGTGCTGGTGATCAATTCCGATCTCAAGGCAACGACGGTGGATCAGCTGGTGGCGGTGTCGCGCGAGAAACCGGGCACGTTGTCTTATCTGACCGCGTCGATTCCGTGCGTCGTCTATATGGACAGCCTCAAGAAGGACAAAGGCGCCGATTGGGTGCGCGTGCCTTTCAAGGGCGGCGGCGAGGCGACCAACGCGATCCTTGGCGGCTCGACGCCGATCGGCCTACTCGGTCTCGGCAACGTCATCGGGCATATCCGCGGCGGCAAGATGACGGCGCTGGCACTGGTCAACAACATCCGCACGCCGTTGCTGCCGGAGGTGCCGACGCTCGCCGACTTCGGCTACAAGGGCGCGCCCTCGCAGACCTGGTACGGGCTCTTTGCGCCCGCCGGCACGCCGAAGCCGGTCATCGACAAGATCGCAGGCGAGGTGAAACGCGTGTTCTCCGACAAGTCGTTCGTCGAGAAATACGTGATCAACCGCGGCCAGGTGCCGGCGATCAACACGCCCGAGGAGTTCGCCGCCGAGATCAAGGCCGACCGCGCCGGCGCAGAGCAGGTCGTGAAGGCGTCGGGTTTGCAGCCGCAGTAATGGCGAGCCTCGCACCCGTCGACAAGCTCGAGATCCAGGTCCTGGTCGACAACGTGACCGACGGCCTGTCATCGACGCCCGCCAACGTCGAGAACGAGTTTGCCTTCGCGACGCGGCGCGGCCTGCGCGCCTCGTCCGGCCGCTGCCTGTGCTGCGCGGTGCACGGCTTCTCCGCCTTGGTCACTGCTACGCGCGGCGAAACAAGGCGCAGCATGCTTTTCGACAGCGGTCCGGAGGATTTCGCCTTCGAGCGCAACTGCGCGCGGCTCGGCGCTGATTTGGGCCAGGTCGAGACGATCGTGCTCTCGCACGGGCATTGGGATCATTCCGGCGCGATGTTCACCGCGCTCAATGCGATCCGCGCGCGCAATGGTAACCGCCCTGTCCCGTATTATGCGCATCCGGGAATGTTCAGCTCGCGCGCGCTGCGGATGCCCAACGGCGGACTGCGCCTCATGGACGACGTGCCCAGCATCGCCGATCTCAGCGCGCTCGGTGCCGAGGTCATCTGCACAACCGAGCCGCAGTCGTTCCTCGATGACATGTTTTATGTCAGCGGCGAGGTTCCGCGTGTCACGCCCTTCGAGCGCGGGCTTCCCGGGCAGGTCCGCAGGACCGCCGATGGACAATGGGAGCCGGACGAACGGCTGATGGACGAGCGCTGGCTGGCCGTGAACGTCAAGGGAAAGGGCGTCGTCGTGTTGAGCGCCTGCTCGCACGCCGGCATCGTCAATGTGCTCAAGCACGCGCGCGCGACTTTTCCCGGTCAGCCGCTGCATGCGGTGATGGGTGGCCTGCATCTTTCCGGCGCGAACGAGGCGATCATTCCGCAGACCGTCCAGGCGATGGCCGAGTTCAGCCTCGCCCAGATCGCCGCCGGACATTGCACCGGCTGGCGCGCCATCGCCGCGCTTTCAGCAGCGTTCGGCGACAAGGTGCTGGCCCCGTCGGCGGTGGGAAAACGATACACGTATTGATAGGATAGGGCGATCTCAAGCCAATAAGGACTTCGTCGAGAAAAGCTGCACGCGCTCGCTCTGCGGGGGATCCATGCGCCAGTCCGTATTCTTGAGCCTCCTCGTCACCGCGGCGTTAGCGTCATCGGTTGCGGCACCCGCCCAGTCTGCCGAAAGGGCTGCGGGGCGTCGGTTGGCGACAGAGCTTTGCGGCGATTGCCATCAAGTTCGTCCGCAGTTCCCTTTACTGTATCGATATCCTCCAAGCTTTGAGGACATCGCCAGACTGCCGTCCACCACCCGTCTTTCGCTGAAAGTGTTCCTTCGATCAAGCCATAAGCAAATGCCGAACTTTATGATCTCAAGATCCCATGAGGATGACATAATCGCCTATATCCTCAGCCTGAAGCGACAGTGAGCTTCTAACGAGCGGTCTTTGCGCCAGATCAAAGGCGCAAACGAACTCGGAGCGTGTTCAGTTCATCTTTCCGCGCAATTCGGGAAGAAGTTCGAGCTTTTCCAGCGGCACCGCCGGCTTCGGCACATCATATTTGACTTCCCGGTTAACCGGAATTTCCGCCAGCGGCTGCGCGTTGATTTTGACGCTGCTTACCCATTGTTCAAACGAACGCCACGTAACCTGCTTGCTTGCCAGGGCGGTCTCATAGACCCGCCACCATTCCGTATACAGTCCGCCGAGGTATGCATGCGACACGAGGATAATGTCGGAAAGGCCGCTCGCCAGGACCTTGTCGATGACAGAGCCAAACTCTTTGCCGGTCGAGCCGCGCGCCC
>DATGDN010000329.1:0-11975 GCA_035310865.1 Pseudolabrys sp. | reverse complement strand
CGGCCAAGAAGGGCAACAACACTGTGACGGTCAACGCCACCAACAAGCTCGGCCAGAGCCAGGTGTCCGAGCTGATTTTCAATCCGGCCGGCTATCACAACAACGTCATGTAAAACATCACGCTGACGGCGTGAGGAGGGCACCATGCATAAATTCGTCATTGCACTTGTCGCCGCTCTCATCGCGTCGCCGGCATTCGCCGCCGAGCAGGTGATCAAGCTCAAGCAGGCGCCGGGCGTCGACAAAGTGGAGGCCAATTGCCAAGCCTGCCATACACTCGCTTATATCCCGATGAACTCGCCGTTTCTCAATGCGGCGGGCTGGGGCGCTGCGGTCACCAAAATGGTCAAGGCATTCGGGGCACCAATCGACGATGCCGACGCCAAGGTGATCGCCGATTATCTGGCGAAAAACTACGGCAGCTGAATCAGCGCGCCGCGCCAAAATAACCTAAAAGGATGGCCCCGCGCGGGGCCTTGATGTATGTCATGGACAATTGCTTGTGATTCAGGCCTGTTGCAACGAACCGAAGGTCGCTAAACTGCGTTGCAACTTGAGAGCCGCTGAGGACCAAACATGCGCTTGAAATTCGCCGCCGCCGCGATTGCCTTGGCCGGAGCGTTGGCCCTGCTGGCCGCGTCTGCGGACGCCCAGACAACCCAGACCAAGAAAAAGCGCACTGTCGCCTACAATCGGGGAAATACGGTCCAGGTGAGCCGCGACGAAGACGGCCGCACGCGCACCCGCATCATCATTCAGAAACGGTCCTACCTCGACCCGGGCACCGAAACTTTCCCGGGTGAGCGGGGCGATCACGGCTATGCAATTACACCCAATCACCGCGCGTCGGGGATTCTCGACAACACGCCATTCGGCAATAACCAGACCGCGCTGCCGGGCCCGTGGACCTTGCCGAGCAAGAACAATCCCTGGCCGCAATTCTAGACTGTCATTCACGTCACAAAAAAACGCGGCTGCAAGGCCGCGTTTTTTTGCGCCGGTTGTCAGGCGGCGAGCTGTTCCAGCTCGGCGAGGATGGCCGTGCCCATCTCCGAAGTTGATACGACCTTGGTGCCTTCCGATTTGATGTCGGCGGTGCGCAGGCCCTTGGCGAGCGCGGCCGAAATCGCCTTGTCGATCCAGTCGGCCTGGCTTGCGACATTGAACGAGTAGCGCAAGGCCATCCCGAACGACGCGATCATCGCGATCGGGTTGGCGATGCCTTTGCCGGCAATGTCGGGCGCCGAGCCGTGCACCGGCTCGTAAAGCGCTTTTCGCTTGCGGGTCTTGGCATCGGCTTCGCCGAGCGAAGCGGACGGCAACATGCCGAGCGAGCCGGTCAGAGTCGCCGCAATATCCGACAGCACGTCGCCGAACAGGTTGTCGGTCACGATGACGTCGAATTGCTTGGGCCAGCGTACCAACTGCATGCCGCCCGCGTCAGCCAGCATGTGCTCGAGCTGCACGTCCTTGAACTCGCGCGCGTGCAGCTGCGTCATCACTTCGTTCCACAAAACGCCCGTCTTCATGACGTTGCGTTTTTCCATGGAGGTGACCTTGTTGCGCCGCTTGCGGGCAAGTTCGAAAGCCACCCGGCCGATCCGTTCGATCTCGTAGGTATCGTAGACCTGCGTATCGATCGCGCGCTTCTGGCCATTGCCGAGATCGGTGATGGTCTTCGGCTCGCCGAAATAAACGCCGCCGGTCAGCTCGCGCAAAATAATGATGTCGAGCCCCTCCACGACCTCGCGCTTGAGCGACGAGGAATCCGCCAGCGCCGGATAGACAATCGCCGGCCGCACATTGGCGTATAGATCGAGATCCTTGCGCAGGCGCAGCAGGCCGGCCTCGGGCCGCACGTCATACGGCACCTTGTCCCATTTCGGGCCGCCGACCGCACCAAAAATCACGGCATCGGCCGCCTTGGCTTTTTCCATCGTGGCGTCAGTGATGGCCACCTTGTGCGCGTCGTAGCAGCACCCGCCAACCAACGCTTCTTCGGTCGTGAACTTCTCGGGGCCGTTCTTGTTGAAGAAATCGATGACGCGCTTCACCTCAGCCATAACTTCGGGGCCGATACCGTCGCCTGGAAGAAGAAGCAGATTGTGGGTGGCCATTTACGCCTCGCCGTTACTGACACGCGCGGATTGCTAAAGGGCCGCGCGGCGATTGGCAAGGCGATCGGGCCTAAAGACCGCTGAACCAGTTGTAGCCTTTGTCTTCCCAGTAGCCGCCCTTGTCGGTGTTGGTCACCTCCATGGCCACGACGTATTTCGGATTCTTGAAGCCCAACTTCGTGGGAATCCTGATTTTCATGGGGAAGCCGTAGGCGCGCGGCAGGATCTGGTTGTCCAATTTGAAGGTCATCTGGGTCTGTGGATGCAGGGCAGTCGGCATGTCGATGGTGTTGGTGTAGCCCTCGGCGCACTTGAACCAGACATATTTGGCGCGCGTATCCGCGCCAATACGCTTCAGGAACTCCGACAGCGGCGTGCCCTGCCAGGAGCCGATCGCGCTCCAGCCCTCGACACAGATATGGCGCGTGATCTGCGAGACCTCCGGCAGCGCGTGTAATTCCGCGAGCGTCCAGGCCTTCTTGTTTTCGACCAAGCCGGCGACCTCGAGCTTGTAGGTCTTGCCGTTGACCTCGGGCGCCTCGTCCTCGTCGTAATAGGCGTTGAACGGGAACGGCCGGGTGATGGCGCTTTTGGGAAACGTCGGCGCCAGCTTGCTTCGGCTGAATAGCGCCGCCTGTGCCCCGTCGTTGAATTCGGAAATCTTGCGCAGCACCCCTTCGGCGGTATCGCCATCGATGATGTCGCAACCGGTGAGGAACGCGAGCGCACCGAGGCTCGCCGCTCCGCGCAGGAAACCGCGACGGCTGGCGTCGGGCATCAGTTTGGCCGCATCCTTGATGAGCAGTTTCGGATCGACGCCGGGAATGACCTTTCGCTTGCGCATGGGAAACTCCTATCGTCCGGTGATCATGGCGCGCAGGCTCTTCGGTACGATGAGCGCGAGCACCACATGCACAACTAAAAACACGACGATCGCCGCCATGGCGAAGAAATGCAAGTAACGGGCGGCGTCGTATCCGCCGAACAGCGCCGTCAATTCCTGGAGCTGCACGGGCTTCCAGATGGCGATTCCCGACAACACGATGACGACGCCGGCGAGGATGACGCCCGTATAGAGAAGCTTCTGAACGGCGTTGTAGTGCGAGAGGTCGTCATGCGCGAGCTTGAAGGTCAGCGCCGCTTTGACATCGGCGACCACTTCGCCCGGGCGGATCCGGAGCAGCTTGCGGCGGAAGCGGCCAGTAACGATGCCGAGCGTGACGTAGACGATCCCGTTTATGACCAGCACCCACATCGCGGCGAAATGCCAGAGCAGCGCACCGGCGAGCCAGTTGCCGAGCGCGATCTGACGCGGAAAGATCAGGAAATCGAATAGCGGCGACGCGTTGTAGATCTGCCAGCCGGAACCGATCATCACCAGGATCGCCAGCGCGTTAACCCAATGGCAAACACGCACCCAGAGCGGGTGGATCGTTGCCTCGACAGACGTTGCGGTCATGGTTTCGGCGGTCATCGCAGCTCTGCCCTGTCAGCACTTATTCTAGCTAGCCTGCAGCGAATGTACGGCAACACCGGACCCGCGGATGCGCGGGCCCGGCCGTTTTACTGACTTATTTCTTCATGCTGTCCTTGGACATACTGTCCTTGGACATGCTGTCCTTCTTCATCGCGTCCTTGGACATGGTGTCCTTCGACATCGTGTCCTTTTTCATGCCGTCGTCCTTTTTCATGGTGTCGGACTTGGTCATGCCATCCTTCTTCATGTCATCCGCGAAGGCGCCCGGCGCAAACGCGAGCGCGAAGCCCAACGTCGCGGCGGCGAGGGACAGGACGGTACGGGAACGGGTCATTGCTTACTCCTCTTGAGGATGTTCGATGGCGGCATCGCGCCATCGACTCCTAATTCGACCGGACCCGGTCCGCGGTTACGCCGACCGACGCGAAATTGGGTGCTGTGAAAATCCGACCACCAAGCGCGCGATTGGCGACAACAACCAGTGCCACAGCGATCGCATGCACGGTGAGGTCGGTCGCGGCCACGTCATA
Organism: Pseudolabrys sp.; assembly: GCA_035310865.1. Lineage (GTDB taxonomy): Bacteria > Pseudomonadota > Alphaproteobacteria > Rhizobiales > Xanthobacteraceae > Pseudolabrys. The sequence goes on along the minus strand of DATGDN010000329.1, from coordinate 7,851 downwards.
GGGATGGAAAAAGTTGAGCAACGTCGCCGCGGCAGCTGCCACCGCGAGGCCGCCGATCGCGGCAGTGAGCCCCGGCTGCAGCGGGCAGGCGCGGCGCAGCATCAGGAACAGCAGCGCGGACAACGGCACCGACAACGAGACGATGAAGATGAGGCAGTCGCGCGCCTCGCCGAGCACAGCGACATGCGTATCCGGCAGGAACCAAACGCGCAGGCAGCCAAAACTGCTCGCCGTCACCCACAGGAGGGCGCCCGGTAGCGGCAACCAAGCCCAGGCGCGCGGCGCATCGGGCAGACTCAGCTCGAAGGCAGCAACGGCGGCGAGAACCGCGGTCGCAGCCGAGCCGAACACGGCAAGCCACATGTCAGGCGCGGCGGCGATTCGCTCCCAAAGGGCGTGCACGTCGGCGAAGATGGCGAGGCCAAGGGCGATGGCGGCAACCACGCCGAGCCACCCGAGCGCGCGTAGCGCCGGCCGCCGCAAGCGGCGTACCGGCTTCAAGTCGGCGGCGAGGCCGCGAATCAGAGGGTCATGAGGGGAGGTCGTCATGGCATCCTCACTCGGTTCGCTCCATTTTACCGCGCAGCGCCTTGAGTGCGCGGTGCAGGTTTACTTTCAGCGCGCCCTTGGTGCGGCGCGTGGCGGCAGCGGCCTCGGTCAGTGATTGCTCCTTGAGCACCAGCGCTTCCACCGCCTCGCGTTGGCGCGGGGGCAATGTCGCCAGCGCTTCGGTGACGCGGCCGGAGGCTTCGGCGTGTTCGACGCCGCGCGTCGGGTCGGCGCCTTCGTCGGGATAAGCCTCGAAGGCGAGCGGTACATAGAATTCGCGCGCACCATGGCGGCGCACCTGGCGCAAGAGATCAATCGCGCGCCGCTCGGCAATGACGCACAGCCAGGCGGTGAAGGAGCGGGCCGGATCGTAGGTCTGGCGGGCACGGTGGATCGTCAGCAGCACATCCTGCACCACGTCGTCGCTGCGGTCCGGCGGGACGCCCCGCCGGCCGGCTACGGCCTTGATCAGCGGCACGCAATCACGCAACAGCGCCTCGTAGGCCGCACGGTCACCGCCCTGCGCCGCCGCCATCTGGGCCGAGCGGCGCAGATCGTCGGCGCTTCGGGTCTGCGATTTGGCCGTGATCATCAGGCGCCGATTGAGGGTAGCGCACCGCCATGCCCGGAAACGGGGGCGGAAGCAACGTCCCGTCCATATAGGGCGGCATCACGTTAGGTTGAAGCATTCGGGCGGTCATGCAATCCCCGGTGGGTGGTCGGCAAGGCGGGCCGGGCTCGCGACTCTTGTATTTCGCTCGCCCTAGCCCGGCGGTTACATCCTGCGCCACAGGAGATACCTACAGAATTTCAAACACTTGTAAGGTGAGGGTGCGAGATGTGTATGATGGATGCGCGGGTCGAACCCGCGTGTGACGGCGTGATCGAATGATGCCCAAGACCAATCCTGGAAATTTCTTCGAGGATTTCCGCCTCGGTCAGCAGATCCGCCACGCCACGCCGCGAACGGTCACGCTAGGCGACGTGGCGCTTTATAATGGCCTGTTCGGCTCCCGTTTTGCCGTGCAATCGTCCGACATCTTCGCCCAGAAAATCGGCTACCCGCGTTCACCGCTCGACGACCTGCTGGTATTCCATGTCGTGTTCGGCAAGACGGTCGCGGATATCTCCCTCAACGCCGTTGCCAATCTCGGCTACGCCGATTGCCGTTTTCTCAGGCCGGTTTTCCCCGGCGCCACGCTGACCGCCGTATCGGAAGTCATTGGACTAAGAGAGAATTTCAACAGGAAGACCGGCATCGTTTATGTGCGCTCGCGCGGCTTCGACGAAACCGGCGATACCGTGCTCGACTACGCGCGCTGGGTCATGGTGCGCAAACGCGACGGGGCGGCCCCGGCGCCCGGCGAAAAAGTGCCCGAACTTCCCAACAGCGTGGAGCCGGCGCAGCTCGGTGCCGCCTGCCCTCAAATCAACCCCGCAGCCTACGACGCGGAACTGGCGGGCAGCGCCCATCGCTTCGGCCACTACAAGACCGGCGACAAGATCGATCACGTCGACGGAATAACCGTCGAGGAAGCCGAGCATCAGATTGCCACGCGCCTTTACCAGAACACCGCTCGCATCCACTTCAATCAATTTGCCGAGAGCAAGGGCCGCTTCGGGCGCCGCCTGATCTACGGTGGGCACGCGATTTCACTTGCGCGCGCGCTGTCGTTCAATGGTCTTGCCAACGCGTTCCATGTGGCTGCCATCAATGGAGGCAGGCACGTCGCGCCGTTATTTGCCGGATGCACGGTGTTTGCGTGGTCGGAAGTGCTTGCGAGCGCAACAATTCCGGGCCGCAAGGATATCGGCGCGCTGCGCCTGCGCACCGTCGCAACCAAGGACCGGCCGTGCCCAGACTTCCCGCTCAAAAGCGGCGACGACTATGACCCAGCGGTGATCCTTGATCTGGATTACTGGGTCCTGATGCCCTCTTGAGAGGCAAGAGCTCCTGCCTGGGCCTAGGCTACGCTCGCCCTGAGATGATCGACGAGCTGACGCGCGTAGGGCGGCAATACTTCGACATCGCGCACGCAAATGGTCAACTCGCGCAAGGCCCAGGAATCGGTGAGCCGAACCGCGCTGATAGCCATGGTGCGCTCGGTGCGGTGCACGGTGGTTTCGGGGACGATGCCAACGCCCACGTTGCATTCGACCAGTCGGCAGATGGCATCGAAGCTGCGCAACTGCACGCGCAGGCGCAAGGGGCGGCCGATGCGGTTTGCCTTGTCGGCCAGAAAGCGCTGGATTGCGCTGGCGCGGTCGAGCCCGACCATGTCGTATTCGAGCACCTCGGCAAAGCCGATGCGCGAGCGATTGGCGAGCGGATGATTTTTGGCAACCACCAGCACGAAACGATCACTGCGAAACGGAAATGTGTTCAACCCGCCGTAATCGACGGTGCCCGCCACGATCCCGATGTCGGCATGACCTTCAGCAACCAGCCCGACGATTTCGTCGCTCAGCCGCTCTTCCAGATCCACGCTGATGTCCGGGTAGGCCATGAGGAATGAACTCAGCGTCTCGGGTAGGAATTCGGTGAGCGCGTTCGTGTTCGAGAGCACACGGACCTGGCCCGCGAGCCCGCGCGCATAGGGAGAAAGGTCCTCCTGCAGGCGCTCGGTCTGCGCCAGGATCCCCCGCGCGTGCTGAAGCAGCGTACGGCCCGCCGGGGTCGGTTTCACACCCGCGCGCCCGCGCACCAGGAGGGGGGTTCCGAAAGCCAGTTCCATCTTGCGGATGCGCGTCGAGGCCGCTGCCAGCGCCAGGTTCGAGCGCACTGCGCCATGCGTGATGCTGCCGGCCTCGACGATGTGCCGGAATAAATTGAGGTCGGTGAAATCGAAGCGCATTGAACTACCTTCTTATTTCGCGAAGGCAGACTACGCAGAAAGCATATTGCACTGGGCTATCTTCGGGTTCAAGCTTCGTAAATAATGAAGTAGCGACTTGCGGGAGCAGGTCAAGGGGAATGTTTGCGCACCCGTCACTTGCGGCTGTCGGTCCTGTCACCGTGCAATGCCAATCCCTTTCCGATCTTGGGGTGCTACCGCTCGACGGCATTTGCGCGACGGCCGCATGGCCGAACCCGTTGGGTCGGGTTGAACCCGGGATGGCGCGGTTGAAGCAGTCGAACAGCAGGTACGTGGAGGCTGACGATGGCGGAGTTTGAGGCAGGAACTGCGGCAGGAGGGGAGCGGGCTCGGCCATTGTCTCCGCACTTGCAGGTCTACAAGCCGATGCTGACGATGATGATGTCGATCGTCCATCGCGTCACCGGCGCCGCGCTCTATTTTGGAATGACACTGCTCGCCTGGTGGCTGGTCGCGGCGGCAAGCGGCCCCAACGCCTATGCCAGTTTCGAATGGTTCATGGGCAGCCTGATCGGCCAGTTTATGCTCTTCGCTTACACGTGGGCCTTGCTGCACCACATGCTTGGCGGCGTCCGCCATTTGATCTGGGACACGGTGCATGGTTTCGAACCGGCCGAGCGTGAGCTGCTGACGCTGGCGACACTCATCGGCTCGATCACGCTCACGCTCATACTCTGGGTCGTCGGGTATCTCGTCATGGGAGGCCCGCGATGAGAGGGGCTCCGCACATGCGAACGCCCATGCGTCGCGTTCGCGGACTGGGCGCAGCCCATTCCGGGACCGGACAATTCTGGCATCAGCGCGTCACGTCGGTTGCCGGCATTCCACTGACCATCGGATTGCTGCTTATCATCACAGCCCTGCTCGGGCGCAGCCACGCCGCGGTCGTGCAGATTCTCGCCTCGCCGATCGTTGCAATCATCATGCTGCTATTCATCATCAACACCGCCTATCACATGTGGATCGGCATGCAGGAAATCATCCTCGACTATGTGCACGACGATAAGTGGAAGGTACTGAGCCTGATGGCGAACACGTTCTTTGTCTTCGCTGTCAGCCTGGCCTCGGTCTACGCCATCTTGAAACTCTCGTTCGGGGTCTGACATGGCGACGAATGGAAAATCGAACAGCGGGCCCGCGATCAACGGCGGCGCCTATCCAATTGAGGACCACAATTACGACGTTGTCGTCATTGGCGCCGGCGGTTCCGGTTTGCGCGCAGTGGTCGGCTGCAGCGAGGCCGGCTTGCGGACCGCTTGCATCAGCAAAGTTTTCCCAACGCGCTCACATACCGTGTCGGCGCAGGGCGGCATCGCCGCTGCGCTCGGCAATATGAGCGAGGATGATTGGCGCTGGCATATGTATGACACCGTTAAGGGCTCCGACTGGCTCGGCGACCAGGACGCGATCGAATATCTCTGCCGCAATGCACCGGCCGCGGTGTACGAACTGGAGCACTGGGGTCTGCCATTCTCGCGTCGCCAGGAGGACGGCAAGATCTATCAACGGCCGTTTGGAGGCATGACCACGCATTACGGCAAGGGCACTGCGCAGCGTACCTGCGCCGCCGCTGATCGTACCGGCCATGCCATGCTGCACACGATGTACGGGCAGGCGCTCCGCCATGCGGCCGAGTTCTACATCGAGTATTTCGCCATCGACCTGATCATGGACGATGAAGGCCGCTGCCGCGGCGTGGTGGCGCTCAATCTCGACGACGGCTCGATCCATCGCTTCAGCGCCAACATGGTCATCGTCGCCACCGGCGGCTACGGGCGAACCTATTTCTCCTGCACGTCGGCGCACATCTGCACCGGCGACGGGAACGCAATGGTTCTCCGCGCCGGTCTGCCGCTGCAGGACATGGAATTCGTGCAATTCCACCCGACCGGCATCTATGGAGCCGGCTGCCTCATCACCGAAGGTTCGCGCGGTGAAGGCGGTTATCTAGTGAACTCGGAAGGCGAGCGCTTCATGGAACGCTACGCGCCGTCAGCCAAGGATCTGGCATCGCGCGACGTGGTTTCGCGCTCGATGACCATCGAGATTCGTGAAGGGCGCGGCGTCGGCAAGAACAAGGACCATATCTACCTGCACCTCGATCATCTCGACCCTAAGGTGCTGCATGAGCGGCTGCCCGGGATCGCGGAGCTGGCGCGTATTTTTGCCGATGTCGACATCACCAAGGAGCCGATCCCGGTGCTGCCGACGGCCCACTACAATATGGGCGGCATTCCGACCAACTTCCACGGCGAGGCGCTGACCAAAAAAACCGGCAATACCGATAGCGTGGTGCCCGGCTTGATGGCCCTGGGCGAGGCCGCTTGCGTATCCGTGCATGGCGCCAACCGGCTCGGGTCCAATTCGCTGATCGATCTGGTGGTGTTCGGACGTGCCGCGGCTTTGCGTTGCGCCGAGCTGCTTACGCCCGGTGAAAAGCAGCCCGAATTGCCGAAAGATTCTGCTGACCGCGCGCTGGCGCGCCTCGACAAATTCCGCAACGCCTCCGGAGCCACCCCGACCGCGCAGTTGCGCCTACGCATGCAGAAGGTGATGCAGACGAATTGCGCGGTGTTCCGCACCGGCGAGGTGCTCGATGAAGGCCACAACCTTATCCATGACGTGCATGCCGGCATGGCTGACGTCAAAGTTTCCGACCGTTCGCTGATCTGGAACTCAGATCTGATCGAGACGCTCGAGCTCGACAACCTGGTCGCGCAGGCCGTCGTTACCATGGACTCGGCAAAAAATCGGACAGAGAGCCGTGGCGCACATGCGCGCGAGGACTATCCCGAACGCGACGACAAGAACTGGATGAAGCATACGCTATCGTGGATGGACGAGAAGGGCGGCGTCACGCTCGACTATCGGCCGGTGCACGCCTTCACGCTAACCAACGATGTCGCCTACATCGAACCAAAAGCCCGCGTCTACTGACGGAATATTTCCATGGTCGAATTTAGGCTGCCAAAGAACTCCAAGATCACCGAGGGCAAGGCCTGGCCGCGCACGCCGCATGCGACGCATGTGAGTGAATTCCGGATCTATCGCTGGAACCCTGACGACGGTGCCAATCCGCGTGTCGACACCTATTACGTTGACCGCGATGACTGTGGTCCGATGATTCTCGACGCGCTGATCTGGATCAAGAACAACGTCGATCCAACCCTCACCTTCCGCCGTTCCTGCCGCGAGGGCGTCTGCGGCTCCTGTGCCATGAATATAGACGGCACCAATACCCTCGCCTGCACCAAGGCAATCGACGACACGCGGGCGCCGGTAAAAATCTATCCGCTGCCGCACCAGCCGGTGGTGAAAGACCTGGTGCCCGACCTGAAGAATTTCTACGCGCAGTACGCCTCGATCGAGCCGTGGCTGCAGACGTCCACGCCCACGCCTGAAAAGGAGTGGCGGCAGTCATACGAGGACCGCGCCAAGCTCGACGGCATGTATGAATGCATCCTGTGCGCCTGCTGCTCGACGTCGTGCCCGAGCTACTGGTGGAATTCGGATCGTTATCTCGGACCTGCCGCGCTGCTGCAGGCAAATCGCTGGGTCCAGGACAGCCGTGATGAATCGACGGGCGCGCGCCTCGACAATCTCGAGGATCCGTTCCGGCTTTACCGGTGCCACACCATCCTGAACTGCTCGAAGGCCTGCCCGAAAGGCCTCAATCCGGCAAAGGAAATTGCCACGCTGAAGAAGGCGCTGGTTGATCGGCAGCTTTAGCGCCTCCTTCCGCACGGGCACCGGCGTGGCCTGGAATGACGGTCGACTATAGAAACCCGCGCTCAACTTCGCCGGCGTCAGCCTCTGTGTGGTGGATCGGATTTTCGCGTGAACGGCAAGGTGCGCGATCTCCATGTCCTCGGCGACGTTTACGGATTTATTGCTCAACTAAAAGGATGACAAAGGACGATTCGGAATCAATTTTTTTGCTTGTCATACGGACGCTGCTTGAGTCGTCAATCGGGGTAATGCAGGGTCCACCCCGTTCGCGGGGTCTTGTGCGTGCATTGGCGTCGAGTTTCTCTTGTTGCAGGTTTCCTCGTCTGTGCAGCCTGCGGGCCGCTCTCCAAGCTGCCGCCACTGCCAGCCGGAGAGGTTGAAGCTGAGCAGCGCAAGCAACAGACCGACCAACTTCGCGACTACTTCGCCCTGCTTACCCGCCTCGACAACGTCGCGTTCCGCCTGCGCGTTGCCAATCGTGATGACTGCAAAAACTGGACATGGGCGCAGATCGGCCTGAACGCGGGCACGGTGCCGAGCCTGCCACGCAAATACCGCTCTTTCTCGCATGAAGCGCTGTCGGTGAGCTGGACACGCGCAACGGTGCTCTCCGTCGCCGAGCGTTCTCCGGCTGCCGCCGGCGGAATCAAGATTGGTGATCAGCTCCTGACGGTCAACAATGAGCCGGTGCCCCCCC
>DATGDN010000328.1:0-7841 GCA_035310865.1 Pseudolabrys sp. | reverse complement strand
GCTGACGCTAACCATCGGGCTACAATTTCTCAATTCCTGCGTCACGCTGGCCTCGTTCATGGTGATCTTGTGGAGCCTGTCGGCGGCCGCGCCCCTGCACGTGTTCGGAGTGGCGTTCGACATTCCGGGCTATCTACTATGGGCCGCGCTCATCTACGCCTGCATTGGTACCGCTCTCACTCATCTGATCGGACGCGCATTGATCGCACTTAATTTTCAGCAGCAGCGCTATGAGGCGGATTTCCGCTTCAGTCTGGTGCGGGTGCGCGAGAATTCCGAGCAGATCGCCTTGCTTGAGGGCGATCGCGCCGAGCGCGACCGGCTACTGCTTCGGTTCGGCAATGTCGTCGCCAACTGGATGGCGATCATGTCGCGGCAGAAGAAGCTTACCTTCTTCACCGCGGGCTATGCGCAGGCCTCGGTTGTGTTTCCATTCGTCATGGTAAGTCCTGCGTATTTCGCCGGCGTCATACAGCTCGGCGGCCTGATGCAGACGGCGAACGCGTTCGGCCAGGTACAGAATGCGCTCTCGGTGTTCGTCACGCTCTATCGCAACCTCGCGGAATGGCGGGCGGTGATCGAGCGCCTCGCGGGCTTCGACCAGTCGGTCGCCGCCGCGCACGCCGTAGCTGCAACACCGCCGGTGATTGCACTCAAACCAGGCGCCGCAAGCACGATCAGTTTCAAAGATCTGGCGGTGCGGTTGCCGAATGGCGTTCCGCTGGTTAACGCCAGTGATATTTCAATCAAGCCCGGCGACCGCGTGCTCGTGAGCGGCCCTTCCGGCTCCGGCAAGTCGACGCTATTCCGTGCGCTGGCCGGCATCTGGCCTTTTGGCGCAGGCACGATCACAATTCCGAAAGACGCGCGGATGATGATCCTCCCGCAGCGGCCTTACTTCCCGATCGCGCCGCTTGCCGCTGCCGTCGCATACCCAGCCGAACCCGGCAGCTTCGATGCCGGCCAAGTCGGAGACCTCATCGCTGCGGTCGGACTGCCGGCATTCGCCGCCCGCATTGAGGAAGAGGCGCATTGGAATCGGATGCTGTCGCTCGGCGAACAGCAGCGCCTCGGGATTGCGCGCGCCCTGCTCTACGCGCCCGACTACTTGTTTCTGGACGAGGCGACTGCCTCGCTCGACGAGCCTGCTGAAGCAGCGCTCTATCATCTGCTGGAGCAACGGCTCGGCCGCGCCACCATCGTCTCGATCGGTCATCGCGCCACTCTTGCGGCCTTCCATCGTCGTCGGCTGGCACTCATGCGCGAAGGCGATCATCACGTGGTGCGAGAGGCAAGCCTCGCGTCGGCTACCTGAGCGAACAGCACCGAAAAAGAGAAAGGCGGCGACCTGTTAGGGTCCCCGCCCTTGGAGGGACAGACTCAGATTTGGTTTACTTCAGGCTGCCGAGCGTCAGATCCGCCGACAGTTTGGCGACGAACGCCGCGCCGCACCACTTGGAAGAAGCAAACGTTGTGAAGTTGTTGATGACCGCCCCTGTATTCGCGATGGCTCCAGGATCGGCGGTCAGAGAATTACACTCTTCTTTCGAGAGGTTCGTGTCGTGATAGCGGAGATCGAGGGTAAAGACCTTCCAGTTGAAGCCTATACCGACGTTCCAGTAGGCGTAGTCGGGAAGATTCCAGCCGCCCGTCCCTGCGTTGTCGACAAAGACGCCGGGAACGAGGTCGGTGGTGCCGAGCCAGTAGTAGCCAAGCTCACCGGACACATAGAATGTGATGTTGTGAGGCAGGAAGTTCTCCGGAGCGGTAAACTTCGCGGTGCCCGAGGCATAGGTCCCGGAGGCGCCGGTGTTCAGCCAACTCGGCGAGTAATAGACGTTGGCGCCGAGGGCGATCATCGGGTTCACCGTCCACAACACCTTGCCGTACACTTCCCAAAAGTCGGTATCGGAAAGTGTCGAGTTGCCATTCGCGAAGAAGGGACTGCCGCCGCAGACGCCTGGAATTCCGCAGAACTGCGTTTCGCGCGGATACCAATAGTAAATGCCGCCGAAGTCGAAGGCCAAAGGACCGAAGGTCGGACGAATACCGCCGTATAAATCGATCTCGGCGGTCGGGTCAGTCGCAAGCTTCACGCTCGTGGCGGCGATACCGCCATAGAGCTGCACTTCCGGCGTGATGTTAAATCGCGGCTCGAAATAGGCGAACCCAGCCGGACCGCGGTCGGATTGCGAAATACCGCGGAAGTTGTAGTCGTTCATGACCGCAGCGCCGAAGGCGATATCCCATGGGCTGGGTGCCGGAGCGGGAGCCACTTTCGCGGCTTTCGCCGGCATATCTGCCGCGAGTGCGGGCGCAGTAGCCGAAACTGCGAGCGCGGCGGCAACCATCAACACACCTTTGTTCATTGAGTCTGCCCCTTTAATTCGATCGGCGCGTAGTCCCCGCCGAGTCCCTCGTTCGCCGCCCGCACACAAAGCCGCAAAATTCCGGCTATCACCGACCCCGTGCACGTTTTGGCGCGCGTTACCCGGAAATTTAGACCTGCGACCTCGGGCCGCGGCAAGCCAAAAACGGCGGCAAGTGCTGCCTTTTTAGGCGATTTGGCGCACTATCGACAGAAAGATACCGGCTGTTGCGTGAAAGTCACAAAGTGACGGGCGAAAATCGCTTCGGCCGCTCGGCTAGGGCAGAATCATGCCGGCGGGGCAGTTTTCCACACCCCGCCGGTTCATAAAGCTTCAGCCGCGCGACTCGGGGCCGATTAGGCCGCAGCCGCCTTTTTGCGGTTGGCCTCCAGACGTGAATCGACCAGCGCCACAATGCCGTCGATCACGGGGTGGCTCAAACCCTTCTGCTTGGCGATCAATTGCACCAGCTTGTCGGCGCGCTCGATATTCGGCGCGCCGTTTTGCAAGGCACGCGCCGCCGAAGCCGGACGCGTAAGGCTTTGTGCCGCAGCGGCATATTTTTCAAACGGCACCAAATCGCTCGGCGCTGCGCCCAGCTTGACGCACAGGTCGAAGACGAAGTTGTAGACCGAGCGCGCTTCTTCGATATTCGAATGCACTGCTTCTTGCGCGGTGCGCATGCCATCCTTGGTGATGCAGCGGTAATTGCCGGCGAGCAGCATCGACCACTTGGCGAGTGGCACGAAGATCGAATCGTGCACGCGCAATTTTACCGGCAGCTCGATTTTGCCTTCAGGGACATCGAAGCGGACCGCATCGATGTCCTTCTCAAGCCGGCGCAAAATCGCGGTGTGCATGTCGTTGTCGAACTTGGCGACCTTGAAATTTGTCGGCAGCGTGACCTGCAGCACGTTCACCTTCTCGTCGGGCGGACGAATGGCTTGAGGATCGGGGCTGCAAAGTGTCAGCAGGCCCGGCTCGAAATTGTCCCACACGCTGGCATCAGTGTAGGCAGCTTTCAGCGCATCGTAGTTCAGGCCTGGAATGCGTTTGATGTACGGAAGCGGCGGCATGTTCATGATCGACATGCATGGCACTTTTGATTTCGCCGCCGCGTCGAGCAATTCGCGGACGCCGGGTGAGCGGTATTGCGGCTCCTGCATGGCAAGGCCAACGAGATCATAATCTTTGGGGTTGACGCCGGCCGCACCGCCAGCGGTAACCTTGCCAGGCAGCTTGCGCGAGTCGATCTCGACCTGATCCTTGCGGCCTTTCACCGGCAAGCGGACGCGAAAGCCTTCGGCGTTGATCAGATCCGCCTCGGCCGGCAGGCAAACCAGATGGACGAAATGGCCGCCAAACAGGATTTTGGAAGCGAGCAGCGAACCGTAAGACGCCCCCATGATGAGAATTTTGTAAGTCGCCGGCATTGCGGCCTCCCTTATCGTTCATTCGCAAAAACCAAAAGAGTTCCGACCGTTAAGGCCATCTCGGCGCCATGCTATGCGGCCCCTCGTATCGATGCAATCGGGCCGGCGCGCACTTAGATGGGCACCGCATCGATGGCAAGCGAGGCCGCGGCGAGCGGCTCGGGCACTGGGCCTCCGGTAGCCCAGTCGAGTAACTCGACCGTATGCACGACGGGAATCGCCGTGCCGGAGGCGAGCTGCGTGATGCAGCCGATATTACCGGCCGCGATGACATCCGGCCGCAGCGGCTCGATGTTGGCAAGCTTGCGTGCGCGCAATTGGTTCGCCAAGGCAGGCTGGAGAATATTGTAGGTGCCGGCTGAACCGCAGCACAAATGGCCTTCGGGAATTTCTTTCACGACGAAACCAGACTTGCGAAGTAGACCAACAGGCTCGCGAAGAACTTTTTGTCCGTGTTGCAGCGAACACGCGGCGTGATAGGCAACCGTCAGCGACGCCGGCCGCCCGGCCGGTCGCAAATCGAGCCCTGCAAGAAATTCCGTGACATCGCGCGCCAGTGCGGCGATACGCGCCGCTTTCTCGGCATAAGCCGGGTCACTGCGCAGCATGAAGCCGTAATCCTTCACGGTCGTGCCGCAACCAGACACAGTGATGAGGATGGCATCGAGCCCCACGCCTTCAAGTTCGCGTGTCCATGCGTCAATGTTGTTGCGGGCTTGCGCCAACGCTTCGTCCTCACGACCCATGTGATGCACCAGCGAACCGCAACAGCCTTCGTCGGCAGCGACGACGACCTCGATGCCATGGCGATTTAGGATTCGAATTGCGGCTTCATTGGTCGACGGCGCAAGTACCGGGTTAATGCAGCCGGACAACAGCGCCACTCGCCCCCGGCGGGCGCCCTTGACAGGAAAAACTTTGCCTGTCCGCTCGAGCGGCGGCGCCGGCTTGCGGTGGGGCGTCAGCCGGAGCATTGCCGCCATTCTGTGCAAGCCGAGCAAATCAAGAATCGGTGCCAGCGGTCGAGCCACCAGTCCAGCTACCACGGCGAGACGGAATAGGCCCGGGTCGGTCAACACGCGCGCAAGTAACCCGCGCAATGCACGATCGAACAGTGGACGTTTATAGGTCTTTTCGATGCGCTCGCGGGCATGATCCACCAAATGCATGTAATGCACGCCGGATGGGCATGTCGTCATGCAAGCCAGGCACGACAGGCAGCGATCGATATGCTTCACGACCTCTCGTGTCGCCGGCATGTCCTGTTCGAGCATCTCTTTGATCAGGTAAATACGCCCGCGCGGCGAATCGAGTTCGTCGCCCAAGAGCACATAGGTTGGACACGTTGCCGTGCAGAACCCGCAATGCACGCAGGCACGCAGGATTTTCTCCGAGGATGCGACCTGCGGGTCGAGTAGTTGTGTGAGCGTGAACGACGTTTGCACGACTAGATCCCAGCCCACATGCGCCCCGGATTGAGCACGCCCTTCGGGTCGAAGCTCTCCTTCACGCGTTTGCCGAGGGCGCGAACAGCAGGCTCCTCCGGCGCGAAAACATCAACCGAGGCTCGCACCGAAGCCGGCGCACGAACGAGCGTTGCGTGCCCCCCGGCTGCCGCAACCGCGCTGCGGACGGCCGCAGCATCGGGCTCACCAGCAAACGGCATGGCCAGCCAAACGAGCCCGCCGCCCCAGTCGTAGAACATCTGCGCTGCCGGCGTGATGGCCCGCGCGATTTCGTGACCGTGGCTGGGCGCAACGGAAATGCGCCATAGCGGCCGCTTGCGCACCGCCTCTGAGGAGAAGGGTTTCACGTCCCGGATGCTGCGCCACAGGCTGCGCGAGTCCTTTTCATCAAGCAGCGTCACGGGGCCAAAAACCTTCAGTAGCGCGGCAAGCGCTTCTTTTCGGTGCGCGACGGACGGTGCAAAGCCCTCCAGCCGCAGTACCGTTGACGCTTCCGGCTTAGGCAATCCGTCAAACCACGATGCAACGTGATCGGGCAAATGCGCCGCGCCTGAAACATCGCATGACGAGGCCATCGCCGCCGCCATGGCAACGCAGGCGCGCACATCATCGAGACCCGTTAGCAGCACGGTCGCCTCGGTTTCCGCCTTGGGTAGAACCTTGATAGTGACATCCGTCATGGCCGCGAGCGTCCCCCACGACCCGGCAAGAAGCTTGCAGAGGTCATAGCCGGTGACGTTTTTCACCACGCGGCCACCAGACTTGATGGTTTCTCCGCGTCCCGTTACAGCCGTGACGCCCAGAAAGTGGTCGCGTGCGGCGCCGGCCTTGATACGGCGCGGACCCGAAAGATTGGCCGCGATGACACCACCAAGGGTGCCGCCGTTGGCCTCCCCACCCAGCAACGGGCCGTAATCCATCGGTTCGAAGGCGAGTTCCTGATTGTTTTTCTCAAGCAGCGTTTCGATCTCGGCGAGCGGCGTACCGGCGCGCGCCGACAACACCAGTTCGGCCGGCTCATACAAGGTTACGCCGCTAAATCCCGACAGATCGAGCGTGAGATCGGTCTGGCTCGGCCGGCCGATCGCTCGCTTCGTCCCCTGCCCGGTAATTTCGATCGGCTTTTCGTTGGCGAGCGCCCAGCGCACGGCCTCTTCGACCTCTTTGCCGTCGCGGGGTTTGAGCGTGTCGACCATCGCGCAACAATTCATTCCGCCGCCCGCGCGACGGGCTCGTGCGCAAAGGCGGGCATGATCTCGCGCGCGAAACGGCGCAGCTGGTCGACACCTCCGGCAATCGTGAGCAGGACGTAGGCGACGCCTGCATCGCGCAACGCTTCGATCATGCCCGCGATTTCCTCCGGCGTGCCGAAAAGGGCGTTTTCCTCTGTCGCGCCCGCCCTGTCGGCATAGGCGAGAACGTGGGAGCCGGCCTTGCCACCAGGCATGCGGGAAACATTGATGGTGCGCCTAGTGTATTCGGCCTGGCGTATCAGCGCGGCTTCCTTGTCGGCTGTGTCCTTCGCGACATAAAGCTGGCGGGCAGCCGTCACCTGCATCGGATCGAAAGGCAGTCCATTTGCCTCGCGCTCGGCCTTGTAGATGCTGATGCGCTCGCCGAGCACCGCCGGCGACGCATATTGATCGAGGATGAGATTGAAACCGCGCGCAGCAGCACGCCGGATCGAGTGCGGATTGCCGGCGGCGACCCAAAGCGGCGGATGCGGGCGTTGCGCGGGCGCCGGCTCCACGACGATATCCTCGTAGTGCCAGAAGCGGCCCTGGTGCGAAAAGCGTTCGCGCGTCGTCCAGGCGCGCGTCATCAACTCGACCGCTTCATCGAAGCGCGCCTCCGCCTCCTCCGGCGCGATCTGAAAGCCCTTGAATTCGCTGTGCCGATAGCCCTTTCCGATGCCGAGATCGAGGCGACCGCGCGAGAGAAGATCAAGCGTCGCCGCCTCTTCTGCGAGCAGCACCGGATTGTGCCAGGGCGGCACGATCACCGCCGTCCCGACCCGCAACGTCGTCGTGCGCATCGCGAGCGCGGTGAGCAGCATCAATGTCGAGGAAACCTGATTCCATCCGCTGAAATGATGCTCGACCGAAAAGCTCGAATGGAAGCCGAGCGCCTCGGCTTCGACATTGAAATCGAGGAATTCGAAAAAGCCGCGGCCGGTCTCGGGGCCGAAGCCCGGGACGTCGGCTTTCGGTGAACAGAACAAACCGAAACGCATTACTAGAACCTCGGGATATCGGGGAAAGGCAACCTGCCAGCATGAACGTGCAGGCGGCCGAGCTCGGCACAACGGTGCAATTGCGGGAACACTTTTCCGGGATTGAGCAGACCCTTTGCGTCAAAAGCACATTTCACGCGCTGCTGCTGATTGAGATCGATCTCAGAGAACATCGTTGGCATCAGGTCGCGTTTCTCCACGCCGACTCCGTGCTCGCCGGTAAGCACGCCGCCCACTTCGACGCAAACTTTGAGGATCTCGGCACCGAATGCTTCGGTCTTCTCCAGTTCGCCGAGGACATTCGCGTCATAAAGTATGAGCGGATGCAGGTTGCCGTCAC
>DATGDN010000327.1:0-2003 GCA_035310865.1 Pseudolabrys sp. | reverse complement strand
ATTCGACCGCATCGATCGACCGCCGAGAGCCTCCCTGTCGCTTTGAGCTGATGCACGAAGGCGCAAATTGCGCCGCGCGTGCGCGTCAATGTTCGACAAATGAGGGATTCTCATGTCCCCACATTTCCGCCCGGCTTCCGTGGCCGCCATGTGGCTTGCAGGTCATACATGCCTACGCCGTTGCGTCCTTCTGGTGGCAACCGCGTTGGTGGTTCACGGCTGCACAGCATCGCCGTGGCCATTGACCGGGCCTGATCCTGCCGATCCGGACGTTCGCGTTCCGGCAACGGCTTATCGGCCCGCACTCCGTGACTTCCGTGGCGCGAAGCCGAATGAACCGGCTCCTTGGACCGGCGGCGCTCCAGTGTCCGGATCGAAGAAGGACCAACCGTGAAACGCTATCTGTACTTAGTCCGTGGATTTGCGGTCCTCACCTGCGCTGTCTCGCTCGCGGCTTGTCAGACATTTTCGCCAGACCGCGGCATGTCGGTGACGGCCGACATCGCCGGCACGACTCTCAATAAGAAGGTCATCTCGATCCGCTCCGAAGAGGAAGCGGCGGCTGCGCGCGCTGAAGTCGAACGGCTGCTCAAGCGGCCCTTGACTGCCGACACGGCCGTGCAGATCGCCCTGCTAAACAACCGCGGTCTGCAGGCAGCCTATAACGAGCTTGGAATAGCTGAAGCCGTCAGGGTGCAGCAGTCGCTTCCGCCGAATCCGAAGTTCTCGGTGTCGCGTATCACCGGCGCGGTCGAAACCGAGATCGAGCGCCAAATCGTCGCGGATATTCTTGCGATCGCCACGCTTCCGATGCGGAGCGAAATTGCAGCTGAACGCTTCCATCAAGCGCAACTGACCGCCGCTCTCGAGACGTTGCGCGTCGCCGCCGAATCGCGCCGTGGGTTCTACCGCGCGGTCGCGGCGCAGGAATCGGTCATTTTGTTCACGCAGGCAAATTCCGCCGCCGAGACGATGACGCAACTCGCCAAACGCCTCGGCGAGACCGGCGCGATGAACAAGCTCGATCAGGCTCGCCAGCAAGCATTTTATTCGGACGTCGCGGTCCGCCTTGCCGGCGCGCGGCAACGTGCGTCGAGGGAGCGAGAGCGCCTGGTGCGTGCGCTCGGCCTGTGGGGCAACGATCTCAAATTTGTCCTGCCCAAATCGCTGCCGCCCCTGCCCAAGCGTCCATTCGCCCTGCCGGCGGTGGAGCAGGCGGCGGTGCGCGGCCGCGTCGATCTCCAGATAGCCCGCATCGAGCTGGATACGCTCGCCAAGACCTATGGTCTTACGAACGCGACCCGCTTCATCAACGTTCTGGATGCGGGCTATGCCGACAAGCTCACCAAGGACAAGGAAACAGGCGAGCGCATCCGCGACCGCGGCTTTACGGTCTCATTCGAAGTCCCCTTGTTCGATTTTGGAGAAGCGCGCGTGCGGGAGGCCGAGCAAAACTATATGCAGGCCGTCAACCGGCTGGCACAGAAAGCGGTGAACGTGCGCTCGGAAGCGCGCGAGGCCTATCGCAATTACCGCACAAGCTACGACATCGCCAGGCACTACCAGCGCGACGTGCTGCCGCTACGCAAGATCATCTCCGACGAAATGATGCTGCGCTACGGCGCCATGCAGGTCGATGTGTTCACGCTCTTGCTCGAAGCGCAGCAGAAACTGAGTGCAAACGCGGCAGCGGCCGACGCGCTCCGCGATTTCTGGCTCGCGAGCACGGTTCTTTCGACGGCAATGGCCGGTGGAGGAATGGATTCTGGAGAAGCACCGAATGTCGCTCTGCCCGGCTCCGCCGACGGAGCCGGGCACTGACATTATTGATGAGGACACAACCATGATCTCACGGCGCAATCTCATCGGCGGCTCCGCCATCCTCGCCGGCGCGGCAGCGGTCAGCGGACGCGTGCAAGCCGCGGCCAGTCCCGAGGCGATCACGACGACCTCCCCTACGATGCAGCCGCCGCTTGTTCCGTCGAGCGGTCCTGCCTACCAGC
>DATGDN010000326.1:0-1622 GCA_035310865.1 Pseudolabrys sp. | reverse complement strand
GCCCTTTGTTGTGGTCTTCCTGCGCCACAACGCGTTTCTCAGAGGTCGGCGGCGGCGGCGTGGATGCGGCGACCTGCGGCTCGGCTTTGCCAGACGGGGAAAACGCGATTTCGCGCTGCACTGGATATGACCGTGGCAGCGGCACGCCGTTCGCTCGTTCCGGGACGAGCTTCGGTGGATGCATCAGGATGCTGGGGCGCGCCGACTCGGAGGCCGCCGTAGAACTCCGCGAAGGACCTAGTGGGCTTGGTTGCAGCGCAGCGACGTTGTTCGCGCGTTCTACGGGATTTTGTGGCACAAGGAGCACGACTCCTGTGCGCGTGGGAACAGAAGGCATCGCGCGAGCCCACTTGACCTCAAAGGTCATAGCATCGCCGGGACGACTCGAAACCCGGACAAAATCAGTCGGACTGGCGATTGTGGTATAGCGGCTGGTGAGGACGATTTGCGTGTTCACATGGAGATTGGGGTTAGTGGCGAGAGCGGCGTTGAAAAACCATGCGGCCGCCACAGTGACAGTCGTGACAAGCGCACATGCGGCGGCCACGGCCCCGAGGCCGACGACGGCACCATTTATAACCTGTCGATAGACGCCAAGAGAGAAGATACGACCGCGTAAAGCAAGGACGTCATAGAACGTCACGGTCGCACCCGTCATAATTTACGCTACTCGAACTCGATTACATTGACGGCGTGATCGAATCGCGCCGGTTGAAGGCGCGTCGACCGATCCTTAATCGCTGAAAGATGCGGGAGTTGATCCGGTAGTACTGATCCGCGTCACGACACGTATGCGGTCATCATGCGGGATTGAGGTTAAGCGGTTGTTAATAGCTGTTGGCGTGCGCCGAAGTCTTATTTCAAGGGACCGCAGGGTGCATTTGTGCGGCAGAGATTATGGGGCGATGTGATCAATCAGCGTCGGGTCATCGCCCGGCGCTCGCGAACTGTTCACCCGCCGCGACACCGGCCATGCCTGCAAATATTCATTAGCCGCTGGTTTGAGTAATTCGCTTCCGGCATTGCCAGCAAGCCAGCCGTCAAAATCGCTCGGCTGCAAGGTCCGGCATTTCTCGTTGGTATTGGTGATCAGCATCTTCTGACGGCTACTCGCCTGCCTGCTCGACTTCGGCGCACTGCAGGCACAACCGCATCAACTCAATTGGGCTGCTAATAGCGACCCAAACCCGCGTGCCGCAACTGGCGCACGATGCCCGGTAAGACGCAACCTGCGGCCGCGGCTGATCGGAAATTCGAGCGCAGGTCAGATGTTCGCGCTGCTCACGTTTTCGCCATCGAAACGGCAACAGTCGGGAAGCATTAGACGCCGAGATGGCGATGGAGAACTTCTGGATTGGCCTTGATTTCGTTAGTCCGCGCTTCGTGCACGATGTGGCCGTTGTTGATGATATAGAGACGATGCGCCAGCGTCAGCGCGGCGGGGAGATTCTGCTCGACAAGTACAATGGTTTGCCCGCTTGCTGCCAATTTCCGGCAAGTATCCACCAGATCGCGCACGATCACCGGCGCGAGCCCCTCGAAGGGTTCATCTAGGAGGATGATCTTCGGATCGCGGATCAATGCACGCGCGATCGCCAACATCTGCTGTTCGCCGCCAGACA
>DATGDN010000325.1:0-3212 GCA_035310865.1 Pseudolabrys sp. | reverse complement strand
TCTGATGCTGCGTCCCGGCGCTGAACGCATCGCGGCGCTGGGCGGCCTCCACAAATTCATGAACTGGCCGCTCCCAATCCTGACCGATTCCGGCGGCTTCCAAGTGATGTCATTGTCGGAATTGCGTCATATCGACCAACGCGGAGTGACTTTCCGCTCGCATCTCGACGGCGCCATGGTGGCGCTTTCGCCCGAACGCGCGATCGAGATCCAGG
This sequence comes from Pseudolabrys sp., assembly GCA_035310865.1. Lineage (GTDB taxonomy): Bacteria > Pseudomonadota > Alphaproteobacteria > Rhizobiales > Xanthobacteraceae > Pseudolabrys. Next base: position 2,997 of record DATGDN010000325.1, on the reverse strand, counting down.
GGTTGCTGGGCGCCGATATTTCGATGCAACTCGATGAGTGCCTGAAGCTTCCGGCATCGTCCAAGGAAATTGCGCGCGCGATGAAGCTTTCGTTGCGCTGGGCCGAGCGCTCAAAACGCGCTTTCGAAGGGCGAGTCAATGAGGGCTACGCGCTGTTCGGAATCGTGCAGGGCGGTGACGACCTTTTGTTGCGCGCGGAAAGCGTGCGTGAACTGACAGGCATGGATTTCCAGGGCTATGCCATCGGCGGGCTCGCCGTCGGCGAACCGCAGGAAGTGATGCTCAAGATGGTTGCCGAGACAGCACCGGCTTTGCCGGCGGAGCGGCCACGCTATCTGATGGGCGTCGGCACGCCCCATGATCTGCTGGAAGCGGTCAAGCGCGGCATCGACATGTTCGACTGCGTGCTGCCGACGCGCAACGGACGCCACGGCATGGCCTTCACACGTTTCGGCGGCATCAATCTCGCCAACGCGCGCCATGCCCATGATGCCCGCCCACTGGATGAGCAGAGCGCACATCCTGCCGCGCGCACCTATTCGCGCGCCTACCTGCATCACCTCACCAAGGCCAACGAGATCCTGGGCGCGGTGCTGCTTTCGACGATCAACCTTGCTTACTACCAGACGCTGATGGCGGGCGTGCGCGATGCAATCGCAGCCGGAAGTCTGGCCGAATTTCAGGCTGAAACCGAAGCGGGGTGGGCGACGGGTGACTTGCCGGCCCTCTAAGGGTTGTCTCGCACGTTCGCCTTCGCTAAACGCAGCCCATGAACGTGCAACCCGCTTTTCTCGCTCGCCGCCGCAAACCGCGTTTCAAGCTGCCGCCGGGATCGTGCGACGCCCATTGCCACGTGTTCGGGCCAGCGACGAAATTTTCCTATGCGCCGAACCGGCGCTACACGCCGGAGGACGCGCCGAAGGAAATGCTGGCGGCATTACACGCGCACCTCGGCGTCGAACGCGCGGTCATAGTACAGGCGAGCTGTCACGGCACCGACAACGCCGCGATGCTCGATTGCATCGCGTCGGATCCCAGTCGTTATCGCGGGGTGGCGATCGTCGATGACGGCTTCAGTGACAAGGATTTCGACAGGCTCGATGCGGGCGGTGTGCGCGGTGTGCGATTCAATTTCGTCAAGCACCTCGGCGGTGCGCCCGATATGGCCGTGTTCAGCCGGATCATCGATCGCATCAAGGGCCGTGGCTGGCATGTGGTGCTGCACATCGACGCGCCCGATATCATTCCGCTTTCGGAGATGATGCGGAAACTGCCGCTGCCCTTCATTGTCGACCACATGGGCCGCGTGCCATCGGCGGGCGGAGTCGAGCAAGCGCCGTTGCGCGCGCTGATCGAGCTTTCGCGCCTGGAAAATTGCTGGATCAAGGTCTGCGGCTCGGAGCGAATTTCCATGCCGCCATATGCGGCAGCAGCGCCCATCGCGCGCGCTCTTGTCCAGGCTACCCCCGGTCGCGTGCTGTGGGGCACCGATTTTCCCCATCCGAATGCGACCCACGAGACCGATGACGCGGATCTGGTCGACCTGGTGCCGCAATTCGCGCCCGAGCCGCTGGCCCAAAAACGCCTGCTGGTAGAAAATCCGGCGCGGCTTTATGGTTTTGGCTCATAAGAAAAAAGCTGGTGGAGGAAATGTATATGTCCAAAAGGATTTTCGAAATTGTGCGCCGTCATGCGCTGCTGGCGGCGGCGATGCTGGTGCTGGCGCCGCTTAGCACCGCACAGGCGGCCTGGCCGGAAAAGCCGATCAAGATCGTGTTGCCGTTCGGCGCCGGGGGCGTGGCCGACGTGACCGCGCGCATCATGGCCGACAAGCTCAGCCAGAAATTCGGTCAGCGCGTCGTCATCGAGAACATGCCGGGGCCCGGCGGCATCAATGCCGCGCGCGCGGTGATCACCGCGCCGCCGGACGGTTACACAATGGCGCTCGTGACCAACGGCACCGCGATCAGCCTGGCGGCGTTCAAGAGCCTGCCCTTCGACCCGGTGAAGGATTTCGAGCCGGTGTCGATGGTCGGCACTTTCGACCTGGTTTTTGCCGTCAACAGCCAGTCCGAGTTCAAGACGCTCGGCGATTTCATCAAGGCGGCGAAAGCGCAGCCCGGCAAGCTCAACATCGGAACGATCGCGGTCGGCGGCACGCAGAATCTTGGCGCCGAGCTGTTTAAATCGATGGCCAATCTCAACCTTCAGATCGTGCCATACAAAAATTCGCCGGACATCGTGGTCGCATTGCTGCGCAACGACGTGCAGATGCAGGTCGACTTCCCACCGGCGGTGCAAGGCCAGGTCAATGACGGCAAAGTCCGCATCCTGGCAACCTCAAGCCCGAAGCCGTCTCCTCTGCTCAAGGGCGTGCCGACGGTCGATCAGGTCGGTGTAAAAGGCTTTGAAGTGATCTCGTGGAATGCCATCGGTGTGCCGAAGGGCACGCCGAAGGAGGTCATCACCACGATGAACAAGGCGATGCACGAAGTGCTCGCCATGCCGGATGTGAAGGAGCAGTTCGCCAAGGTCGGCGTCGTCGCGCACGCAAGCACGCCCGCCGAGATGATGAGCAGGCTCACCGGCGACATCAAGAAGTGGAATGATGTGATCGACAAGGCCGGTATTCCGAGGAAGTAGGCGGTCCAGTAGGCCGGTATCGCATTCGAGAAGGGGGCCCGGATTTCTTATCCGGGCCCGTTGCATGAGATGTGGTCCACGTCCATTGACCTCTATTGCGAGCGCCTCGGCCCCGCCTTCTGGGCGGAGCCGGCCAATGCGCTGAGCAATATTGCGTTCCTGCTTGCCGCCGGTGCGGCCTTCGCCCTGTGGCGCCGGAATGGGAACGGCGACTTCGCCATTCTGGCATTGATCGTTATTGTGGCGATCGTTGGCCTCGGCTCCTTCGCGTTTCACACGCTCGCGACACGCGGTGCCATGCTCCTCGACGTCGTTCCGATCGGGATTTTCATCTATGGATATTTCCTGTTTGCA
>DATGDN010000324.1:0-1737 GCA_035310865.1 Pseudolabrys sp. | reverse complement strand
ATTGTTTATTGTGCTTCCGGCGGCCGCGCTGCGCTTGCCGGCAAGGTGCTCAAGGATATGGGCTACGGTCAAGTGTACAACCTCGGCGCATTCAAGGATTGGGTCGAGAACGGCGGTGCGATTGAAAAGCCGATCGACATGGGCATGTGAAGTCTGCTTGTGGCACAAAGCGGAAAATCCACTTTGTCCGGAGTAACGGCGGACAAGTACGAGCGCAGGCTGCGGGTCGGCCAGACGGCGCGGCGCACGAATGACGTAACGGTTTCGTCAAATGAAATTGCCCCCGCTCGCCACAGGTTGCGCTATGTTAGTTGCTGAAGCTAAAAAAGAGAACATCGCGACGAGACCAGTGACCATTCCGTGAGGATATCTGATGGACAACAGACGCAGGAGAGGCAAAGCTGATCGAATTCGCGTCGCGGGTGGGGAGCGATACGAGGCGCAGCTCGTCGCGCGGAAGTTTCGCGTCGGTCTAGCTGTGGTGCTCTCGGTGATCAAGCGCGTTGGTAATCTGCGATCGAGAGTCTACGACGAACTCAGGCGACTGACGTCCAGGCGTCGTCGCGCGGCGCGGAAGAAGTTCGGCGCGTGAGTAATGGCGCAGCTTCCGCTTTCGAGGGTAAAGCGGACATGACGATTGCACTGCGAAATGTCCGCTAATGACCCAAAGCGGACATCGGTGGAATAATTAAAGTTAATATCGTCCCATCCCACACCAGCCCTTGTCTCAGGCGCCGCCAACGTGCCCCGAGTGGCGGCCTTTCTTTAAGCAGATCGCGAATTTCGTCCTAGGGGAAATCCCCTATGGGGATTATCTGAATTTCGGCCTCCCGCTTACAACGATAGCGATGACCATCGAATTCTTCGAGGAGATGGCCATGCTCACTCAGACGATGATCACCCGGAAGTCTTCGCAGCACCCGGCAACTCGCGTCGAGCGGCGGGTTCCGGCGAATACCGTCAGCCTCGGCAACTCGATCGCGATGGGCGCGCTGATGCCGTTTGCCCGCAATGTTGAAATCTACGGCGAAGGCGAACTGGCCGACTACCTCTATAAAGTCGTCAGCGGTGCCATTCGCACCTACAAAGTGCTCAACGACGGCCGCCGCCAGATTGGTTCGTTCTATCTGCCAGGCGATATCTTTGGCCTCGAGGTTGGCGGCGAGCACACCTTCTCCGCCGAAGCGGTCGCCGACTCCAAAGTACTAGTGATAAGGCGCAGCGCGGTAGCCGCGCTAGCTGGGCGCAACAAGGAGGTTGCTCGTCAGCTCTGGACGATGACTGCCGCGGAATTGCAGCGCGCACAGGATCACATCATGCTGCTGATCAAGACCGCACAGGAGCGGGTCGCCGGTTTCCTCTTGGAAATGGCAGCGCGCAACCCCAGCGCTAGCGAAGTCGATCTGCCGATGTCGCGGCAGGATATCGCCGATTATCTCGGCCTCACCATCGAAACGGTATCGCGAATGATGACGCAGCTCGAGAATTCCGGAGTCATTGCGGTTCCCACCTCGCGCCATATCGTCCTGCGCAGCCGCGGCGCGCTCAACCGCATGAACGCCTGATTTCCCAGGCCGAACGCTTCGTGGTCGGTTTTTCCTTCCTTTGCCCATACACAGTCGTCCAAGTCCGCGCGTGGAGCAAGGGCGAGGATTCAGAAGCTGATCAGTTTTGTGAAACAGTGACCTGCGCCACCTGCCTATTGGAATTGATGAAGTGTAATCGCTGCGTCATGTC
>DATGDN010000323.1:0-4352 GCA_035310865.1 Pseudolabrys sp. | reverse complement strand
GACAAACCACTTGAGACGCTGGCCGAATACTGCCTCGGCGTCTACACCAACCGCAGCCTGCCGATGCGCATCGATATGTTGGTCAACTACATCAACGAATACGAAGCGGACGGCCTTCTGATCAACTCGATCAAGAGCTGCAACAGCTTCTCCGCCGGGCAGTTGTTGATGATGCGCGAGGTCGAGAAGCGCACCGGAAAACCGGCGGCGTTCGTGGAATCGGACCTGGTCGATCCGCGCTATTTTTCGGCGGCCAACATCAAGAATCGTCTCGAGAGCTACTTCCAGATGATCGATCAGAAGCGTGCCGGCGTGGACGCAGCGGCTTGAGGAGGAATGCATGAAGACTTTCGTCGGCATCGATCTGGGCTCGACCACGACCAAGGCAGTCCTCCTCGACGAGGACCGTAAAGTGATCGGCCACGGCATCACGAATTCGCGCTCGAATTACGCGACTGCCGCCCGCGTGGCGAGTCAGGAGGCGCGCGTCGACGGCCAGTTCACGCTGTTCCGTCGGGCGCTCACCGACGCCCACGCGCAGATCGATCTCGACGCGTTCCTCGGCACACTCGAGCGAGCCTTTCGTCTCGAGCAGTTTCTCGAACAACTCGACGATCTCGAGCAGACCTGCATCGGCCAAATCCAGGGTGAGCGCTTCGCCAAGGTCGCGTCCGGTGTGAAGGATTCACTCGGCGAGGTATTTCGGCGATTGCGCGCGGAGGCACCCGAACTTTATGCGCCCGGCGCCAAACGCAAATCTGATTTCTTCCGGGACATCGCCGGATCGCGCTACCATACCCACGCCGAAGAGGTCGCGCGCGACGCGAGCCTGCCTTACGATCTGCTGCTCAACGTCTACGACAAGTCGATTATCGAGGTGGAGAATCGGCCACCGGCGGGCGAGTTGAGCGATAAATTCCGGCGTGCGCTCGGACGCGTGCTGAAAACGGACGATTCTGTTAAATCTGCGGCGGCCGACATCCAGAAAATGATCGAAAACGCGCTCGCCGTTGATTTGGAGGAAACCTACCTCGTCGGTACCGGCTATGGGCGGGTGACGCTGCCGTTCTCCAAGGAGCATATCCGCTCGGAAATCCTATGCCACGGCCTCGGCGCCCACTTGATGTATCCGCAGACGCGCACGGTGCTCGACATCGGCGGTCAAGACACAAAAGGCATTCAGATCGATGCCAGCGGGATCGTTGCAAACTTTCAGATGAATGACCGCTGTGCAGCGGGGTGCGGCCGGTACCTTGGCTATATCGCCGATGAAATGAACATGGGTCTGCACGAATTGGGGCCTATGGCCATGAAGTCGGATAAGCCCGCGCGCATCAACTCGACATGCACCGTGTTTGCCGGCGCTGAGCTGCGGGACCGGCTTTCGCTCGGAGAAAAGCGCGAGGATATTTTGGCCGGTTTGCACCGCGCTATCATATTGCGCGCGATTTCGATCATCTCTCGTTCGGGCGGCGTCACCAACGAATTCACTTTCACCGGCGGCGTCGCCAAGAACGAGGCGGCCGTGCGCGAACTACGAAAGGTCATCAAGGAAAATTACGGTGAGGTCACTATAAATATAAATCCAGACTCAATTTATACCGGCGCGCTCGGCGCAGCAGAATTTGCGCGCCGCGCTCATTTGGGACAGGCGGATGGGAGCGAACAATGACAATATCAGCTGGCATCGACATCGGCACCAGCACCATAAAGGCCGCGCTGTTCAAGGTCGAGAATGGTGAGGAAACCTGGCTGTCGCGCTACACGATGCGAATCCGGCAACGGGATCCCATGGAACTGGCACGCGTCGCCTACGACGCCGTGCTCGAAGACGCCAAGCTTCGACCGGAAAATGTCGACTATGTCGCTACTACCGGCGAAGGCGAAAGCGTTCCGTTCCATACCGGGCATTTCTACTCGATGACGACCCACGCGCGTGGCGCCATCTACCTCGATCCGGAATCGCGGTCAGCGCTCGATGTCGGTGCGCTGCACGGCCGTGCGATCTCGATTGATGAACGCGGCAAGGTGCTCAGCTACAAGATGACGAGCCAGTGCGCATCAGGCTCAGGGCAATTCCTTGAAAACATCGCCCGCTATCTCGGGATTGCGCAGGAGGAAATTGGAACGCTCTCTCGGCAAGGAGAAAACCCTGAGGTTGTGAGCAGCATCTGCGCCGTGCTCGCAGAGACCGACGTAATCAATATGGTTTCGCGTGGCATTTCGACGCCGAACATTCTCAAGGGTATCCATCTATCCATGGCGGCCCGGTTGTCTAAATTGTTGAAATCGATCGGGGCGGTCCAAGGCGTCGTGATGGTGACCGGAGGGCTTGCCCTCGACAAGGGACTGGTTGCTGCCCTGGAAGAAGACATCTCGCACATTAAGGATATGAAGATCGCGGTGCGGAGCCATCCGGATTCCATCTATGCGGGGGCGATCGGGGCGGCACTGTGGGGCGCCTTCCGTTTTGATAAACTTGCTGCCACCGGTCGAGTGTCGAAGGCAGCATGAGCAGTGAGGAGGCAATGTTATGGCTCTGATGATCACCGATGCCTGCACAGCGTGCGATGCGTGCGAGCCAGTATGCCCGAACAAGGCGATCACCGCCGGCAATCCGATATACGTCATCGATCCGATGAAATGCACCGAATGTGTGGGCGCTGAGGATGAACCGCAGTGCAAGCTCGTTTGTCCGGCTAATTGTATCGAGCCCAATCCGGACTGGAGCGAATCGAAAGACGATCTGCTTGCCAAATATCAGCAGTTGCACGCCTGACAAAAAATTCAATCTGGCGAAAGGACGCAAGGAATCGCGATGAGTTTTAGCAACCGGATCAGCCAGACGCTGCATGACGAGCACGGTGCGACCGTCGCTCTCATGGAGCGGCTTGAGCAACTGCTTGCGCGCGGTCGGCGTGGCGGTCCCCCCGACAAGGCGGACGGCAATGTCGCGCGTCTACTAAAGGATCTGTCGTCCGGCGTAGAGTCGGAGGTCGAACGCCATTTTGCATTCGAAGAAAATCATCTCTTTTCCTATTTGGAAGCAATGGGCGATGCCGCTATCGCTGAGCATTTGACGAGCGAGCATAAGACAATGCGGCCGCTCGGTGTGCGTATCGCTGCCATTGCACGTGCTGCTGCAGCCAACGGGTTCACGAGCGCAGAATGGGAAGAATTTACCCGCCTGGGCCAGGAGCTTAGCGATCACATGCTCGCGCACGTGCAGAAGGAAGAAATGGCGCTTTTGCCGGTTCTCGAAGAAAATATGGATCCGGAAACCGAGGCTAGGCTGTTTCAGGAATACGTCGAAAACGTGTGAGGGCTATTGTATGCGCAATGCCGCCGCGAAGATTGAAACCAGCGTCCGGCCGCTGCGCCCTGCCGATCTCGGACGAGTTATCGCCATCGATGCGAGTCACGTAGGTGAGCCGCGCCGCCGTTTTTTCGAGAAGCGGCTAGCCTATGCCAGGGAGCATCCGGACGATCTCGTGCACATTGGCGTTGCGCATAAAGGCGCGCTGGTCGGTTTTGCGTTTGCTTCGATTCTGCGCGGTGAATTCGGCCGTGAGCAAGATATCGCTACGCTCGATGCAGTTGGCGTTGAGCACGACAGTCAGGCACGCGGCGTTGGCCAAGCATTGATGGGCGGCCTCACGAAAATTCTGCGTCAAAAGGGAGTTCACTCTCTGCAGTCTCAGGCCGACTGGACCAACCATGCTTTACTGCGGTTCTTCGATGCCTCCGGCTTCGCCTTGGCGCCACGCTTGATGCTTGAACGTTCTGTTTTGACTCCACTGGCTGAGACGATCGAAGACGAATAACGAAAAACACCCGGAGTAACAGCTATGGCGCGAAGCACCGGCATTACCCTGCCGCGACATGTCGGCGAGGCGGCCGAGATCAATTACAGCGGGCAGCCTGCCGCAGATTTCGGGCCACTCGCGCGCGACAAGATACCGGTCCGCTCGATGGCCGAAAGCGATCTGCGCGCGCTGGTGGCGATCGACCGCCGGATTACCGGCCGTGACCGCGACGCTTATTTCCAGCGCAAGCTCGTCGAAGCTCTGACCGAATCAGACGTGCGCGTTTCGCTGGTAGCAGAGCTCGACAGCGTGCCTGTTGGTTTCATTATGGCTCGCGTTGATCTCGGTGAGTATGGCCGGGTCGAAACCACCGCGGTTATTGACACAATTGGAGTGGATCCGGACTACCGGAATAGGGGTGTCGGGCGCGCCCTGGTGTCACAATTACTGGCGAATCTCGGCACGCTTCGCGTCGAGAAGGTGCGCACCGAAGTTGGCTGGCAAGATCGCGATTTGCTTGCTTATCTCGATCGCAGCGGTTTTCTC
>DATGDN010000322.1:0-1558 GCA_035310865.1 Pseudolabrys sp. | reverse complement strand
AGCGCGGCAACTTCTGACACGAACTTCGAAAAGCAAGAAGGCGCTAGTGTCCTGATTCCTAAGTCCGCTTCATTCTATGCTTTTGCCGCGAGGGTGCGGAGGCAAAAGCGTTGGATGCTGGCCAAGATGTCGTTGGCGGTTTTGGCCCAGCGGAAGGGTTTCGGGTCATCATTGGTGGCCTCGATGTACACTTTGATTGCCTTTTCGAGATCGGCAACCGAGTTGAACACCCCTCGCTTGAGGGCTCGTTCAGTCAGCAGCGCGAAGAAGCGCTCGACTTGGTTGATCCATGAGGCAGACGTTGGCGTGAAGTGCACGTGCCAGCGTGGGCGCTTGGCGAACCAGTTGCGAATGAGCTTGGTCTTGTGTGTGCCGTAGTTATCCATGACGACGTGAATGTCGAGATCGGCAGGCACGTTGCGCTCAACCTCGTCAAGGAATTTGCGGAAGTCCGTCGAACGGTGCCGCGACATACACTTGCCAATGACGGTTCCGGCCTTCACGTCGAGTGCCGCGAACAGAGATGTCGTTCCGTGCCGCTTATAGTCATGCGTGCGCCGTTCGGTCTGTCCGGGCCGCATCGGCAGCAGCGGCTGCGTGCGGTCGAGCGCCTGCACCTGGGATTTCTCGTCGACACACAGCACAACGGCGCGCTCCGGCGGCGACAAGTAGAGCCCGACGATGTCACGCACCTTCTCCACAAACAGCGGATCGGACGAGAGTTTGAAAGTCTCGACGCGGTGCGGCTGCAGCCCGAAGGCGCGCCAGATGCGATGTACGGTCGAGGGTGCGTGGCCGATCTCTTTGGCCATCGTCCGCAGGCTCCAGTGTGTCGCGCCTTTCGGACGCGTTTCCAATGTCTTGCGGATCGTGACGGCGATCTCATCGTCGCCAATCTCGCGCGGCGCGCCCGGACGCGGCTCGTCGTAGAGACCTTCCATGCGGCTCTCAGCAAAGCGATTGCGCCATGTGCCAGCCGTTGCAGCACAGACACCAACTTTGGCCGAGATCTCTCTATTGTTGAGGCCGGCGGCCGCAGCCAGAACGATGCGAGCCCGTTCCGCCAACGCCTGCGGCGCGCCGTGTTTGCGCGTCAGCGCCGTCAACTCGCTCTTCTCTCCGCTATCCAGTACGATCGCCACCGCTCGGCCTCTCGACATTCTCGCCTCCTTGCGTCGTGGTCGCGAGAATGTAAATGATTTGTCGATCAGGACACTAGCTCGCTTGCTAATTCCCGGCTTGATAAAGCTCAAATCAGGCAGCCCGACGCAGACCAGAGCCGAGTGAAGTCAATCGTCCGCTTCTGGCCCCGATGCTGTCGATCAGCAACGTCTGCTTTTTGCGCCGCTCTTGGGAGAACAGCGGACCTGCTTTTCTCAACCTGAGTGTTACCGCTCCTGACCCACAGCAGACATCACCAGCCCGGCGCTGCGCTCAGGTGAGAGGTGCGACATCGCGCCACGTCAGATGCCTCGCGGGTCAATATCTGGGTTCGAGACCACGTACTCGATTTCTCCATACGCAATGCCAATATCTTTCAGGTCGCGGTCATCCAGAC
>DATGDN010000321.1:0-20327 GCA_035310865.1 Pseudolabrys sp. | reverse complement strand
CAACCAAGGATAACGTCGGGGACGGAATTGGCTAGCCCACCCGCTGAACCGTATGTCGCCTGGCGCGGAAACCGGCCGATGACCAACGCCTGCGAGGTACTGGCGCTTTTGTAGTCCCGCATGAAATTGCCTATACAGGGCGGCGGTCCAGCAAAAATTCTATCCCCCGCCTGAGCCGTCGTGCGGTCGTCGCCGGCCTGCCCATGCTGCTGGCGGGCTGCACCGGAGGTGCCAGATTTTCCGGCGGATATGACACGAGCCGGGATCGTGGATTCACCTTACCGGCAGTCGACATCACGACGATCGATCCGAGCCTTTGCGGCAGGAGGTTGCGTGGAGCGGCAAGCGAAAGCCGGGCAGCATCGTCGTCAACGTTCCGCAAGGCTCTATCTTGTCCAGCCCGGCGGGCGCGCCCTGCGCTACGCGGTCGGTGTCGGCCGCACCGAAGGGATGAACTTCCGAGGCAGCGCCATCATCGGCCGCAATGAGGAATGGCCGCGTTGGACGCCGACCGCAAATATGATAGGCGCCATGCCGCAGTACAGGCCTTACGCCGGCGGCTTGGAGGGTGGTCCGGACAATCCGCTCGGCGCGCGCTCGCTCTATCTTTATCGCGACGGCCGCGACACGTTTTTTCGCCTGCACGGCACGATCGAGCCGGAAACGATCGGCCAAGCCGTCTCCAGCGGCTGTATTCGTCTGTTCAATCAGGACATCATCGATCTCTACGACCGCGTCCCTATCGGCACACGTGTGACGGTGGTGCAGGGCTGACGCAGCGTAGCGTCAACCGAGGAAGGCCCCCAAAACCGAGGCTACAATACTTTGTGCTGGCCGTTCACACTCCCTATATCTCCCTTACCATCGGAGCCCCTGACCCCTTTATGCCGAACAACGTCCCCGACAAAATCCCCGTTACCGTACTCACCGGCTACCTCGGTGCCGGCAAGACCACGCTGCTCAACCGCATCCTGTCCGAGCCGCACGGCAAGAAATTCGCCGTCATCGTCAACGAATTCGGCGAGATCGGCATCGACAATGAGCTGGTGGTCAATGCCGACGAGGAAGTCTTTGAGATGAACAATGGGTGCATCTGCTGCACCGTACGTGGCGACCTCGTGCGCATCATCGACGGCCTGATGCGGCGGAAGGGAAAATTCGACGCAATCATCGTGGAGACGACGGGCTTGGCGGATCCCGCGCCGGTCGCGCAGACCTTCTTCATGGATGAAGCCGTCGGCGCCAGGACCAAGCTCGACGCGGTTGTCACCGTCGCCGACGCAAAATGGCTGACCGAACGGCTGAAGGACGCGCCGGAGGCGAAAAACCAGATCGCCTTTGCCGACGTGATCCTGATCAACAAGACCGACCTAGTTGCGCCGGACGAATTACGCGACCTGGAAGCACGCATCCGCGGCCTGAACCCGTATGCGCGGCTGCATCGCACCGAACGCGCAAAAGTCGACATTGCCGAGGTGCTCGGCCGCAACGCCTTCGACCTCGACCGCATACTGGAGATCGAGCCTTCGTTCCTGGAAGCTGACGATCACCACCATGATCACGATCACCATGATCACGGTCATGAGCATCATCATCATCACGGCAATGGCCTCAAGCACTATCACGATGAAGAGATGCAATCGGTCTCGCTCAAGACCGATAAACCACTCAATCCCGACAAGTTCTTTCCGTGGATTCAGGATCTCGTTGCCAAGGACGGCCCGAACATTTTGCGCTGCAAGGGCATTCTTTCGTTCAAGGACGATCCCGAGCGCTTCGTGTTCCAGGGCGTGCACATGATCCTCGACGGCGACCACCAGCGCCCTTGGCGCGACGATGAAAACCGCGACAGCCGCATCATTTTCATTGGCCGTAACTTGCCCGAAGACAGAATCCGCCAAGGTTTTGAAAGCTGCATCGCCTAACGTGAGCGAAACGCAGGCCCCGATACCTTCTCTTGCCGACCGCATCCGATCCGTGAACGCGGGCTCACCGGTCGTCGGCGTGCATTTTCTCGGGCCAACGGCTGTCTTTGTCCTCGGCGAGGAGTCGCTGTTGTTTGCGGGCGAGGGCAGCGAAAGGCGTGTAGCGGTCCACACCGGCGCCATTCTGGCGAGCACATCCGATGAAACGCGCATCGTCACCGGAGGCGACGACGGCAATGTCGTCGAGACCGGCGTCGATGGCGAGCAGCACGTTCTCGCATCCGACGACAAGAAGCGTTGGGTCGATCAGGTCGCGCTTGGCCCCGACAATTCAGTCGCCTGGTCGATCGGCAAGACTGCCCGTGTGCACACCGGAAAAGGCGAACTGCGCACCTTCGACGTGCCCTCGACGGTCGCGGGGCTCGCGTTCGCGCCGAAGGGATTCCGTCTCGCGATCGCTCACTACAATGGCGCCACCCTCTGGTTTCCCAACGCAACCGGCGCCAAGCCGGAATTCCTCGAATGGAAGGGCTCACATCTCGGCGTGACGATCAGTCCTGACGGCAAGTTCCTGATCACCACCATGCAGGAGCCGATGCTTCACGGCTGGCGCATCGCGGACGCCAAGCATATGCGCATGTCAGGTTATTCGGCGCGGGTGCGCTCGCTCAGCTGGACTGCAGACGGAGGATTTTTGGCTACGTCAGGCTCCGAGCAACTCATTCTCTGGCCATTCGACGGCAAGGACGGCCCGATGGGCCGGCAGCCGAAAATTCTGGCGCGCGCGGAATCGCGCGTTTCCAGGGTCGCATGCCATCCGCGTCAGCCGGTTGTTGCGGTTGGATATGCCGACGGCGCGGTCAAGCTGGTGCGAATCGACGACGATGCGCTGATATTGGCGCGGATGCCCGATGGACAACCGGTAAGCGCGCTCGCCTGGGACAACACCGGCCAAGCCCTCGCATTTGGTACCGAATCCGGTGAGGCTGGCATTCTCGCCCTTTGATCGTCGTAATGCGCCGTCTCAGTGTGACGCATTGCCGGTACTCTTGTCGCGGCACTAGTCTGTGACACGATACGGAACTCGGGCCGCGGCCGCAGCTTGTCCGCCTGCGGCAGCACAAGGGGAGCTGGGAGCGATTATGGCGATCACTCATTACCTTCGGCGCCTGGCTCTGGCAGGTGGTATCGGCATTGCCGTTTCCGTCAGCGCGCTGTGCGCTTCGGTGACGATTGCAGCGCTCACGCCAGCCCATGCGCAGGTCTCGGCCGAATTTCAGTCCGCGCTGGAGCCATATGGCTCATGGCAGCCGCATCCGCGTTTCGGCGAAGTCTGGGTCCCCTATGATCTGCCACAAGACTGGCGTCCCTACACGTATGGGCGATGGGTCTACACGGAGGAGTGGGGCTGGTATTGGGTTTCCGATGAGGAAGAGGCCGACTGGGGTTGGGTGACTTTCCACTACGGCCGCTGGGCGCACGACCGCCGGATTGGCTGGTTCTGGGTGCCTGGTGACGAATGGGGTCCGGCCTGGGTCGATTGGCGTCGCGGTGATGACTATGTCGGCTGGGCGGCGCTGCCACCGGACGAGGTCATCTATGAGTATGACAACGACCCGGCTTATTGGACCTTCCTGGCGCCGCGCTATCTGGTGGCGCCGCGCATGCGCAGCTATTTCCTGCCGCCGCAGCGCACGTTTGTCGTTTTCAGGCGGACCGTGATCGTCAACCGCACAGTGCGCCTCGAGCATCGAGACCGGCGCGGCCGCTTTGCCGTGAACCCGGGCATCTCGCCCGGCATCGTTGCCGCCGCGGCGCGACGACCGGTGCAAACCTTCCGCGTGCAGCCGCGCGTCCTGGCGAGCACGCAGGGCGTTGCCGGTGCCGTTCAGGTACGACCGCAGGACTTGAGCCGCAGCGGGCAGCGATTCCAGCGCGGTCAGCCGCGGCCGACCGGGCCTAGTCCGCTGCAGGCAACGGTACAGCCCGCGCAAACTGTGGTGCAGCCTCTGGCCCGAGTGCCTCAGGCCCAGCCGCTCCGCAACGATGAGCATGGGCGGCTCGGCCCGACTCCGCCGCGCGCTGCCCAAGGTGCGACCGTGGCGCCGGCTCCGGGCCCCAAGCCTTCGGTGGCGCCACAGCCGAACGGCACACCGCGGCAACTCAACGGGCCAACGCCGCCAGCCGGCCCCACAGTGCAGCCGCCGCGTTCTGGTCCGCCGCCGGTCACGACGTCCCCACCGACCACGCCCCCACCAACTACGTCGCCGCCGGTCACGGCACCGAGCGTTACGACGCCTCCGAGCACGACCCCGAGCGTGACGCCGCCGGGGTTGCAACGCCGCGACCAGAGTCCGCCTGCAGGTGCCGGCACCCCGCCACCGCAGCAGCCGACGATCGTGCGGCCGATTCCGCCGCAATCGCAGCCGCCATCGCCACCACCCCCGCAGCCGCAACAGCAGCTGCGCGGGCCGCCACCGCCTGCATCGGGCCCGCCGCCGCAGCAGCAGCAACGCCAGCTACAGCCGCCGCCGCCACCGCCACCGCAACAAAGGCAGGTGCAGCCGCCGCCGCAACCGCAGCGCCAGGTGCAGCCGCCGCAGCAGCGCCCGGTCCAAGCGGCACCTCCGCCACGCCCGCCGGCGCAGCAGCAGCCTCAGAAGAAGCCTCCGCTGAAGCCGGGCGAGAAGCCTTTTGAACCGCCGAAATAAGATTCGTTTAAGCGCAAAAGAAAACGGGCGGCCTCTGGGCCGCCCGTAGCAGTTTAGCGATCGGCTTGTACTGTTCAGTGCAGCAGAACGTTCCTGAATTGCCAGGGATCGCGCTTGTCGATGTCTTCCGGGAAAAGTCCGGGCCGGCCGTTGAGCGGCGTCCAGTTCGTGTAGGTGCCTATCACCGGCCCGAGATAAGGAAGCTGCACTTCGAGACATCGGCGGAAGTCCATCTCGTCGGTCTCCACGATGCCCGCGTTCGGGTTTTCAAGGGCCCACACCATTCCAGCGAGTACGGCTGAGGTCACCTGCAAGCCGGTCGCGTTCTGGTAAGGCGCGGCTTCACGCGTTTCATCGATCGAAAGCTGGGAGCCATACCAGTACGCATTCTTTTTGTGCCCGTAGAGGAGGACACCGAGCTCGTCGATCCCGTCGGCGATCTCGTGCTCATCGAGAATATGAACGTCTTCCTGCGGGAGACCGGCACGGCCAAACACCTCGTGCAACGACAACACTGCGTCGTTGCACGGGTGATAGGCGTAGTGGCAGGTCGGCCGGTAAATGGTCTTGCGGCCGCGCCGAAGCGTGAAGTAGTCGGCGATCGAAATCGATTCGTTGTGCGTGACCAGAAAACCAAATTGCGCCTGTGCGGTTGGCGTCCATGAGCGCACGCGCGTATCGGCACCGGGCTGCAGCATAAAAATCGCTGCACCGCAGCCGCCCTTGTGCTTGCGGGCGTTTGCCGGCATCCATTTTTCGTGCGTACCCCAGCCGAGTTCGGCCGGCTGCAAGCCTTCAGACACAAAACCCTCGACCGACCAGGTGTTGACGAAGACGTTCATCGGCTTCGGCTGCTTGGCGCGTTGCGTGTCCCGCTCTGCGATATGGATGCCCTTGATGCCGGCCTTCTTGGCCAGCCGCGCCCATTCCTCGCGTGTCTTCGGCTCCTTGAATTTCAGTCCGATGTCGCCCGCGATGTTAAGCAGTGCCCGCTTGACGAACCAGGAGACCATGCCGGGGTTGGCGCCGCAGCAGGATACGGCGGTGGGGCCGCCCGGCCGTTTGCGGCGTGCGGCAAGAATTGATTCGCGCAGCGCGTAGTTCGACCGTGCTTCCGGACCAAGCTTGGTGTCGAAATAAAAGCCCTTCCAGGGTTCGACCACGGTGTCGATATAAAGTGCGCCGATTTCCCGGCACAACTCCATGATGTCGAGCGACGAAGTATCGACCGAAACATTGACGCAAAAGCCCTGGCCACCTCCAGCGGTGAGCAGCGGCGTGAGCAGGTGGCGGTAGTTGTCCTTCGTGACGGCCTGATGGATGAACCGGATGCCGCGCTGATCCAGCATTTTGCGGTCCTTGTCCTCGGGGTCGATGACCACAAAGCGCTTCTTGTCGTAGTGGAAATGGCGCTCGATCAACGGGAGAGTCCCCTTGCCGATCGAGCCGAAGCCGATCAGCACGATGGGCCCATCGATGCGCGCATGCACTGGCCATTTAGCCATTGTCAGTGTCTCCAAAGAGGCTGGTCATATCTGTGCCCGAGCGCGAACGGAATAGTAACCGGGCAAAAGCCCGTCCGGCGTCCACGGTATTTTGATGGACGGGCTAGGCTGCCGACGCTGCGATATCCGGCGGGGCCGGCTGGCTGGCCGCGCGCAATAGGCCGCGGGCGCCGTCGAGCGCGCCATGCGCAAGCTCGAGACCAAGCAGGCGGTGACGCTCGAAAGGCCCTGGCATACGCAAAGCCGCAGTTTTCGCGGCGGAAAAGCCGAAGCGGCCGTAGTAGGGCGCATCGCCGACGAGAATGATCGCACGGTGACCGCGCCGCCGCGCCACGCTGATTGCGTGGCGCACCAGGGCCGCGCCAATCCCGCGATTGCGGTAGCCGGCGGCGACCGCGACCGGTCCCAGGAGCAGAGCCGGCTTGCCGGCACCGCAGACGATGTCCCAAAGTCTGGCGGTGCCGACAATACGCTTGCCGTCCGCCGCGACGAAGGCGAGCCCTTCGGCCGCCGACCGGCCGTTTCGCAGCCGCTGCGAGCTTTTGCGCCAGCGCTGGGCGCCAAACGCCTCATCAAGGAGCGCTTCACGCGCCGCAGCGTCGGGAGGCCGTTCTTTCCTGATAGAGATCATCTCGCTTCGTGCTCCTGCACTGGCGCGCAGCCGCGCGCGCTCAACGAGGTGTTGTTGGGGTAGAGGGGGCCGGCCTAACCGGCCCCCCGGGGATGTCAGATGTGATAGGTCTTCAGCGGCGAGAAGCCGTTGAACGCGACCGACGAGTAGGTCGCCGTGTAGGCACCAGTACCCTCGATCAGCACCTTGTCGCCAATCTCCAGGCTGACCGGGAGCATGTAGGGCTCCTTCTCGTACAGCACGTCGGCAGAATCGCAGGTTGGGCCCGCCAGCACGCAAGGTGCCAGCGCGTCGCCGTCCCTCGGGGTGCGGATGGGATAGCGGATTGACTCGTCCATGGTTTCGGCGAGACCGCCGAACTTGCCGATGTCCAGATAGACCCAGCGGACGTCGTCCTCCTCGCTCTTCTTGGAGACAAGGACAACCTCGGCTTCAATGGTACCGGCATTGCCGACCAGGCCACGACCCGGCTCGATGATGGTCTCCGGAATGCGGTTGCCGAAGTGCTTGCGCAGTGCCTTGAAGATGGCGTTCCCGTAGGTTTTCACGGAAGGCACGTTCTTCAGGTACTTGGTCGGAAAGCCACCGCCAAGGTTGACCATCGATAGGTTCATGCCGCGTTCGCCGCATTCCTTGAATACGGCGGCCGCCGAGGCGAGTGCGCGGTCCCAAGCATGCTGGTTACGCTGCTGGGAGCCCACATGGAATGATACGCCGTGTGGCTCGAGGCCGGCTTTGAGGGCGTGCTCGAGGACGTCTACGGCCATAGCCGGCTCGCAGCCGAACTTGCGCGAGAGCGGCCAATCCGCTCCGACACAGTCGGAGAGGATGCGGCAGAACACGCGGCTGCCAGGCGCGGCCCGGGCGACCTTTTCGACCTCGGCCTTGCAATCGACCGCGTAAAGACGGACGCCGAGCGCGTAGGCGCGGGCGATGTCACGCTCTTTCTTTATGGTGTTGCCATAGCTGATGCGGTCGGGCGAAGCGCCCGTTGCCAATACCATCTCGATCTCGGGGATCGAGGCGGTATCGAAGCAGGAGCCCAGCTTCGCAAGCAGTGCCAGTACCTCAGGCGCCGGATTGGCCTTCACGGCGTAGAACACGCGCGTATCAGGCAAGGCCTTCGCAAAGGCATTGTAGTTGTCACGCACGACATCGAGGTCGACGACCAGGCAAGGGCCTTCGTCATTACGTTTGCGTAGAAACTCGCGGATGCGCTCGGTCATTGGCGCTATTCCCCACGGCTGACGGAGCCATCAAGCTCCGGATTCGCGGTTAACGAAGGCAAGCGTCTGCGCGCGATGGGGACGCGCCAACGCTACACACATCGTCTCCCGCTCATGCTGCCTTGGATTGGATGGGGTGGTCCCCGTCCGCACGGCCGGCAAAGATGAACAAGCCTCTTCGGTGACCCGCGCCGGTGGTGGAGGCCGGCAGAGACCAAGGAAGCCCGATCGTCGTTGCTTTAAGCCGCGTCCCCTGCTGAGAGCAGAGTGTGCTGGTTTCGCCTCCAGCTGCCGGTCAGATTTCTTGGAGAGTTTTGGCTTCTCTCTCCAGGCGGCTGGCGGGCCTCTTGTCCCGCTACCTACCGACCGACACACGGCCACAGGCACGTGCGAAATTGGGCAACACCCGAAATAACATTTTTTTCGCGTAGTGCAAGCGAATTAGTTCGCCACACGAAAAAACTTTCTTAACTTTTTCTTTCGGTGTTGATGACGCGTTCAGTCGTGCGCGGTGAACGGCTCGATGCGATGAGCGTTGCGGATGAACTGTGCCATGATGGCGATGCCGCAGAGGACGAACAGGGCGTCGAGAATTCGCTGCCCCATGCTGCCGAGGTCGAACAGAGTGGCGAGCGCCCATGAGCCGGCGAAGGCCGCGCCGAACACCTCGGCGCCGATCAGGATGGCGGCGCTGATAACGGTGATGACGTTCAGCCAGACGATGCGGCGGTTCTGGGCCATGCGGGCCTCCCTTGCGAGGCCGCAATGTCACCGAATCCGGCTGCCGGATCAAGTCCATAGCCCGCAGGACCTCCGGACAGACTTCTTTGATTTTTTTCATTGCCGCGTTCGCTATCTTCGCAAAAGTTAACAAATGGACATTCTTAAGGCCCTGAAGATTGCCCGACCGTTCCTCGCCGGCTTCGCCGCGCTTGGCCTCGCGGTCGGCATCATCGCAAGGCTTGCTGGTCACGACGATTGGTCGGGCCCTATCTGGGCGGTCGTCACGGTCCCGGTGCTGGTCGCGCTGCTGATTGAAATCGTGACCAGTCTGTGGCGCGGGGATGTCGGCCTCGACATCGTGGCGGCACTCTCGATGAGCGCGGCGCTGGCTTTCGGGGAGAATCTCGCCGCCTCCATCGTCGCCCTCATGTATGCCGGCGGGCAGTACCTCGAGAGCTTCGCCGAGCGGGCGGCCCGCCGAGAGATGACTGCCCTGCTGTCACGAGTCCCACGCACCGCCGTGAGGCATCGCAATGGCCAGCTCGAGGAAGCTCCCCTCGACGTCATTTTGCCCGGTGATCGGTTACTGGTCCGGCGCGGCGATGTGGTCCCGGTCGACGGCACGGTGGTCGAAGGCGTTGCGGTGCTCGACCAGTCGGCGCTCACCGGAGAGTCGCTGCCGGCGCAGTTTAAGCTCGGCGAGGCAATACTGAGTGGCTCCACCAATGCCGGTGAGGCCTTTGATATGGATGCCACGCGGCGGGCTGCGGAGAGCACCTACGCCGGCATTGTCCGCCTCGTGGAGGCCGCCCAGCGATCGCGGGCCCCGATGTCGCGGCTCGCGGACCGCTATGCCATCGTGTTCTTGGCGGTAACTGTGGTGCTCGCTGGCGCCGCCTGGTGGTTCACTGGGGATCCGATCCGGGCGGTAGCTGTGCTGGTGGTGGCGACGCCCTGTCCGCTCATACTCGCGGTGCCGGTAGCGATTGTCGCCGGGCTCTCGCGTGCGGCCAAGCTCGGTATTCTGATCAAGGGCGGCAAGGCAATCGAGACCCTGGCCCGGGTGCGTTCGCTGGTCATCGACAAGACCGGCACGTTGACGGTCGGTCAGGCGCGAATCGTAGCCACTCGCGTTACCGATGGCATGACGCACGGCGAGCTGCTGCGGATCGCCGCCTCGCTTGACCAGGCGTCAAAGCACGTTATCGCGCAAACGATCGTAACCGAGGCGCGGAACAAAGGCCTCGCGCTCGCGATCCCTTCTGACGTGGTGGAGACGCCTGGCGAGGGCGTTGTCGGTCAGGTAGAGGGCCGACGAGTGGTTGTCGGCGGACTCCATTTTATCGCCGCCAAGATTGGCGAAACCGACGTGTCGCCGACCGCGCGCAATCGGTTACCGGGCGAGATGGCCGTAGCCGTGGCGGTCGACGGCAGGCTCGCGGGAACTTTAGTTCTTGCAGACGAGTTGCGCGCCGGCACCGAGGCGATGTTGCATGAGTTGCGAGGCATCGGCATCGAGCGCATCGTCCTGGCGACCGGTGACCGGCGCGATGTTGCCCGCTTCATCACCACGGGCCTTTCCATCGATCTTGTGCGCTCTGAGCTCACGCCGGATCAGAAAATCCTGGTCGTGCTGTCGGAGCGCAAGAATGGGCCGGTGATGATGGTGGGTGACGGGGTCAATGACGCTCCCGCCCTCGCGGCGGCCGATGTGGGTGTGGCGATGGGCGCAAAAGGAGCTGCGGCCTCTGCGGAGGCGGCCGACGTGGTGCTGCTGGTCGATCAACTCGACCGTATCCTGCCCGCGATGAGGATCGCACGTCGCTCACGCTTCATTGCACTGCAAAGCGTGGTGGCCGGTATAGGCCTATCAGCTCTGGCCATGGTCGCGGCATCGTTCGGGTTTCTGGCGCCGGCCGAGGGAGCGGTCTTGCAGGAAGTGATCGACGTGGCTGTCATTTTCAATGCACTGCGGGCATTGCGCGGCTAGAGATCGTCTGAACAACCGCCAACCCCACCATGGCACCTGCGCGGTCATCTGCTAGCCTATTGCTGTTCCCGAACGTGTCTCGGGAATTGATGAAGCACGACTTCCTTTATGGGGTTCGAGGATGCGGCACCCGGTGGCTTTTGTTGCGATGTCGCTCGCGCTACTTGTTTTTGCCGGCGATACAGTTGTGGCCCAAACGGCTTTAACCCGTTCGGACAAGCGGGCATTGCGCCAGCAGGATGAACAAAAATGCCTGCGGCAGGCCGCGCAGCAAAACATCATCAGACGAAATCAGGCAGACTTCGTCCGCAAGTGCATGGCTGAAAGGCAAGGCGAGCGTAAGGCGGCAGCGAAAAAAGAGTCGCGCGAACAACGCAAAATGCAGCGGGAAATGGCGACCGAAGAATGGGCCGAAATCCAAAAAGTCCGGAATCAGGAAAGGCGTCAGCGGCTGGAACAAGAAGCCGTCAAGCGGGCCGAATGCAACAAGCAGGCAAATGATCAGAAGCTCCGCCTCAAGGAGAGAAGGAATTTCGTCAAAAGGTGCATCGGCGCGTAAATCATCACTCGTTTTTCTGCATTCCTGGTCGCGCCTCATAGTTTTGGCCTATATAGGCCATATGAAACGTTCGTCAGTCTCCTCAACCGAAGCGCAGAATCCGCTCCTTGCCGAATGGGCCGGAGCGTTCGAGCTGCCGCCTTTCGAGGCGCTAGAACCGGATCATTTCCGTCCTGCATTTGATCAAGCCTTGGCAAAACATCGTGGCGAGATCGACGCCATCGCAGCAAATCCGGCGGCCCCGAATTTTGAAAACACCATCGCTGCACTGGAAAAGAGCGGCCGCGCGCTCGATCGCATTTCGAGCTTGTTCTTCGTGCTCGCAGGCTCGGATACGTCTGACGAAATCGAGCTGATCGAGCGCGACATCTCGCCGTTGCTCGCGCGGCACAGCAACGCGCTTTATCTCAATCGCTCCCTCTATTCACGCATCGCCGATCTCTACGACCGGCGGGATACGCTTTCCCTCGATGCCGAGCAGACGCGCGTTCTGGAGCGCTACCACACGCGGTTCGTGCGCGCCGGGGCTGCGCTGGAGAAATCGGCGCAGGATCGCCTTGCTGCAATCAACGAACGTCTGGCCAGTCTTGGTACTCAATTCGGGCAAAACGTGCTGGCGGACGAGAAATCTTTCGCGATGGTACTGGAGGAGAGCGATCTTGCAGGGCTCCCGGATTTCGCGCGAGCAGCCGCTCGGGCTGCCGCGGAGGAACGCGGTTATCCCGGCAAGTGCGTCATCACCTTGGCGCGATCTTCTGTCGAGACCTTCCTGCACTTTTCATCAAGGCGCGACCTGCGTGAAAAGGCCTTCCAGGCATGGATTTGTCGCGGCGAAACCGGCGGCAAGACAGATAACCGCGCCTTAATCGCCGAAATGGTGGCCCTGAGGGCGGAGCGCGCGAAATTATTGGGCTTTCAGAACTTCGCCGACTATCGCCTCGACGACCAGATGGCCAAGACGCCGCAAGCCGTGCGCAAGCTGCTCGATGACGTCTGGGGCAGGGCGCGCGCAAAGGCGGCGGCCGAACGCGACGCGCTGCAGGCAATGATTGCGGAAGAGGGTGGAAACTTTGCGCTTGCACCACATGACTGGCGCTACTACGCGGAGAAACTTCGCAAAGCGCGCTACGATCTCGATGAATCCGAGATCAAGCCATATTTCCAGCTCGACAAAACGATCGAGGCTGCCTTTGAGACCGCCCAACGCCTGTTCGGGCTATCGTTCAGCCCCGTAAACGCGCCGCTCTATCATCCGGACGCGCGCGCTTGGGAAGTGACAGACGCGCGGGGCCGTCACGTTGCACTATTCATCGGCGATTACTTCGCGCGAACTTCCAAGCATAGCGGTGCGTGGATGACGTCACTGCGCGATCAGGAAAAACTTTCTGGCGACACTCGGCCAATCATTCTCAACATTTGCAATTTTTCCAAGCCGGCGGTGGGGGAGCCTGCGCTGCTCTCTTTCGACGATGCACGCACGTTGTTCCATGAATTCGGTCACGCGCTACACGGCATGTTGTCGGACGTAACTTACCCGTTGCTCGCCGGCACGGCGGTCCCAAGCGATTTCGTCGAACTGCCATCCCAACTCTATGAGCATTGGCTGGAAGTCCCGGAGATTCTCCAGAAATACGCACGACACGCACGTACCGGTGAGCCGATGCCGAAGGCCTTGCTCGAGCGCTTGCTGGCAACGCGCACGTTCAATCAGGGATTTGCGACGGTGGAATACACCGCTTGTGCGCTAGTCGATCTCGACCTGCATTCGCTGCCGGACGCGGCAGCGCTCGATGTCACCGAATTCGAGCACAAGGATCTCGAGCGTATTTCTATGCCTCCAGAGATTGTGATGCGTCATCGCCTTCCGCATTTCCAGCATCTCTTCTCCGGCGGTGGATACGCTTCCGGCTACTACTCGTACATGTGGTCAGAGGTGCTCGACGCCGATGCTTTCACGGCCTTCGAGGAAACGGGTAACCCTTTCGATCCGGCAATGGCCAAACGGCTGCACGACTATGTGTATAGCGCAGGAAATCTGCGCGATCCGGCAGACGCCTATAAGGCCTTCCGTGGGCGGCTGCCGACGGTCGACGCCCTGCTGAAGAAGCGCGGTCTCGTCGACCCCGGTACTAGTGCGCGTTGAGCGCCACGGGGGCTGGAGACGGTGCAGCCTGCGTAGGGCTTGCCCGAGAACAGCGAGACGCAGATCAGCGTCACGATGACGACTTCAAAAAACGTATCGACCATTTTTTGCATGGCGCCCTCCTTGTGGTGCGCTTGGGCGGACGCGGCGCATCCGCATTTGTCGGCCGGACTCGCCTTATGGTTCACAGCCCACTAAAAGGCGCGCGAACGGGATCGTTGCCGGCAGCCAAAAATCCAACCGTTTCCGGAGTTTAGTCTGCAAAACCTTGGGAATCTGAATGACGCTGCATAGCGCGGGACACCGTCGCGGCATCGTGTCTGCGCCGCATGCGGCTGCCGTGGAGGATGGGCGCGCGATCCTCGCGGAAGGCGGCAATGCCATCGAAGCCATGCTCGCCATGGCAGCCTCGATTGCCGCGGTTTATCCGCACATGAACCACATCGGTGGCGACGGCTTCTGGCTGGTGAGAGAGCCATCCGGCCGGGTGCGGGCGTTGATGGGGGCAGGACGCGCCGGCTCCAAGGCGACGCCGCGGCTCTATCGCGATGCCGGCCACGACGAGATCCCCGCCCGCGGCCCGCTTGCGGCTCTGACGGTACCAGGGGCTATTGCGGCCTGGATGCTGGCTGCAGACGCCGCGAAAGCGCACGGCGGCAAACTACCCCTCGACCTCCTGCTCGCACCTGCGATTAGACATGCCAGCAGCGGCTACACGGTCACGCGCAGCCAGGCGCGGCTGACGGCGGAAAAGCTGCCGGAGATGGAGAAAGCGGTCGGTTTCAAGGACGCGTTTTTATCTGACGGAAAAGTCCCCGACGCCGGCGCGCGACTCAAACAAGCGGCGTTTGCCGCCACGCTCGAACACCTTGCGCATACAGGGCTTGACGATTTCTACCGCGGTGACATTGGGCGAGAGATCGCTGCCGATCTTGAACGCATCGGCAGTCCTGTCACGCGCGCCGATTTGGAAAACTATCGGGCAGTGGTCGACGAGCCGCTCAGCGTCATGACGCAAGTGGGCACGCTCTATAACTCGCCGCCGCCGACGCAAGGACTGGCGTCGCTGATCATCCTGGCGCTGTTTGAACGTCTTCGCGTCTCGAAAGGCGAAAGCTTCGAGCACATTCACGGCATAGTCGAGGCGACCAAGCGCGCGTTTCGCGTGCGCGACCGGGTGGTCACCGATCCGGACAAGCTCACGTCAGATCCCGGCCGGTATCTATTGCCGGATTTCCTCGATGCCGAAGCGGAAAAGATCGATGCGCGCAAGGCAGCGCGCTGGCCGGCACCCTATGGCGAAGGCGACACCATCTGGATGGGCGCAGCGGATTCGAACGGGCTTGTCGTTTCGTACATCCAGTCGCTTTACTGGGAATTTGGTTCTGGATGCGTGCTGCCCGCGACCGGCATCATTATGCAAAACCGCGGTGCCAGTTTCTCGCTCGATCCAAAGGCACTGAATGCGCTTGCGCCCGGACGCCGTCCGTTCCACACGCTCAATCCCGCGCTCGCGCTTCTCAAGGATAAGCGAATTGTCGCCTACGGCACGATGGGAGGCGACGGCCAGCCGCAAACCCAGGCCGCCGTGTTCACGCGCTATGTCACATTCGGGCAGCCCCTCGGCAAGGCGCTCGATTCGCCGCGCTGGCTGCTCGGCCGCACCTGGGGTTCGAGCCATACCAACCTGCGGCTGGAATCGCGCTTCGACGGGAATCTGATCGACCGCCTGTTGTCTGCAGGCCACGATGTCGCGGTTATCGATGAAGCTTATTCCGACACGATGGGCCACGCAGGGGCAGTTGTGCTGCATCCCGATGGCAGCTTGGAAGGTGGCCACGACCCTCGTGCCGACGGCGGAGCGGGAGGGGCCTGATTGGCCGGGTACGCTTAGACGGCATGCAACATTGTAACACGCCACGTTTGCGCCGCAGTCTATGATATTGTGCGCGCCATGAACGGATTATTGCGCATTCTCTTCACCGCACTGCTGACTGTGCTGGGCATGGGCCTTGCGCAGGCGCACCCCCACGTCTGGGTGACGATGCAGACCGAACTTGTGTATGCGCCCGATGGGAGCATCACCGGTATTCGTCATGCCTGGTCGTTCGATGACATGTTCTCGACCTTCGCGACGCAGGGTCTTGAAAGCAAAGAGAAGGGCAAGTTCACGCGAGACGAGCTTGCACCACTCGCGAAGGTCAACGTCGAGTCGCTGAAGGAATACGACTACTTCACCCACGCCACTGCCGATGGCACAAAAGCCGAGCTGACCGATCCGGCGCCCGGTTACTGGCTCGACTATAAAGATCAGGTGCTCACGCTCAATTTCGTCTTGCCGTTCAAGGCACCGGTACAGGCAAAAGAACTGAAAATTGAAATCTACGATCCATCCATTTTCGTGGACTTCGCATTCGCCAAGGATCAGCCGGTGCAGATCGCTGGCGCGCCGAAATGCAAGGCCGACATTGTGCTGCCGCGCGAGATGACCTTCGCCGAGGGCAAGGCGCTGAGCCAGATTCCGGCCGATCAGAAAAACACCACGATGGCCTGGGGCGCGCAATTCGCCAGCAAGATCCTGGTGCATTGTCCTTGAGCGCCATGTGGCGATCGCGCGTTGTGCGCGGCGTCTGGCTGCCCGCATCCATTCTGCTTGTTCTTGTTCTCGTCGATGCTGCCGTGGCGCAGCCGTTCGGCATCAACCGAGGCGCGACGCCGCCTGAGGCTGGCGGATTTGCCGGCTGGATCCTTGCAAAGCAGGCGGAGTTTTATCGGATGCTGTCGGGGCTCATCCGCGCTGCGAAGGCGGACGGCAGCGCGGCTTACACGCTGCTCGGCATCTCTTTTCTCTATGGCGTGTTTCATGCTGCGGGACCAGGTCACGGCAAGGCGGTGATTTCGTCTTATCTCGTGGCTAAGAACGAGACCTGGCGGCGCGGGATCGTGCTGTCATTCGCCTCCGCCATTCTTCAGGCATTCACCGCCATCGCCATCGTCGCTGTCGCTGCCGCGTTCCTCGGCGCGACCGCCAAGGCGATGGGCCATACGGTGCGGGTGATCGAGATCGTTAGCTATGCGCTGATTTTGTTGATCGGCCTACGCCTCTTATGGGTGAAAGGCAGGGCCTTCCTGCAAGTGCTGGGTGGTGGGAGTGACCACCAGCACGATCATGGCCATATGCACAAGCATGGGCACGACCATCACCATCATCACCACCACAATCATGAGCAGGAAGCATCGGCCTGGGGTCATGCACATGCGCCGGAGCCGAGCGAACTTACCGGCCGTCACTGGCTGAGGCGCGGCCTGGCCGCAATCATCGCCGTCGGGCTGCGGCCGTGCTCGGGCGCGATCATCGTGCTGGTGTTCGCGCTCGCGCAGGGGCTGTTCTGGATCGGCGTCGCCTCGACCTTTGTGATGGGATTGGGGACGGCGATCACTGTGGCTGCCATTGCCACCCTGGCGGTGGGCGCGCGGGGGCTCGCGGGCCGGCTGGCTAAAGCAAGACCCGGCGCGGGATTGATCTTCCTGCGCGGAATGGAAACCGCGGCAGCGCTGATCATCGTTGTTTTCGGCGCTGCCTTGCTGACCGGCTATCTGGCGAGCGAACGCCTGATGGGCATCTAGCGGAAATCGTCCGGACGCAGCTCGATGGGCTGCCCGTGCGGAGTACGGTCGCAGGCGTGGTCCCAAGCGTCACGATAGCGGTGCAGTGTGTCGTGTGTCGTCACACCTTTTTCCGCTACGAGCTTCTCAAGTGTATTTAGCCAATGTGAGTAGTAAGTCTCGCCTGTATCAGGGTCGCCGGCTGCCTGCGCGCGCTTGATTTCGGCCGCAAGCGCGGCCGCCCATTCCGGCCAGGTAAATACGCCGCGCTCGTGCAAAGCCAGTGTCATCGCAAAGGCCTGCGCCTCCCACGGCTCGCGAAACACGGGCCCGTCGGCATCACGCGGCACGCCGGGCACTGCGACAGCGGCACGCATCGCGGTCTGTGGATCCATTCCCAAGGTTAGGCCCGTTCCAAATACGGTTCCCAGGCGTCGATAGAGATCTTTGAAGTCGGATCTCCATCGGGCCCCCACAGTTCGCGGCCGTCAAAGCGCACAGTGTAGAGCCATTGCGGGTTCTCACCGGCGCCGGCCGCATTGCTGTCGGGGAAGACATGACAGCCGATGACGCGTTCGATCGTGCCGACGTGACCGCGCACGTAACGCGGCAGCCGCGTGTGAGTGATGGGATTGATATTTTTTGCCCGCACCTTGTCGCCGGGCTTGAAGCTTGCCGCGGTGTTTGTGTCGCGTTCGGTCGGGCCGCCGCGGTGCAACGTCTTCGCGACGTCGCCCGGTAACAAAATACGCTTGACGGGTTTTGGCGGGTGAAGTGAATGGCCGGCTGCAATCTCGTCATCTGCCACAAGGCCGCGCTCTTTCAGCATTGTCTCGAGCGCCGCGAACCAGATCTGATAGTAGGTCATCGATAGATATTCGCCCGGCGGGCGGTTCTCGCGCGCAAAGCGCGACATATCGATGTTCCAGCCGCCCGGCATGCCCATCGCCAGCGTGAGCGCGAAGGCGCGCTTCTCCCACTCGCCATGAAATACTGGCTCGTTTGGCTCCGGTTCAACCGGACCGTGGCCGTGCGTGCCGCCGAGATCCTGGCCGCCGTTCATTTCGTGATGTCCTTGGGCGACTTGGGCAAGCCGGTGCCGATCATGGAATCGCGGGTGACCAGGTCAGCGAGTTTCTCTTCGCTCCAGCCTTCGGTGTCGGCGGGGCGCATGGGCACCACGAGATAACGAATCTCTGCAGTTGAATCCCAGACGCGGATTTCAGTGTCTTTCGACAGCGTGACACCGAAGTCTGCCAGCACGCCGCGCGGATCGGCTACCGCGCGCGAGCGATAGGGCGCCGACTTGTACCAGACTGGAGGCAGTCCCAGCACCGGCCACGGGTAACATGAGCAAAGGGTGCAGACGACCATGTTGTGTAGTTTCGGCGTGTTCTCCAGTGCGACGATGTGCTCGCCCTGGCGCCCGGCATAGCCGATCTCTGCGATGGCCGGCGTCGCATCCTTGAACAGGCGCGCGCGATAAGCCGGATCGGCCCAGGCTTTTGCGACAACGCGCGCGCCGTTACGCGGTCCGACTTTCTTTTCATAGGTCTCAATCAACAAATCGAGCGCGGCGGGATCTACGTAACCCTTTTCGGTCAGCACTGTTTCCAGTGCGCGCACACGAAGCTGCGTTTCCGACAGCTCGGAGTGATCGTGGTCGTGGTGGTGGCCGTGATGATGATCGTTATCGTGCTCGGACATGCCCACACTATAAGCAAAGGTCCGGCATTTATGCCATCATCCGATTTATGAGATTTGCGCATATGACAAAGGTTGCCGATGGCATTGACCGCCTTGTGTCAGGTGTGGGTCAAACCGTGGTCTGGCTCCTCCTTGCCGTGGTGTTGCTGCAATTCTCGCTGGTCGTGGCCCGCTATCTGTTCGGGCTAGGGTCCATCTGGCTTACCGAGACTGTTATTTATGCCCATGCGGGAGTGTTCATGCTGGGAGCAGCCTGGACCCTGCGCGCCGGCGGGCATGTGCGCGTCGATGTCTTTTACGCGGATGCCTCAGCGCGAACGAAGGCAATCATCGACCTTGCCGGTGCCCTGGTGCTGCTGCTCCCGTTCATGCTCGTGCTGGCCTGGCTGTCAGGGCCATATGCCGCACGCTCCTGGGCCATCCTCGAACATTCGCAGGAGTCGAGCGGCCTGCCTCTCGTCTTCGTGCTTAAGACACTTATCCCGGTCTTTGCGTTGTTGATGGCGCTGCAAGGTGTGGCCCAGGCGATCCGCGCCGCCGCGGCGCTGGCGAGGGCGCGCTGATGCCGCTCGCTGAGACGCTTGCGGTTCTCCTGGTCCTGGCGGTCATCGTCGCACTGATGGCGGGCTACCCAGTGGCGCTCACGCTCGCCGGCACGTCTCTCATTTTTGCCGTCCTGGGCGAAGCCCTTGGTGCGATGAACTTCGGCATCCTCGGTGCGCTGCCGCAGCGCATTTTCGGCGTGATGACAAACGAGGTGCTGCTGGCCATCCCGCTCTTCATCTTCATGGGCGTGATGCTGGAGCGCTCGCGCATTGCCGAGGATCTGCTTGAGACGATGGGCCGCCTGTTCGGCACGCTGCGCGGCGGTCTCGGAATTTCCGCCGTTATCGTCGGCACTTTGCTCGCGGCGGCCAAGGGCGTGGTCGGTGCCACCACCGTGACCATGGGCCTCATCATGCTGCCGACAATGCTGCGCTTCGGCTACGACCCGCGCCTTGCCGCCGGTACGGTTGCCGCAACCGCAACGCTCGCGCAGATTTTTCCGCCGGCGACCGTACTCGTCCTGCTGGGCGATCAACTTGGCAACGCCTACCAGGCCGCGCAGCTGTCGAGAGGCATCTTTGCGCCGCGGTCGCTCACGGTCAGCGACCTGTTCGCCGGCGCGCTGGTGCCCGGGTTTGCGCTGGTCGCGCTCTATCTGCTTTTTCTGATTGCGGTTGCGATCCTGTGGCCGAAGGTGTCACCGGCGCTGCCAGCTGATCGAAAGGCTTTGCGCGGCGTTGCGCTGTTTCGCCGTCTTGTCGAAGTGTTGATCGCTCCGTTCGCCCTCATCGCAGCCGTGCTCGGCTCTATCCTCGTCGGCATTGCGACGCCTACAGAAGCGGCATCGATCGGAGCCGTGGGTGCGATTCTGCTGGCGGCACGCAAAACATCGCTCAGCAAGGTGCTGGTGCCGGTCTGCAACAGCACAACGCAGATCGTCAGCATGATTTTTCTGATCCTGATCGGCGCCACCATGTTCAGCCTGGTGTTCCGCGCGCTCGGAGGTGACGACATGGTGCATCGGGCGCTCTCGGACTTGCCAGGCGGAGCGGCCG
>DATGDN010000320.1:0-3843 GCA_035310865.1 Pseudolabrys sp. | reverse complement strand
CGTGCTCGTGCCGTCGCCAAGGCCAGCGGCGTCGAGCATGCATTGTCCATGCGCCTGCCGAAACTCGTCGAGTGCACCTTGTCGGAAGCGCTGGTGCTCGGCCTGCTGAAGCAAGGTGTGCGCAAATACTTCGCCGTTTTCGGCCACGGCTCGACCGATCTCGGCAATGTGCTTCGCGTTTACGAGGAGGAGGGCGTCACCCGGACGATCAACTGCCGCAACGAAGTCGAGATGGCGCACGCCGCGACGGCGCTGCGGTGGCAGTATGGGGATCTCTCCGCGGTGGTGACGTCGATCGGACCCGGCGCGATGCAGGCCTTCGCCGGCTCGCTTGCCGCCGCGTCGAACAATGTTGGCGTCTACCACATCTACGGTGACGAAACGACCTTCGGCGAAGGCTACAACATGCAGCAGGTGCCGAAGGAGGAGCAGGGCCTGTTCGGCCGCATGACGGCCGTCATGGGCCAATCCTACGTTCTTCATACGCCGGAAGCGTTACGCGATGCGCTCCGCCGCGGCAGTTTATGTGTGAACCATCCTTATCGTGCTGGCCCATTCTATCTTCTTCTCCCGCTCAATACGCAGCCCGCGACCGTGACCGTGAATCTTGCCGCGTTGCCTGCGCGGCCCCAACTGCCGAAACTCGCGCCGGCGGACGATGCGGCGATCGACCAGGCGGCCAACATGATCGCGAAGGCAACGAAAGTCGCGATCAAGGCCGGCGGCGGCACGCGCGGCCACGATGCAGCTGTGCGTCGGCTGGCGGAAGCTGCCGGCGGCGCGGTCATTCTTTCGCCGGGCTCGACCGGAGTGTTGCCGGACGCACACGCGCAGAACATGCACGTCGGCGGCTCGAAAGGTTCGATCAGTGGCAACCATGCAATGGCCGAGGCGGAGTTGCTGATTGTCATCGGGTCACGTGCCGTCTGCCAGGCCGATTGCTCCGGCATCGGATACAAGAATGCGCAAGCGGTCATCAACATCAACGGGGATCTGGCCGATGCGCTGCATTACAACAAGACAGTGGCCCTGGTCGGCGATATAGGTGCGGTAGCCAGTCGCCTTTCCGCGCATCTTGAGGCGATGCGCGCCAACAGCAACAAGGCGCCTTGGCTAAAGACCTGCGTTGCAAAGAAGGCTGAATGGTCTGCGTATAAGCAAAAGCGTTATGCCTGTGGCTCGCTGCGTGACGAGGCATGGCAGAAGCCGGTGCTGACGCAGCCAGCGGCCATCAAGATTGTGGCCGACTTTGCTAAGGAAATCGGCGCGGCCAAATTCTTCGATGCGGGCGACGTCCAGGCAAACGGCTTCCAGATCGTGGAAGACGAGCGCACCGGTGATACGTTCACCGAATCCGGCGCTTCATATATGGGTTTTGCCGCAAGCGCGCTGCTCGGCGCAGCATTGGCCGAAAAGCCGCGCTACGGCATCGCGTTTTGCGGCGACGGATCCTTCATGATGAACCCGCAGGTTCTTGTCGACGCGGTCGAGCACCGTGTCCGCGGAATGATCGTGATCTTCGACAACCGGCGGATGGCTGCGATCAGCGGATTGCAGTTGGCGCAGTATAAATCCGAATTCCGTACCAACGATCACGTCGCGGTCGACTATCGGAGCCTCGCCGCGGCCGTAACCGGTGTGCTCGCCGTTGCCGGTGGCGACGATGCCAATTCCCTGCGGTCTGCGCTGAAAGCAGCTCATGCCCATGACGGACTTTCGGTCGTCCATGTTCCTGTCTATTGCGGGCCGGACGAACTGGGCGGTCTCGGTGCGTGGGGCGAGTGGAACGTTGGAAACTGGTGCGACGACGTGCAGGGCGCCTGGATCAAACAGGATCTCTAGCGGAATTGGCGCTACGCGGCTTCTTTGCTTCGACGGAGACCAGGCGTGCCTGATGCCTTGTCCATCACCTCGCTGAAGGCGCTGCGAGCGGCCGAAGAGTCATGCACGCGCTGTCCTCTCTACAAGCATGCGACACAAGTCGTGCCCGGCGAGGGTCCGGCGCGAGCGAGCATCATGCTGGTGGGCGAGGAGCCGGGCGATCAGGAAGACAAGAAAGGGCACCCCTTCGTCGGCCCCGCCGGCGGCGTGCTTGCTAAGGCACTGGCCGATGCCGGTATTGAGCGCGATAAAGTCTTCGTCACCAACGCGGTGAAGCATTTCAAGTTCGAGCAGCGCGGCAAGCGTCGCCTGCACAAGCGCCCCAATGCCTATGAGATCGATCGCTGCCACTTGTGGCTGGACTTCGAGCGCAAGCTGATCAAGCCGGAGATCGTGGTCGCGCTCGGCGCCACCGCAGTGCGCAGTGTGTCCGGGCGCCCGCTTACCATCAAAACGATTCGCGGCCGCGTCATGCCATTGCCGGACGGCGGCCGCATGCTGGCGACCATTCATCCTTCATACATACTTCGCATCGAAGACGAGGCGGACAAGCGCGAGCAATACCGGAAACTTGTCGCCGACCTTAAAGTTTGCGCTCGCGCGCTTGCCTAGACCGCAATTATCGTCTGGTTTTGAGGTTACTGCCCCTAAATGGAACTTTTTGGCCAGCATGGCGATTGTTGGCTTGAAAGGAACTGGGAGATTTGCATGTCGGAAAGACCGAAAAAGCAAGCGGACGAAGAGCGCGAGCGGATCGAGCGCAAGGAAGACCAGGTCGTGATCGACTCCGATGAAAGCTTTCCTGCCAGCGATCCGCCCAGCTGGACGCCGGTCAGCGGAGTCGGTTCGGGCAAGGACCACAAGAAGAAAAAGCCGAGTTAACCCGTCGCGGCTACTGAATTTTCATATTAAGCAGCTTTTCCGCGTTACCGGAAAAGATCTTTCGGCGGTCCGCGTCTGAAAGTCCGAGCGCGTCGACGGTCTTGATCGTCGGCGCGATCGGGCCCAGCGGGGTGTCGGTCGCAAACACCACCTGATCCGCGCCGAAAAATTCGAGTCCGCAACGCGTCGCGTGCGGGCCACCGCCGAACATCGCCGTATCCGCATAAAACCCATGCAGATAGTCCATGTGCGGCCTCTTCAGCGACGGCAGAATTTTCGAATAGTCTTCGTCCGACGTTCGCTGTCCCAGGACCTTGAGGCCTGCACCAACGCGCCCGTCATAGTAGGGGATCATGCCACCGAGGTGGTGCGTGATGATCTTCAGTTTTGGATAGCGGTCGAACAGACCCCAGAACACCAGTCTCACCATGGCGACCGACGTCTCGTAGGGCCAATGGAAGCACCACCACATCTCGAAGCGAGATTTCTTTTCCGCCGGATAGTCGGGCATCGCCGCCGTGCCGACGGGGTGCAGCCAGATTGGCAGGTCGAGCTCAGCCATCGTCGCAAAAATCGGCTCGAATTTCGGCTGGTCGAGCGGTTCGCCGGCGACGTTGGTGTAGATCAAGACGCCGCGCGCGCCGAGGTCCTTGGTCGCGCGACGGGCCTCGGCAACCGAGCCTTCGACATCGGTGAGACACAACGCGGCTGCGAAGGCGGGGAAACGATCCGGGTGTTTCCGGCAAAGTTCGGCCATCGAGTCATTGGCGATGCGTGCAAGATTGAGGCCGACGTCGGGTGGCGCAATGTCTTCGATGGCAGGGTTCGGCAAAGAGATAATCTCACGGTAATCGCCGAACTCGTCCATTTCCTTGAAGCGGGCATCAAGGTCGAACAGCTTGGTCACGCCGCGCAACCGTTTTCCGATGTTTTCGAGGTTTGGTGCGGCCTTGGTCATCTCCCGGAAAAAGCGGTCCGGATAAATGTGACAATAGATGTCGACAATGGTCATGACCTTCCTCTCGTGTCTTTTTCCAGCATCAAATGACGTTGCAGCGGCAGCACCTGCCAACCAAACTT
>DATGDN010000319.1:0-3761 GCA_035310865.1 Pseudolabrys sp. | reverse complement strand
GATGGTCAGCAACAGCAATTTGCCCGAAAGTCCGATGCGCGGCTTCCGCGCCCGCTGCGGAGCCGTTTCGATCGCACTTTCTGGTCCGTTCGTGGTTTCCAAAACTGCCTCAGCCAAAAATTCTCATCCAACGGATGATGCGCCGCACCCACACACTGGTCAAACTTGGGGTGAAAAAATCAATTGCTGCTCGTTTTCCAACCTCCGACAGCGTCGGATAGGGCAGAACCATTCCTGTTAGACCGCGAATGTTAAGAGACTGTGCCATTGCGAGAACCCACATCGCGATCAACTCGCCTGCCTGTGCTCCGACAATCGTAACACCTACTATCTTACCTTTGCTGGTCGCGATGACTTTTATGTGGCCACGCGTTTCACCCTCTGCCTGCGCGCGATCATTGTCGTAATAGGGCCAACGGGCGACGCGAATCTTCATACCTCGTTCCTTTGCCCGGGCCTCAGTAAGGCCAATCTGGGCAAGCTCGGGATCCGTGTAGGTGACCCAGGGCACCTGATCGTTGTTCACGCGGACCGGCAACCGAAACAAGGCATTTCGGATCACCAGGCCCGCGTGATAGTTGGCGGCGTGCGTAAGCTGCAGCTGGCCGGCAGCGCAGTCGCCGATTGCGTAGACGCGCCGGCTGGTGGTTTTGAGCTCTCGGTTCACGACGATGCCGGACTGCTCATAACGAATCCCCGCAGCGTCGAGCTCGAGCCCGGTGATAGACGGCGTGCGCCCCACGGCAACGAGAAGATGGCTGCCGGTGACTGTCTGCTCGACACCGCCCGTTTCAACCGTCGCCGTAACGGTCCCGCCCCTGTGCGCGATGCCGATGACGTTTAAGCCGCTTCGGATGATGACGCCCTCGCGCTCGAGCTGATCGAGCACGATAGCAGCGCATTCGGCGTCGTCATTGCCGAGCGGTTGCGCCGCTTCCAGGACGGTCACCGAACTGCCTAGCCGGCGGAAGGCCTGCGCCAACTCAACGCCAACCGCGCCCGCACCTATGATAATGAGATGTTCAGGTCTTTCGTTGAGATTGAAAACGCTCTCATTGGTGAGAAAAGGTCCGCTGTCGAGCCCGGGAATTTCCGGCACCGCCGGCGTCGAACCGGTTGCGATCACGAAACGCCGGGCGCGGATTTCGAAATCACCGGCCAGCACCGTACTGCGGTCCTTGAACTTCGCGTCCGCGTGTATCACGCGAACGCCGAGCCCGGTGAATCGCTCGGCCGAATCGGTCGGCGCCACGGCGGCGATGACGGCATTGATCCGACGATGAACATCGGCGAAATTGACCCCGACATCGCGCACGTCGACGCCGAATGGTTTTGCATTCCGTGTCAGCTCGGCGCGCCGAGCCGCCGCCAGCAATGCTTTCGACGGCACGCAGCCAGTGTTGAGACAATCGCCGCCCATCTTGTAACGCTCGACCAGCACCGTCGGCACACCAAATGCGGCCGCAGCCGCAGCCACCGACAGGCCGCCGGGACCTCCGCCGATCACGCAAATGTCGGGTGTGAGTGATTCGACCATGTCCTGCAACTCTTGCCCTCGATAGGGATCCAGTCACGTGGCGGCGCGCGAGCGAGCGCGCCACCGTTTCACCACAACCGGCACAAGCGCGAGCAGACCGAACCCGACAAGTGCCGCTATCAACTGCGGCGTAAACACATCCGCAGGGTCGAAGATCATCTGGCAATTGTATTCGCCGGCGGCGATGCATTGGTAAAACGAATTTTTTTGCGCCGTAATCACGCTGTCCAGTCCCATGCCGGCCAACGTGAATACGAAGACTGCCGGGATGACACCGATTACGGTTGCGGCAACGAATGGCCCGAGCCGCACGCCCGCAAAGGCCGGCACGAGATTGACCAGGAAAAATGGAAACACCGGCACCAGCCGCAAAAAAAGGAGATAGCTGAAGGCATCTTCGCGAAACCCTTTTGCAAGCTGCCTGGCGCGCGGACCGGCCCGGCGCAGCAATGGCTCGCCAAGGGCCGTCCGCGCAACGAGGAAAATGAGCGTAGCGCCAACGGTCGCCCCGACCGCAGCGGCCGATGCGCCAGTCACAAGCCCGAATAGAAAACCGCCGGCAACGGTAAGAAAAGTCGCGCCCGGAAGCGAGAACGCGACAGTCACGATGTAGATGCCGACAAAAGCGACCACGGACATGACGCGATGCTGGCTGACGAAAGCGTCAATGATTGCGCGATGGCGAACAAGCGACTCGAGCGAGACACCTTTGTCGCCTGCGACCAGATAGGCGACAAAAGCGAATATGAGGACGGCAACCAGCGGCAGAAGCCGCCGCGCGACGACCCACCATCGCCTGTCTGGAGGCATGCTTGCGGACATCTACGCTATATACACGAGCCCACCTGCCACACAGGCGGGTCTCACCGCCTTGTGAGGCTTTTTGACCATAGCGAGCAGCTGGCGGGCCGCCACATTGACGGGCCAGAGCCCCTCCCTTATAAGCCGCCAAAATCGTATGCCGGCCCGAAAGAATTCGGGTTTGGTGGCGTATCGAGGGCTAAAACCCTCCTTCCCCAAGGCGCGGCCAGCGGAGAACATTGAACGTGAAGCGGACCTATCAACCGAGCAAGCTCGTACGTAAACGCCGTCACGGATTCCGCGCGCGCATGGCGACCAAAGGTGGGCGCAAAGTGGTGTCGGCGCGCCGGGGGCGCGGACGCAAGCGGTTGTCCGCCTGACGGCGGCGAAAAAAGCCGCGCATTGCTTCCATGGAACGATTGAGGCAACGGGCGGATTTCCTGGCCGCGGCGTCCGGGATCAAGGTTCCGTCAACCGCGTTCGTGCTGCAAGCGCGCGACCGCCGCGACCAAGGACCAGCACGGCTTGGCTTTACCGTGTCAAAAAAGGTCGGAAATGCCGTCGAGCGAAATAGGGTTCGCCGTCGTCTTCGGGAAATCGTGCGGCTCTCGGCCGCAACTCGACTGCGCGCCGGACATGATTATGTGCTGATCGGCCGACGAGCGGCGCTCAATCTGCCGTTTGCGCGGATAACCCAAGACTTTGAAGGTGCGTTGCGGAGAGTGCATGCGGGGCGCAGCGGCAACACGGAATTTCGATGACCGATAACAAAAACACCATTCTTGCCATTATGCTGTCCGCGCTGGTGTTGCTTGGCTGGCAATATTTCTTTGCAGTTCCGCAAGAAAAGGCGCGCCAGGAGCAACTGCAGGCACAGCAACAGAGCCAGAATGTGCCCGCGCCCGGCCAGACCAAGCCGGCGCAGCCGCCTGCACAGTCAACTCCGCAAGTGCCTGGCCAGGCTGGCACACCTTCAACTGCGGCTCCGATCGACCGTGCTGCGGCGTTGGCAAGCTCACCGCGCGTGCCGATCGCAACGGATAGTCTGCAAGGCTCGATCGCGCTGAAAGGCGGACGTATCGATGACCTGGCGCTGGTCAAGTTTCGTGAAACTGTCGATCCGAAGTCGCCGCCGATCGTCTTGCTCTCGCCTTCCGGCAGCGCCGACCCGTTCTACGCGGAATTCGGCTGGACCGGCGCGGCAGGCGCAAACGCTAAGCTTCCGAACCCGGAAACCGTCTGGAAGCAAGCCGGCTCCGGAGCGCTGAGCGTCGGCCGTCCGGTGACTCTGACCTACGACAATGGTGATGGCCTCGAATTCCGCCGCATTATTTCGGTCGACGACAAGTATCTTTTCACGATCAAGGACGAAGTCAGCAACAAGAGTGGAGACGCAGTCACTCTTTATCCTTATGGACTGATT
>DATGDN010000318.1:0-5497 GCA_035310865.1 Pseudolabrys sp. | reverse complement strand
GACAAAGCCGCCGGCATAGAGGCCGTACATGCGGCCGAGTTGCTTATAAAAGGCGTCTGCGCCGCTAGTGGTTTGAGTTGCCATGATCTGTCCCCCTCACTCGTCTTCTTCAGCCATGCCGAACTCACGATCGATTCGGTTCTGCTGTTTCGCGAACATGAACAGCATCACGACGAATACGATCAGCGAGCCTTGCGCGGCCATGTAGAAGCCGAGCGGGAAGCCGAGCACCGGAATGACGATGGCATTAAGCGGTTTGACGAACATGTGGATGATATAACCAAAGAAGAACCACACGCCGAGATGCGTGAGCATCAGCCTGGTTGTTCTCGACCAGTGTTCTTCAGTGTTGGCTTGACTGGGTTGAGCCATGAGTAGCGTTCCTCCCTTATTTGCCCCGTCCGGCTCGGACGTAATTGGGGGAAGCCGATGGCTAGAGAGATGGCGGCGTTCCCCCAAACTGCCGCACTTGCGTCCGGTCTTGCGCTAGCCGGCTCGCTCCATCGAACAGCCTAACATCGAGGTTCGCGACGTGGTTATACGACTTTTGGCTAATCTGATGTCTAAACATCATGTTTTTACATGATAATTTTGTTCTGATTCACAGCTGTTTTTTACCGCCATGGCCGCTTGCTGCGCACCGGGCATGGCAGCCGCGAAAGGCATACAATTGTATTAAGTGTTACTATGTGACTTGCGGCCCCCCTACCGTCCATCGAGTTGAAGGATTGTTTCGTTGAGTACAGCGGTTCAGTACCGGCTTGTCATTGCCGACGACCATCCCCTGTTTCGTGGTGCTTTGCGCGAGGCTGTAGCGGGATTGTTGGAGCGGGTCGATATTGCGGAAGCCGGTACATTCGATGAACTCGTCGAATTGCTCGAGCGTGCGGGCGACGTCGACCTCGTGCTGCTCGACTTGGCGATGCCAGGTGCTCGCGGCTTCTCCGGCCTGATGTACATGCGCGCACAATATCCGGGCGTGCCTGTGATCGTGGTTTCGGCCAATGATGATCCTGCAGCTATCCGCCGTTGCATGGAGTTCGGCGCTTCCGGGTTTATCCCCAAGACACTCGGCGTCGATGCCATGCGCGCAGCGATCTCGCGCATTCTTGGTGGCGGTGTGTGGACTCCACCCGACGTCGATCTTGCCGCTAGCTCGGACGCCGAAGCTGCTGAACTGATGACGCGAATGGCGACGCTGACTCCCCAGCAGGTTCGCGTTCTGATGATGTTGTCGGAAGGGCTCCTCAACAAGCAAATCGCCTATCAGCTTGGTGTTTCAGAGGCGACTGTAAAGGCTCACGTCTCCGCCATTCTGCAGAAGCTTGGTGTTGAGAGCCGGACGCAGGCGGTGATTGCCGCCGCCAAGATCGAGGCCGGTCAGTGGCCGCAAAACGTCGCCGTGGAAGGTTGATCGCTTTTATTATTCCGCCGCCGCCACCCGCAGCACCCGCCATTGCGCAAGCAACGCACGTAGCGCAGCCGGCTTGATCGGCTTGTGCAATACCTGCACGCCCTCGCTACGGGCTTGTTCGCGCACATCCGGCGAACGGTCTGCCGTAATCAGGATGGCGGGAAGGTCACCGAAACGGCGGCGCAACGCGACGATCGCTTCGATGCCGTTGCCTTGGTCGAGGTGGTAGTCGATCAGCAGCCCATTTGGAACCATCGAATTTTCGGAAATCGCAGTCAGCGCGAGCGCAAGGCTCGGCGCCTTGATTACGTCACAGCCCCAGCCACGGAGAAGTGTTTCCATTCCGTCGAGCACAGAAGGCTCGTTGTCGATGCATAGTGCAGTCGTGCCGGCAAGCTGGCCCGAATCGGTGTGGGCACTTTCGCGAGCTGGCAATTCCATCGGAATCTCGTTCGAGCGTGGAACCGTGATTGCAAAATGGGATCCTCGGCCGCTTTCCGATTCCAGTTCGATGCTGGAGCCGAGCACCCGCGCCACGCGCTCGACGATGGAAAGCCCCAATCCCAGTCCACGAGCGATCTTGGCGCCCTGGTCGAGACGATGAAACTCGACGAAGATATCGCGCCATTTTGATTGCGGAATACCGACGCCCGTGTCGTAAACATCGATACGGACAACGTCGTTGCGGCGCCGGCAGCCGACCAGGACGCGCCCCTCCGGCGTGTACTTGATGGCGTTGGATACCAGGTTTTGCAGCAGCCGGCGCAACAGGCGGCGGTCGGAGCGCACAACGAGAGAACATGGCACGAAAGTGAGATCGATGCCTTTTGCAGCGGCGAGCGGGGCAAATTCGAGTTCGATTTGGCGCATCAGTTCATCAATCCGGAAGCTTGCAAATTCAGGGCGCAGTGCGCCCGTGTCGAGACGGGACATGTCGAGCAGCGCGCCGAAAATTTCCTCCACCGCTTCGAGCGAGGCGTCGATATTGTCGACCAGCCGGCGGTCTTCGCGGCCGCCGCGCTCGACCAGGCTCGTGACGTAGAGCCGGGCTGCATTGAGCGGCTGCAGTATGTCGTGGCTTGCTGCTGCCAGAAATTTGGTCTTGGAAATGTTTGCGGCATCGGCTTCGCTTTTGGCGCGCGCCAGCGCAACATTGAGCTGGGTCAGTTCCTCGGTGCGTTCACGCACGCGGCGTTCGAGTGTTTCGTTCGATCGCTCGAGCGCTTCGGCGGCTTCGACACTCGCCGTGATATCGGTGAAGGTGGTAACGAAACCGCCATCCGGCATGCGATTGGCACGCACCTCTATGACCATGCCTTCGGCGAAACGTTCCAGGAATGGCTCGTTGCTCGAGACGTAGCGTTCGAGCTGCGCACTGACAAATTCTTCGGCATGGTCGCCGGACCGAGGGCCGCGCCGGCTGTTGAAGTGAAGGATGTCGCCAAGCCCGACACCGGCCCGGACCAGGCTCGGTGGCAGATCGAGGATCTCGCCGAATTGGCGATTCCAGCAGATCAGCTGAAGGTCTTTGTCAAAGACAGCGATCCCTTGCCGCACGTGATCGAGAGCGGTCTGCAGAATTTCACGGTTGTATTGGATCGCCGCATTGGCATCGTCGAGCAACTTCAACGCCGCTTTTGTGGAGACCGTGCGCTTGCGCAACAACAACGAGAGGACCAGGCGCGACGAAGCCCCGCCGATTGCCGAAGCGAGGATGTGCTCGGCGTAACGCACAAGGCGGAAGTCGGCATCGTCCTTCGGTTCGAGGCTGATGCGTTGCGCCACGGCGAAGGTCTCGAAGGCCGATCGCGTTCGCTCCTCACCGAGGTAGCGCGCAATTGTCGTTGTCAGTTCCTCGACCGTCACGGAAGAGCGCCGGAGCCGGAAGCTCGGCGCAATCGGCGTCAGGTCGGACGGAACGAAAGTATTGGCCTGTAGCCGCTCGATTGGCGACGGCTCGCGATGCAAGGAGAAACCGATATAGCCCAGGATATTGAACAGGAGACTCCAGATCACGCCGTGGACCAATGGCGGCACCTCGAGTCCGAAGAGATGCTGCGGCCGCAACATGCTCAGGCCCCACGGCCCGTCGGTTAGAATGCGCTCGCCGATCACGCCGATGTCCGACAGCGTCGGCAGCAGCAGTGTGTAGGCCCATACAAGGAAGCCAGCCGTCATCCCGGCTATTGCACCCGCAGCGGTTGCGCGACGCCATAGCAGTCCGCCGAAGAATGCGGGTGCCAATTGTGCGATGGCCGCAAAGGAGAGCAGGCCGATCGAGGCAAGCTGTGCCTCGCCGGCCGAGCGATAATAAACGTACGCGAGCAATAGAATCGCGAAGATCGCAATCCGTCGCACCATCAGCAGCAGCGAGCCGATATTTTCCCGTCCGCTGATCAGCCGTTCGCGGCGCTGCAAGACAAACGGAATGATGAGGTCATTCGACACCATGATCGAAAGGGCGACGGATTCAACGATGACCATGGCGGTTGCCGCGGACAGTCCGCCCACAAATGCAACGATCGTGAAGAGACTCGAGCCGCTCTGCAGCGGTAACGCCAGGACGAACATGTCGCTGTCGACTTTTCCGGCCGGAAACGTCAATAGGCCTGCGAGGGCGATCGGCACGACGAAAAGATTGATCAGCACCAGATAGACCGGATACAGCCAAACAGCGCGTTTGATCTCGTCCTCATTGTTGTTTTCGACCACGGCGACGTGGAATTGCCGCGGCAGCATGATAAACGCCACAAACGACAGCAGCGTCATTGCGACCAGCGTATCGATGCGCGGTTCCCGGCTGAAAATGGTGGCCGTTGTCGGGCGCTGCATTGCTTCGTTGAACAGCGCAAGCGGGCCGTCGAACATCCAGAATGTCACGAAGATCCCTACGGCGAGGAACGCCACCAGCTTCACGATGGATTCCGCGGCAACTGCCAGCATGAGCCCATCCTGATGCTCAGTAGCGTCGATGTGACGAGTGCCAAACAGGACCGCGAACGCCGCCATCGAGAGCGCCACGAAAAGAGCGATGTCGCCGAACAGCGGACGGGTGACCTCAGTGCCCACTTCGATATGAGCGATGATCGTTTCGAGTGAGGATGAAACCGCTTTTAACTGCAAGGCGATGTACGGAATGGTGCCGACAATGGCGATCAGCGCGACGGTAGCTGCAACGGCCTGGCCCTTCCCGTAGCGTGCGGCGATGAAATCGGCGATCGAAGTAATGTTGTGTGCCTTCGCAAGCCGGACGACCCGTATCAACAGCGGGCTGCACAGGCCGATCAGAATGGCAGGACCGATATAAATGGTGAGGAAATCGAAGCCTGTGCGCGAAGCGAACCCGACCGAGCCAAAGAATGTCCACGAGGTGCAGTAGATGGCCAGCGACAGCGGATAGATCAGCAATCGCCCGCGTCCATCACGGCCAAGACCGCGCGTACGGTCTCCATAGCTCGCGACCAGGAACAGCAACCCGATGTACGCAAGCGCGACCGCGATAACGACCCAACCTTGCAGCATGCATACTCCGGATCGGGGCTAAACCCCGGCAAGGGAAGGATTTACGGGACTAGGTCACCATAGAATGCCTGCGAGGTCCATTCTGGCCGCGCTGTGCCCGCATTGAAATGCCGCCTGATGCCGGAAATCGGCTGAACCACGTCAGAATAGAGGCTAAAAGGATAATGAAGCCGCGCCTGAGCGGGAACTACTGGAAGCGAACCTATGGGCTTTTTCGACATCTTCCGCCGGCCTGAACCGATCGCCGGAAGCGATGCGTTCATTGATTTTGTCGACGCCCAAGCGGCTTTCCTGACGCAAAAAGGGATCTTCGAATATTCGCGCGCGCGCGCTGGGCCTTACGGGAATGTTTTGTTTAAAGACACGGTGTTCCTCGAAGAACTCGAGAAATCGCGTTGGGTGGCTTTTCCAGTCATGTTGGCGATGGTCAGCGAGGCGATAGAAGGCGTATTGCGGCCGGCGGCAGGCGACCACCGCGACGAAGTCTTACGCGGGGTAGGCGCCGCCGCGCTCGCGGTTTTTGATCGTTATCCGATCCCTGCGGCTCTGAGTGCCAGCGTC
>DATGDN010000317.1:0-8818 GCA_035310865.1 Pseudolabrys sp. | reverse complement strand
TCGTCGCTCGGAAAGCGCGAGCCATCCACTTCCGTTTCATAGTATCCGGTGAAAAATCCCTGGGTCTGGCCAGCCGGCTGAACCCGGACAGGCTTGAAATTATCCTCAAAGAAAGCACGGGCTTGCTCGCGGTCGAGTCGCCCGGCTGACACCGCGCGTTCGCATACCTTGAACAACGCACCATAGAACGGCCGAGCCGCCCGCATCGCCCTGGTGCCGTTAATAATGGCACCGCAACTTTTCAGAAATGTGTCGAAGGCCTCTTTTAGATCGTCATCCTTCCAGCCGTCGAGCGCGGCGAAGCTTAGCGGCTCGATCTGCGCGTTGCGGAAATGCACGCTGGTCGCCGAAGCCTGCGCAGTCGTGGC
The DNA here is from genome assembly GCA_035310865.1 of Pseudolabrys sp. Lineage (GTDB taxonomy): Bacteria > Pseudomonadota > Alphaproteobacteria > Rhizobiales > Xanthobacteraceae > Pseudolabrys. Next base: position 8,450 of record DATGDN010000317.1, on the reverse strand, counting down.
TACAATCAGCCAGAGCCCAAAACCGAATCGAATGACGGTGCGAGGAGCAATCTCCGGCATGCGCTCATTGCCCGGCTTCAGTGGCAAGCAGTTTCCAGTTTGGATCGCGCGAGGTGACATCCCTGGCAAAGGTCCAGACGTCGGTGATGTCGGTTACCTTCTCGGCATTGCCGTCGATCACTTTTCCATCCTTGTCGCGCGTGACCGACACCAGCTTGGACTGGAAGCGCACTGTTACCTGCGCGTTGCGTCCGCGTAGTTCGGCAGAGGTGATATCGGCGTTGTCGATCGAGACGAACCGGCTTTCCACTGTCTCGCCGCGCTTTTCACGTTCCCCGATCGCGTTATCGAATCCCTCGAAGACCTCGCGCGCAAGAAGATTTTTCAATGTGCGGCGGTCGCCTTCGGCATAGGCGTTGACGATCATTTCATAAGCCGCCCGCGCGCCAGTCAGAAAGTGCTTGGCGTCGAAATTGGAATCAACGGCAACGATAGCATCGAGGCCGGCCGCGACGACAGAACCAGGTTCAGCAACACCTTTCCAGCGTTCGGGTGGGGCTTCGACCGACTCGGTCGGCTTCGGTGCAACCGTCTCGGCCGTCCGATTAGGCAAGGCGACAACTTTCTCCGGCCCCGGCCGCACCGGCTCGCGCGAAGAATACGGATCGTAGGGCGGACGCTCCCTTCCGGTACGTTGACCCAAGACGCTGCGCAGCCGCAGGAAGATGAATACTGCGAGCGCCAGGAAAATGATGGTGTAGATGTCGAACACGTCTCTCATGCTTTCGGCTACCGTGGCGGCACATCGGCCGGAATTGCGTTCGGCCTGGCGCGGGACAACATAGTCGGCCCCGCCGCTATTGCATCCGCTGTTGGCGGCATCAATTCTTGGGGCCGGGCCTCGCGCCGGCAACTCGACGCAATTCGGGTTTCTCGGCCGAACCTTAGACGATCGGGGCGCTTAGGCCAACATTGCACTATCAGAGAAACATTGATGAATGTGGCAAAATGGTTGCTGTGGGCGGTGTTAGCGCTGCCCTTTCTGGAACTCACCGCCTTCATTGCGGTTGCTGCGGCAATCGGCTTCGGGTGGGCATTAGGCTTGATTTTAGCCGGGTCTCTTGCCGGCGCATTGGTATTACGCCACGCCGGCGGCAGCCACATTTCACGTATCCGCACGGCTCTGGACCAAGGCTCATTCGTGGCCCTGCAAGCGGACACCAGCGGTGGGCTTATGCTGCTCGCGGGAATTTTACTGCTGATTCCGGGGTTTATCTCAGAGGTCGTGGCTTTATCACTGATGATCGCATCGTTGCGCCGTGCAACGGGTGGCGCACCTCACGAGCAGTTCGTGGTCAGCTTTATGCCGGTCGGGCAATGACGGGTCCGGCACCTGGTGCCATTGCTCCGGGGCGAGATCGAGCACGCCATCCCGCTGACGCGCGCGTGTCCTTGTTCCCTCGACAACCCTATGTTAGCCAACCGCCGCGCGAGCTGAGGCGTGGTGCGAGGGAGAGTAAGAGTACATGACAACGACGAATGGGGGTCCGGCACAAAGCGGTCCAACGCCAGGCGCTGCACAGGACCAGCCGCAGCTCACAGTGATTGGCCAGTACATCAAGGATTTTTCGTTCGAAAATCCGAACGCGCCGCAATCGCTCAACAACCGCCAAGAGCAGCCGCAGATCGGAATTCAAATCAATGTTAATGCCACGCCTCTGTCCAAAACCGACATCGAGGTGGCGATAAAATTGGACGGCAAGGCCGAAACGTCCTCCACGTTGTTGTTCCGATTCGAACTCGAGTTCGCCGGGGTATTCCGAATTCGCAATGTCCCGCAGGAGAGTCTCAACCCGGTCGTGCTGATTGAATGTCCACGGCTGCTATTCCCGTTCGCGCGCGAGATCATCGCAACCGCTGTGCGGAATGGCGGGTTCCCGCCACTCCTTCTCGACCCTGTGGATTTTGTGAGCCTCTACCGGCAAAAGATGGCACAGATGCAGCCGGCCACCGCTCCGGCCGCGGGAAGTTAACTCAGCCGTTCGGCTGGTAGTCGCGCCACAAGGCGTTTTCTCCGAGTCCTGCGACAAATTCACGATGCGCTGCGAGCTCAGCCTCGCTCAACCGTGACGACAGCGGCTCCGCCCGCTTGTGCACCACGATCGCATCGTGGTTGCTGATCGATCTACGTTCACCACGTTCGGTGAGACCGAGTTGCGCCTGCCGTGCGCCAATCAGTTCGACGTAGACTTCAGCCAATATTTCCGCGTCCAGCAACGCGCCGTGTTTCGTGCGGCGCGAGTTATCAATGCCGTACCGAACGCACAGATCGTCGAGCCGATTGGGGCCCGCAGGATGCTTGCGGCGAGCGAGCAGCAGAGTATCGACCAGACGCTCGCGGGCAATCAGCATCCGTTCGGCGCGCTTTAGTTCGGCGCAAAGAAAAGCGTGGTCAAAGGCGGCATTGTGGATGACCAGCGGAGCATCGCCGATGAAATCAAGAAATTCATCGACAATGTCAGTGAAACGTTTTTGTTCTTTCAAGAACTCGGCGGAAAGACCATGGACGGCAAAAGCCTCGGCGGGTACGTCGCGCTCGGGGTTGAGATAGGCATGAAAGGCCGCGCCTGTCGGTATCCTGTTGAGCAGCTCGATACAGCCGAGCTCGACAAGCCGGTGACCCTGCGAGGGATCCAGCCCAGTAGTCTCGGTATCAAGGACAATTTCACGCATGGTGTTCGACCAAACGAATCATCGGCGCCTTTTTGGCATTGTAGCGATGCGGGCAAGAATATCACGCACTTGCGCGCGTGCGTCGTCAAAGCCTTTCGATGTATCCACCACGAAATCCGCGCGTTTTAGTTTCTCCGCATCCGGCATCTGATTGGCCACAATCGCAGCCAACTTCTGCGCCGTCATTCCGGGGCGCTTAAAAATACGTGCGCGCTGCACATCCTCCGGCGCAGTCACGACTACGACGGCGTCACATCGCTTCTCGCCGCCCGTTTCGAACAGCAGCGGAATATCCAATACCGCAAGCGGTGCATTCTTGCTTTCTGCATCGGCAAGAAATCGGTCTTCGGCAGCACGCACCAAAGGATGTATGATCCCTTCAAGCTTTTTGATCGCGGCGGGATCATCAAGCACGCGCCGGGCCAGTTTCTTGCGATCAACCTCGCCGCCGGCTGTCGTGCCAGGAAACGCCGCTTCAATCAGCGGGGTCGCTTCGGCTCTATAAAGCCGATGTACAGTGGCGTCCGCGTCATGGACTGGAATGCCCATCTCGGCAAAAAACCCCGCCGTGGTCGATTTCCCCATACCGAGCGAGCCGGTGAGACCGAGCACAAACATTGGTCAGCCGTCGATAAACTTGCTTTGACGCAGGTATGTCAGTAGCGGCAACAACGGCAGCCCGAGAATTGTGAAGTAGTCGCCTTCGACCCGTTCGAACAAATGGATGCCGATGCTCTCGAGTTGATACCCGCCAACACTCTTCAGCGCAGTGTCTCCCGCCATGTCGAGATAGTCTTCGAGATAGCGGTCGCTGAAATTGCGCATCGTCAGCTTTGCGGTATCGACACAGGAAAACAGCACAGTATCGTCCCGCACCAAGGTAAGCGCCGAATGCAGCTCGTGTGTCCGGCCACGCAAGTCTCGCAGTTGCTCGGCCGCGGCCGCACGATCGGTCGGTTTAGTAAAGCGTTTGGTGCCGCGCGCCAAAGTCTGATCCGCACCAAGCACTGCTCGCCCCGGGAGAGAGGCCGCCACAGCACTCGCCTTGGCATGCGCCAGATGTCGAGCTACACCAGCGGCATCCCCCATTTTAGCTTGAGATTCAATAGCACGCTCGTCGACTGAGGACGGCCTTATCTCAAAGCGCAGCCCGGCCGCCGCCAGGATCTTGCCGCGCACATCACTTCTCGACGCGAGTACCAACGGTTGGGAAGCAAGCCAAAGCGCCATGGGTTATCCAACCGGATGCCGCCGTCTCTCGGTCAACAGGCGCATGACCGCAGCCGCTGTTTCCTCAATCGAACGACGCGTGACATCGATCGTGGGCCAATTGTGCTTGGCACAGAGGCGCCGTGAAAATGAAACTTCCTCAGCCACTGCCGCCTTATCGATATATTGGTCATCGTCGCGGTGAGCCTTCAATCCAAGCAGGCGGTTCTCGCGAATCTGCACGATGCGCTCGGGACTGGCGTAGAGCCCAACAACAAGAGGCCGAGCAAGTCTTTCGACAGGCGAAGCCAATGGCACACCGGGCACTAGAGGCACATTTCCTGTCTTCACGCCACGATTGGCGAGGTAAATCGACGTCGGTGTCTTGGAAGTGCGCGAGACCCCAACCAGCACGACATCCGCTTCCTCGAGCCCTTCGACGTGTTGCCCGTCGTCGTGCAACATCGTGAAGTTCAGTGCGTCGATGCGCTGAAAATATTCGGCATTCAGCACGTGCTGGGCGCCAGCCCGGTGGATCGTTTCAGCACCGAGATACGACTGAAACAGCCTGAGCACCGGTCCCAGGATCGACATGCACGGCAAACCGAGCTCGCGGCACTTCTTCTCCAAGGACCCAATGAGGTCCTCTTCGAGCAACGTGTACAAAACAAGGCCGGGCGATTCCGAGATCTCGGCAAGCGCCCGGTCGAGCTGCTTTTTCGAACGGACCATCGGATACAAATGTTCAACCGGCGAAACGTTCGCGTATTGCGCCGCCGCGGCGCGAGCGACCGTAATCAAGGTTTCACCGGTAGCGTCGGACACCAGATGAAGGTGGAAATAGCCGGTCTCGGGCATCTGTATAATGACCAGGAAGCCTGTGGATAGGACGGGAGGAGGCCACGGCCAAGCACAACAAGCAAGCCAGCCTGGAGCCGAAGTTCAAATTCCATCCACACTGCTGAGTTCGGGATGACTGCAGGGTACCGATGAAATTAAGTCGTTGTGATGTGGATGGTTGGGTGGGGATGAAAGGGGATATCCTCGCGAAATGCCCATAAACTGGTGCCGGCACTGTGGATCGGCACAGCCTTGAATTTAGGCCAATTCTGGATCGGCCTTAGCCATCCAGTGGACAGAATGTTGATCGGCAGGCATGAGTCCAATCAACGCTCCAATAACCACTACAGATTCTAAGAAGATTCTTTATGGATAAAGACGGGATCGGCGGTACCGTGGGGAAAAAGCTTCTGCGTGTGCTGGAAGGCAAGCGCCAGGTAGTCCCACCGATCTGGTTGATGCGGCAAGCCGGCAGATATTTGCCGGAGTACCGCTCGACCCGCGAAAAGGCAGGAGGGTTCCTCAATCTTTGCTTTAATCCGACGCTGGCAGCTGAAGTGACTCTGCAGCCAGTACGGCGATTTGGATTCGATGCCGCGATCCTCTTTTCGGATATTCTCGTGGTACCGCTGGCGCTTGGGCGGAAGGTTGAATTTCTGACCGGCGAAGGGCCGAGGCTCGAGCCGTTGACTGATGTGGCGGCACTTGCCGGCTTGCGAGAGCATGCCGATAACGATGTTTTGGCGCCGATCTATGAAACAGTACGTCAGGTCAAGGCCGTACTGGACGATAAAACGGCGCTGATAGGATTTTGCGGAGCTCCTTGGACTGTCGCAACTTATATGGTTGCGGGGGAAGCGACCCCCGATCAGGCGCCGGCACGATTGTTCGCTTATCGTGATCCCGAGAATTTTTCCCGATTGATCGATCGCTTGGTGGAAGCTTCGATAGAATATCTGGCCGGACAATTGCAGGCTGGCGCGGATTGCGTGCAGATTTTCGATACCTGGGCCGGGGTACTTGGCGCCGAACAATTCGAGCGTTGGTGCATCGCTCCAACGCAAAAAATCGTAAATGGCGTGCGTCAGAAAATCCCGCGGGCGAAGATCATTGGATTTCCGCGCGGGGCAGACGCGATGGCACTGCCGTATGTCGAAACGACGGGAGTGAGTGCCATTGGTATTGATTGGACATTCGAGCGGGCGATTGCGCGCGATGCATTACAGTCACGCGTCCCGGTGCAAGGCAACGTCGATCCGCTGGCCCTTCTGGCTGGTGGCGCGGCGCTCGATCGCGAGGTCGACGACGTCATGAACCAGCTTGGTGATGGTCCGCTGATTTTCAACCTCGGCCACGGGATCTTGCCGGATACGCCTATTCCGCACGTGGAGCGCATGCTCAAGCGTGTGCGCGGGTGAGCGTCATGTATCTTTGGCTCAAAGCTTTGCACATCATTGCCGCCATCGCCTGGATGGCCGGCTTGCTATACCTGCCGCGATTATTCGTATATCACGCAGCCGCCAAGGTCGGTTCTGAACAATCGAATACCTTCAAGACGATGGAATACCGGCTTCTCAACTTCATCATGGTACCAGCCATGGCGGTCACATGGATCGTTGGCATCGTGTTGTTGTTGCTTGGCCAGTGGATCGGCGCCGGCTGGTTTCACGCAAAGTTTGTTGCGGTGATCGCGATGACGGTTATGCACGGCCTATTTGCGCATTGGGTAAATGAATTCCAACACGACCGGAATGGTCACAGTCAAAAATTCTTCCGTATTGTCAATGAGATACCAACGATCTTGTTGATCGTCATTGTGGGGTTGGCGACCGTCAAACCGTTCTGACTTCTCCTCGTTCGTACGCGCCGTGCCGCCCCTTGCGCGAAACGCTGGCTCAACTTATCTTGATCGCATCCCACCGAACGCAGGCGGATGCTGTCGCGTTCCGGCTCCCTAATGTTTGGGCCGGTCGCAGCATCGGGTTCCGGGCCTTTCCCACAACCTCGTCACCCCAGACCTGCGATCTCTCTCCAAGTCAAACGGCGCAAGTCTATTTTTCCACGCTTCGCCGGTAACGCTCCCAAGGATGTAAGCCCCCAATGCGGGAAATGAAACTCCAGGACCTCAAGTCCAAGACACCTGCCGAACTCGTTGCTTTCGCTGAAGAACACCAGGTCGAAAACGCCAGCACCATGCGCAAGCAGGAGCTGATGTTCGCGATCCTCAAACAACTCGCCACCCAGGAAGTCGATATCATCGGGGAAGGCGTTGTCGAAGTGCTCTCCGACGGCTTCGGATTCCTCCGCTCGCCGGAATCGAACTATCTATCCGGCCCCGATGACATCTATGTCTCGCCAAGCCAGATCCGGCGTTTCGGTCTGCGCACCGGGGACACCGTCGAAGGGCATATTCGCTCCCCGAAAGAGGGCGAACGCTATTTCGCGCTGCTTAAGGTCAACACGATCAATTTCGAAGACCCTGAGAAGGCGCGCCACAAGGTCAATTTCGATAATTTGACGCCGCTCTACCCGGATGAGCGGCTCAAGATGGAATACGAAGATCCGACCAAAAAGGATCTCTCCGCGCGGGTTATCGATATTGTTGCGCCGATCGGTAAAGGCCAGCGTGCGCTCATCGTTTCACCTCCGCGTACCGGCAAGACCGTGCTGTTGCAGAACATCGCGCATTCCATCACTGCCAATCATCCAGAGACTTATCTCATCGTGCTGTTGATCGATGAGCGTCCGGAGGAAGTCACCGACATGCAGCGCTCGGTGAAGGGCGAGGTGATCTCTTCGACCTTCGACGAGCCCGCATCACGTCACGTTCAGGTCGCCGAAATGGTGATCGAAAAGGCGAAGCGCCTGGTCGAGCACCAGCGCGACGTGGTGATTTTGCTGGATTCGATTACCCGTCTCGGCCGTGCTTACAACACCGTCGTGCCATCCTCAGGCAAAGTGTTGACGGGCGGCGTGGACGCCAATGCCCTTCAACGGCCGAAGCGTTTCTTCGGCGCCGCACGCAACATCGAGGAAGGCGGCTCACTGACCATCATCGCCACGGCGCTCATCGATACCGGCAGCCGCATGGACGAAGTGATTTTCGAAGAGTTCAAGGGTACCGGCAACTCGGAACTGATCCTCGACCGCAAGGTGGCCGACAAGCGCACCTTCCCGGCCATCGACATCACCCGTTCCGGTACGCGCAAGGAAGAACTGCTCACCGACCCGGCCATCCTCAAGAAAATGTATGTGCTGCGCCGAATCTTGAACCCGATGGGCACCATGGACGCGATCGACTTCCTGCTCGACAAGCTGCGCAACACGAAGAACAATTCCGAGTTCTTCGAGTCGATGAATACGTAAGGTTACTGTTGGCGCATTGCCGAGACCGCCGCGCCGATTTGCGCGTCGTCGGTCACCGGCAGCGAGCACCGCTCACTGACGCATATGAAGGCCGCGCTTTCCCGCGCGGCCCTCAGCGTTTCGCGCGCGGGATGCGACGGTGGCAAGTCGTCAGTGCCGGCGGCGCGGAGAACAACGCGGTCGAGATACGGCAACCTCAGCGCTGTTTGCGCAAAGCGACCAGCTTGCGAGCCGGTAACGACGATCTCGGCCGCACGCAGGCGCAGGTCCAGGGCGTTGAGCAGCGCTGCGTGGCCAAACAG
>DATGDN010000316.1:0-11421 GCA_035310865.1 Pseudolabrys sp. | reverse complement strand
GACTTGGCCGGCCGGTTCAAGACGCCTGTTAAGAGACACAAGGGTCGAACTAAACTAGGCGTTTTGAGTACGATCCTTTCGTCTCTAGCGGCCCTTTTGTAACATAAAAACAAAATATGTCAACATGGCTGACATAAATGTGAGCAAAGCCGCTGTCATCGGCACGAGCATGGCGGATCGCCGTTCGGGCAGCGGCGTTGCGGCAGAGCCCATTTGGGACATCATTGAACTGTTGTTCTTTGCGTATCGCGATTTCGTCGGTGATCCTGACGAGGTGCTTCTGAAGCTTGGCTTCGGCCGTGCTCACCACCGGGTGCTGCATTTCGTCAACCGCAATCCCGGGATGAAGGTCGCCGACCTGCTCGAGATCCTCAACATCACGAAACAGTCGCTGGGCCGCGTGCTCAAGCAATTGGTCGATCAGGGCTACGTATTGCAAAAGGAAGGCGAGCAGGATCGCCGTCAGCGCCTCCTGTACGTGACGCAAAAAGGCGAGGCTCTGGCACTGAGGCTTGCCGTTCTGCAGACACAGAGAATCAATCGTGCGTTCGCCGAACTCGGTCCTAATGCGCATGACGCGGCACGCCGGTTTCTTACGTCGATGATCGATGCCGACAACCGAGACGGCGTGTTGCGTCTGATAGGACGCGCCGACCGAGCATCGAAGATACGGGGCTGATTTGACGGGAGAAGTCTCGGCGATGACGCTGCCCGCCTCGCTTCCCGACGATGCGCCACATCTGCTGGTGGTCGACGACGACCGCCGCATACGCGATCTGCTCTCACGTTTTCTCGCCAGTGAGGGCTACCGTGTGACTACTGCAGAGACCGCGACGGATGCGCGTGCGAAATTGAATGGCCTGAGTTTCGACCTGCTCATCCTCGACGTCATGATGCCGGGCGAATCTGGCTTCGACCTTGCGAAGGCCATACGCGGCGACTCAAACGTGCCTATTCTGATGCTGACGGCACGTGACGCTGCGGAAAGTAGAATTCGCGGACTCGAGATAGGCGCCGACGACTATCTCTCAAAGCCCTTCGAGCCGCGAGAACTATCCTTGCGCATTGCCAATATTCTCAAACGTGCTCAGCCCGCGCCACCGGCGCCAGTCGAGTCGGTGCGCTTCGGGCCATTCGTTTACCACCTCGCGCGCGGCGAATTGCGCAAGGGCGAGGAAGTCATTCGACTGACCGATCGCGAGCGAGAGATGCTGCGTATTCTCGCTGGCGCACCGGGCGAAACCGTGCCCCGTCTATCGCTTGCCGGACAGGGTGGTGCCGTCAGCGAGCGCGCAGTCGACGTGCAGGTCAATCGCCTGCGGCGCAAAATTGAACGCAATCCCGCCAACCCGCTCTTCGTGCAGACGGTACGCGGCATCGGCTATCGGCTGGTGATCACGTCATGACCAGCCTGGATATCGGCAACGGCGTACGCACCGCGCTGACCCGGTTGCGCGGCGCCTGGGAATGGTACGACGCGATACCAGCCGTGCGCCGCATCCATAGCGCACTTGGTCAGGTCGCCGAAGGCTGGCGCAGGGCGAGCCGCTGGCTCAACAACGTCATGCCGAAGGGACTCTACGCCCGTGCATTGCTCATCATCATTGCGCCGATGGTGATCCTGCAGTCAGTGATTGCTTTTGTGTTCATGGAACGGCACTGGAACGTCGTTACCCAGCGCCTGTCGGCAAGCGTGGTCCAGGATATTGCCGCGCTCATTGATATCTATCGGGGCTACCCGCAGGACGCCGACCAGGCCCAGATTCGGCGCATTGCGCAGCAACGTCTGGGGCTGGTGGTCGATTTCCTACCGCTCTCAGACATGCCGCCTCCTGGTCCTAAGCCTTTCTTTTCGCTGCTGGATCAGGCGCTATCGGAGCAGTTGCGCAAGCAGATCGGGCGCCCGTATTGGATGGATACGGTCGGCAAGTCGGCCTTGTTGGAAATACGTGTCCAGCTCGACAATACCGTGATGCGGGTCTTTGCTCGCCGCAGCGCGGCCTATGTTTCCAATTCGGAAATCTTCCTGCTCTGGATGGTCGGCACGTCGACGGTGCTACTGATCGTCGCCATCATTTTCCTGCGCAATCAGATCAAACCCATTCTACGGCTGGCTGATGCCGCCGAAAGCTTTGGCAAGGGGAGAGAAGTGCCGAACTTCCGTCCCCGCGGCGCTCGCGAAGTCCGGCGCGCGGCGGCGGCATTCATTGAGATGAAGACTCGTATTGAGCGCGCGATGGAGCAACGCACGGCGATGCTGGCCGGGGTATCGCACGACCTGAGAACCGTGCTCACGCGATTCAAGCTAGAGCTCGCTCTCATCAAAAAGAAGACGCCGGAAGTCGAGGCGATGCAAAAGGACATCGACGAGATGGCGCTAATGTTGGAAGCCTATTTGGCGTTCGCGCGCGGCGATAGCGGCGAAACGGCAGCGCCCACCGACATGGCGGAATTTCTGGAAGAACTACGCCTCGATGCCGAGCGTCACGGTCACAAAACAAGCATCATATTCCACGGACCGCCAATCGTCACTGTGCGCCCGGCGGCATTCAAGCGCTGCCTTGCCAATCTCGTTTCTAACGCAGCGCGCCACGCGCCGTCGATCGCAATTACCGGCCATCGTGATCACCGCTATCTCACTGTCACGGTCGATGACGACGGACCGGGGATTCCGGTGGACATGCGCGAGGAGGTATTCAAGCCGTTCCTGCGGCTCGATGATGCGCGCAATCAAAACGAAGGCGGTACCGGTTTGGGGTTGGCGATTGCGCGCGACATTGCGCGCTCGCATGGAGGCGATATCACGCTCGGTGACAGTCCAATGGGCGGATTGCGCGCAACCGTGCGCGTGCCGGTCTAGGCGGCTTCGGCTTCTTCGTCACGCCGGCGCCGCCGGCGGCGCGGTCCGCGCAACACGCATCGAGGAAGCGCGCAGAGATCATCGAGAAATCCTGCCCAGCGTTCAGCACTCGCAAGACCGCGATCGAGCGCGGCCATCGTGCGGTCGAGGCCTTCTTCCTCGTCGTCGATCCACACGGACAGTACGCGCGCAAACATCAATGCCGCACCCTGTGCGCGCAGTGCGCCGCGCGGGCCCGATGCATGAATTCCAGCGGCTTCCAGCATCCAGTGCTGCGAGCGCACCGCCATGGCGTTGAGCGCGAAGGCAAGGCCAGGATTCCGCCGCGCCGAGTACATGATAGAGCGGACGGCATCCTTATGGGGCGCGAGAGCTTCCAGCCGACGCATCAACACGTCGAACAGGCGCTCGCGTGCTGGCTCCTCCGCCATATCGATGTCGTTGCCGGCGAGAACCGTGCGGTCGATGTCCTTGATATGGGCGGCCAGGATAGCGAGCGTCGAGCCGAATTCTGCGCGCAGCTGCGAAAGCTTGATGCCGGCGCGGCCAGCGATTTCGGCGAGACCGATTTGTTCGAAGGAATGATCGGACAGCAGGGCCATAAGCGCGTCGACCGCCTTGTCACGGTCGGAGCCGCCACGCGGCGGGGTCGCAACCGGGGTCTTGCGCGGACGCTTGGATTTGCGGGCCATGACGGCCTCCCAGGAAAACTTGTCTTTTTTGAATGTAGGACCCCAATGAAGACGGTTCTAGGGCAGGAACTAGCCAGCAAGGTCGCGCGAGCGGCGGGTCGCCGCGGCAAGGGCGCGTGTCATTAACTCCTGCAGACCATTGGGACCCATCAGAACGTCGAGAGCAGCAGCTGTAGTGCCGCCCGGGGAGGTGACGTTTTCCCGCAGTGTTGCTGCATCGAGTGGTGAACGATGCAATAGCTCGCCGGAGCCTGCGACTGTCTCCCGCGCAAGCCGCGTCGAAAGTGCGGGCGGCAGCCCGGCCGCGATCCCCGCGCTTGCCATCGCTTCGGCCAACAGGAACACATAGGCAGGCCCTGAGCCCGACAATGCCGTCACGGCATCCATCAATGCTTCGTCGCTGACCCACTCCACTTTGCCGATGGCCGCGAGGAGGTCCGACGCCTGCTTGCGCTGTCGGGCTGAAACATTTGAAGTCGCGACGGCAACGCTGATGCCGCGGCCGATTGCCGCCGGCGTGTTTGGCATGGCGCGAACGATTGCGCGGCCCATAGGCAATGATCTCTCGAGATATCCGATCGTGCGGCCGGCCATGATCGACAGCACCAGCGTATTCTTGCCGATGAAATCTGCGAGCGGCGGCACTGCATCGGGCGCGGTCTGAGGCTTGACCGCAATCACGATCGCAGTCGCCGGTGTGGCCTTGCCTTTTGGATTGAGTTTGACCCCGCGGCGCGCCAGCGCCTTCACTACCTTGACGGGGTGCGGCTCGATCACAACGATCTGCTTTGGTTTGAGGCCGCGCGCGATCCAACCGTCGAGCATGGCACTACCCATCTTGCCGGCGCCCGCCAAGACAAGCGTGCCGCGGAAACTCCTCAAGCTGGCCGTGCTAAGAATGGTCATGGCCGATCACCGGCCTACGCCTCGCCCGAGGTCTCGAACATGGCAGCATCAAGTGCTTCGCGCGCACCTTTGCCGGCCCAGACCACGAATTGAAAGGCCGTGAAATAACGCTCGCAAGATTCGAGCGCGGTGCCGAGCACCGCCTCGCACTGCTTGCCCGAGGCTTCGGTACCGCCGGCAAGGACAATAGCGTGGCGGAACATTACGATACCCTCGGTAACCCAGTGATCGAAATGCCCGACCCAGAGGCGCTCGTTGATCAGCGTGATGAGCGCCTGCACCTCGGCACACCGCCGTTCGGGCACCCGCAGGTCGAAGGCGCATGCCAGGTGGAGCGCCTCAATGTCACCCATCCAGGTGTACGAAAGTTGATAGTCAGTCCAGCGTCCGGACACCAGAATGGTGATTTCATCGTCGCTGGCGCGCTCGAACGACCAGTCGTTGCGGGTCGCGAGCCGCTCTACGACGTCGAGGGGATTGATGCGCGGTTCTTCCGCATAGCTTGTCAGGGACATGACGTCTCCGCTTTGCCGAGTGGAGCGAGAGGAAACGCACGCCACCGCACGCGCACGGCACGGGGATGACCCGAGATGGGCCCGGACCGCAAGTTGACGCAGGGGTTACGGGATGCCTTGACGGCGAGAGCGAATCACCAAGCGATTCGAATATAACCCGCTTGATTCCGCCCGCCAAAGGCATCGTCAAGTGCCAATCAGCCGTGATTTGCCTGTCATAGGCAACCGCGCCGATTCGACTCTCCACAGCCAATGCTGCGGCAAGGCGACTCGGTGGTGGATAACTCAGCCAGACTGCGTGTTCAGTCGAACAGGCTCGACACCGACTCTTCAGCCGCCGTGCGTCCGATCGCTTCCCCGATGAGTGGCGCGATTTCGAGTATGCGGATATTGCCGGCGGCGAGGATTTCTTTGGTCGGTTGAATCGAGTCAGTGATCACCAGTTCCTTCAACCGTGAGTCGGCGATGCGTTTTGCCGCTCCGCCCGAGAGCACGCCGTGGCTGATATAGGCGTAAACCGCCTTGGCCTTGTTTTCGAGCAGCGCATCGGCGGCGTTGACCAGCGTCCCGCCGGAATCGACGATGTCGTCGACGAGCACACAAGTATATCCCGCAACATCGCCGATGACATTCATCACCTCGGACTCGCCGGCGCGCTCGCGCCGCTTGTCGATGATGGCGAGCGGAGCATTGATGCGTTTTGCAAGACCCCGCGCGCGCACCACGCCGCCAACGTCGGGCGAAACCACCATCACATTGTCGAGCTTGAAGCGCTCGCGGATGTCGCGAACCATCACCGGCGATGCGTAGAGATTGTCCGTGGGGATGTCGAAGAAACCCTGGATCTGGCCGGCATGCAGGTCGAGCGTCATCACACGGTCCGTGCCGGCACGGGTGACCAGGTTGGCGACCAGCTTGGCCGAGATCGGCGTGCGCGGACCGGGTTTCCGATCCTGCCGCGCATAGCCAAAATAGGGGATCACCGCCGTGATGCGGCGCGCGGACGAGCGCCGCAACGCATCGATGATGATCAGCAGCTCCATGAGGTGGTCGTTGGCCGGAAAGGAGGTCGACTGGATCACAAAAACGTCGGCGCCCCGGACGTTTTCCTGAATTTCGACGAAGATCTCCATGTCGGCGAAACGCCGGACGACAGCCTTGGCGAGCGGGCGCTTGAGATAATCGGCAATTCCTTGTGCCAGCACAGGATTGGAATTGCCGGCGACGAGCTTGATCGCTCCGTTCTTGCCCGACATCCCGAAATCCTCGCCCTCACACCCGCCACAAGCGGCGTGGTCATAACAAGGCGGGCAGGGCGCGGCAATACGGCTGGAAATCGTTGTCCCGGCTTTTGCCCGAAAGGATGAATCGGGGATTAGCGGCGGGAGGCCGCCAGCGTCAGCGTCTCACGAGACGAAACAAGCGCTGCCGGGCGACGGGGCGGCAGCGGTACCGAGCCCGTCTCTTCCTCTCGGGACGTATCTGCGGTGTCCGTCGAGATCGGATCAGCCTGCGGCTTGAAAATACGGAAAATGCCGGCGGCTTCGGGCGAGGATTCGCCGGAGCCGGCCAGGGCAACTTGAGATTCCGCAACCGCTGGCGCGGTGCCGGGGGCGACCTCAGGCGAGGTCAGGAAAGCCCCAAGTTGCTCCATGCTCGACTGTGCGATCCGGCGCAGCATGGCGTCGTCGGCAGCCGCCCAAGCATCCTTGTGCCGGACTTTTGCGGTTTCCTCGCCGCTGATGCGCAATGCGCGGTGCTCGTCCTGGTCAAAAACGTCCCAGACCCAGGAGACCGTGGTCTGATGCTTCGCGACTTTTGCAGCGAGATAGCCGCGCACGCGATATGCCGACGATTGTTCGCGCGAAATCACCGCGACGCGACGCGTTTGCGCCTCGTCGTTGAGATTTTTCACAAGTCGCTGGAATTGGTTTGGCGGCAGACCGTCGAGGGATTCGAATGCGACAGTCGCGCCGCGCGGCTGTAGCGCTGACACGCCCTGCTGATCGGGATTGCAACCGCTCAACGCGATCGCGCAAGCCGCTGCCAACAATCCGCCGAGACGCGAAACGCACCACGTCACGCCGGACGTGCGGCGATCCCAACTCCACTCCATAGACACCCCTGCGGCCTTGTTATGAGTCTTTAAATCCGTTCGGCCAGGATGAACCGTAACGGCAACCGCATCCCTGAGTCCAGACTCATCGACCCGTCGCGTGAGAATTAGCCGCTCAGCGCGATGGCATTGATATGGCGTCCATAGTCAGGTTCGCCACCATGCGTGCTGCGGCGGTAGCTGAAGAACCGCTCGGGTTCCTCATATGTGCACAAACCAAGGTCTTCGAATTGCGCAATGCCAGCGCGCTCCACGCGCTGGGCGATATAGCCGCAAAGATCGAACAAGGCCCGACCCTCGCGCTGTGATGGCGTGAAGAAGCGCGCATTTGCGGAGTCGGCAGCGAGAAACCGTTCCACAAATTCGGGACCGACTTCATAGTTCGGCTGCCGGATGGTGGGACCAAGCGCTGCAGCGATGCGGCTTCGGTCGGCACCAAGCTGCTCCATGGAGGCAACAGTCGCCTCGATCACCCCCGACAAAGCGCCGCGCCAGCCGGCATGCGCCGCGCCGATCACGCCCGCCTTATTGTCAGCGAGCAACAACGGTCCGCAGTCGGCAGTCGAGACGCCGATCGCAAGGCGCGGCGTCTGCGTAACGATGGCGTCCGCGCGCGGCCGACTGTCGCGTGTCCACGGCTCTTTCACGACCACAACGTCCGGCGAATGGATTTGAAAGGGTGTCAGCAGACGGCCCGCATGCACACCCAGCGCCGCCGCCATGCGCGCGCGGTTTTCCGCGACTTTTTCGGGAGTGTCATTGGAGCCGACGCCGCCATTGAGCGAGCTGTAAACGCCAAGCGACACACCGCCCGAGCGCGTAAAAAAGGCGTGGCGAATTCCTGCGAGGGTGGCAAGTGAGGAAGCTTGCAGCATCGGTCACCGTGGGCGGTCAATGGCCGCGCCTAGTCAATAGATAGGACGTACAAAGGCAAGCGGCTAGCTTGTTCAAGTCTCGAATCCGGGCGGCACCCCGACCGAGGGGTGCACGAAAGCCGCAACTTTAAACAGTTCGCCCATCGCTGTGCGGTCGCGCCCAATCAGACGCGCCAGTGCCTGGTCGATATCGCCGGCGTGGGTGGCCTTGGACTTGAGCGAAGCCGCACGCTGCTCGATACCGAGCCGGCGCAGAAATTGCGACTGCTCGATCGGCCCGAAGCTTTTCGTGCCCATCGCCTCGATCGCCCGCGACAAAGCCTGGAAATCGACATGAGCAGTGAGGTCGAGCGCACCCGGCTCGGACAGTGGGTCCGCGTAGGCGTGCTGGCCCACAGCTTGGAACGTTTCGCCGATTCCGGTTTCCGTGTGACCATAGTCGATCACTAACGCAGCACCCCGATCGTCGGCGACGCGCCGGCCAATCTCCATTGCCTCAGTGTCGCCCCGCCACTCGAAAATCGAGCCTGCGCGCGCCGCGTTAAACTGCGGCGGCAACAGTGTTTGAAAAAAGGGAATGGGCTCGGGAGCGATCGTAAATGCAAGCTGGCCATTGGAATCGATCTGGATTCGACGCTCGTGCCAGCCTCGATCGGTCTTGATCGCCTGGTTGATTGGCAGCGCATCGAAGAATTCATTGGCGAAGATAATCGCGGGTCCCTTCGGTACCTCCGCCAAGGTCGCGTGCCAGCAAACGGAAACCCCCGCGCCTTCCAGCGTCTTTTCCTGTTGCGCTCGCAGCGCCGGGCTGATTTCGACCAGATGCACTACAATCGCCGAATGAAATTCCGGCACAATCTGCACGGCACGCAGCGCATCTTTCAGCATCGTGCCGTGGCCGGGGCCGAGTTCGATCAGCCTGACATTCTCGGGCGCGCCCATCTGCTTCCAGACAGCCGATGCCCACAGCCCGACCAATTCACCGAACATCTGACTTACTTCCGGCGCGGTGATGAAATCGCCACGCGCCCCAAGCGGATCGCGCGTGGTGTAATAGCCGTGCTCACGATCGAACAGACACAACGCCATGTACTCCGCAACGGGCATTGGCCCCGCCGCTTCGATGCGCCGGCGGATATCGAGATCAAGCGGCGATCGTTCCGCCACTAGCGGCTCCGAAGCGCCGGCTGCTTCATCGCGTAGACGATGAAACCTACGCCTGCGAGAAACAGCGGTATCGACAACAATTGGCCCATCGTCGCTCCGCCCCAAAGGAATCCCAGTTGGGCGTCAGGCTCGCGGAAGAATTCGCAAAATGTGCGCGCGATCGCATAGCAGACTGCAAAGCTTCCGATGATCAGTCCTGGCCGCTTCAATGCGCCGGTGCGTATCAGCAGCGCCAGCACGGTCAGCAGGACCAAGCCTTCAAGCGCCGCTTCATACAGCTGGCTTGGATGCCGCGGCACCGGCCCGCCGCTCGGAAAAATCATCGCCCAAGGGACATCCGTCGGACGCCCCCATAATTCGCCATTGATGAAATTGGCGATGCGGCCGAGAAACAATCCGATCGGTCCGACGGCACAAGTGATGTCGCCCAGCGAAAGCACCGGAATGCCGCGCTTGTAGCCGAAGAGCAGAACTGCCACGACGCAACCGGTGAAGCCACCGTGGAACGACATACCTCCGTTCCACAGCTGGAAAATTTCCAGCGGGTGCGCGGCGAAATGCGGCAGGTTGTAGAACAGGACATAACCGATGCGGCCACCGAGGATGATGCCGAGCGTCACCCAAAGTACAAAGTCATCGAAGTCCGCGACCGTCATCGGCGCCTTGCGGCCCCATAATTTTTCGGAGCGGATGAGGATGCGGGCATAACCCCAGCCGATCAGGATGCCGAAAATGTAAGCGAGCGCGTACCAGCGAATGGCGAAAGGGCCGAGGTGCACCAGCACCGGATCGAATTTCGGGTATGGGATAACGAGCAAAGGCATTGCGATGTCCGATTCGCGAAGCGTGCGCCCCTCATTTGGTAGCATGCCGGGTCTTGCGGCGGGATGACCGGATCGCCATTCTGGTATCAACCCGCCGCCGGAGACGAAGCATGACCCAGACCAGCAACCGCATTTTCGACGAAATGGCGCGTCTGATGAACGACGCTGCCGGGGTGGCGCAAGGGGTACGGCGCGAATTCGACACTTTGTTCCGCAACCAGGCCGAGCGCATCCTGCGTGACCTCGACGTCGTGCAACGGGAGGAATTCGAGGCGGTCAAGGAGATGGCCCGCCTGGCGCGCGAGGAAAACGAGGCGCTGAAAGCGCGGATCGCCGCGCTGGAGGCGAAAGCCGACAAGCCCGGCAAAAAGGCCAAGGATTCTGCGGCCGACTAGTTTCATTAACGGGTCAGTCCTGATTTCTTGCCCTTTGCGGCCTCCGCCGCTATAACCCGGCGCGTTCGCGGCCCCCGGCACCCCTGGAGGCTTGCCGCGTTCGCAGGCGGCGGAAAGTGCCGCCTTTTCCATTGGTTTAGATGAGGTTTCAAGATGGCGACCGTCCAGGAATTGAAAGCGACGGCGCGTCCGAAAGGCGGCAAGGGGGCCGCCCGGTCTGCGCGTCGCTCCGGCAAAGTGCCGGGCGTAGTCTACGGAGAGAACAAGCCCCCGATGATGGTGCTCATCGAACACGATGAGCTCCGCAAGCGCATCTATGCCGGGCGCTTTCTCACCACGCTCTACAATCTCGACGTGGACGGCACCAAACACCGGGTGATCCCGCGCGACTTCCAGCTCGACGCGATCAAGGATCTGCCGATGCATGTCGATTTCCTGCGCATAGCGGAAGGCGCCACCATCCGCGTGAAGGTCGCGGTGCATGTGCTCAATGCCGACCGGTCGCCCGGCATCAAACGCGGCGGTGCGGTTAACATCGTCACTCACACCGTGGACGTGATGTGCCCAGCCGAGTCGATTCCGGAATCGATCGACGTCGACATTGCCAGCCTCGATATCAATCACTCGAAGCATCTCACCGACGTGACGCTGCCGCCCAATGTGCGCGTGATCGGTCGTCCCGACATGACGCTGGTCACCGTGGTGCCGCCGTCGGGCTACGCGGAAGAAATGAAGGCCGCTGCCGAAGCGGCTGCCGCCGCTGCGGCCGCTGCGGCCGCTGCTGCCGCCGCTGGTGCTGTGCCTGCCGAAGGTGCCGCTCCCGGTGCTGCACCCGGTGCTGCTCCGGCCGCGGGCACTGCGCCCGCTGCTGCCGCTGCGCCAGCGAAGCCCGAGAAAAAGTGAGGCGGCGCGCAAGCTGTCTTGTCGGCATAACGCACATCGCGATAGGGCGGCCTCGCGGCCGTTGAAGCCATGCTGCTTTTCGTCGGCCTCGGCAACCCCGGCCCCAAGCACGCCAGCAACCGCCACAACATCGGGTTTATGGCGGTGCAGGCGATCGCTCGCCGTCAT
>DATGDN010000315.1:0-5175 GCA_035310865.1 Pseudolabrys sp. | reverse complement strand
ATTGTGAGGCCGGCGCGGGCGATGATGGCGTGTCATCGCTGGGAGCATCGGCCGCGCGCTGATCTTGCCTAGCGGTGCGAGCCATTGAACGCCCGCAACCTTTCGGCGTCGGCATTCACCTTGTCGAGTTCATCCTTCAGATCGGCCTTCACCCTGTTGAGTTCAGTCCTCAGGTTCTCAAGGTTTAGCTTGACCTCGGTTTTCTTGCCGTCGGTATTGGCGACGATATTCATAGATGCGGCCATGCGAGTGTTGCCTGCGAGGGTGGACGCAATTCGGGTACATCGACCTGGTTTACAATCGGTTGCATGCTCAGGTTGCTGCAGTGCGAATTTGCAATAGTAGTTCAGTGGCCCTGCGCCGATGACTGATTAAGCCAATGGCCCAGCCGGAAGACGAGCAGCTTTAGTTCACTGGCCGCCCCGGCCGTTGACCGACCTAGTGACTTGCGCCTTTTGCCGTTTCTGACAATTCGCAACGATTTGTTAACGAACTGGTCGCCATGATTTCGGGGCTCAGTCCGGTTTCAGTTGTCCCCCAACACCGGACCAAGGCGACCACGGCCGGACCTTCATCGGGGTGTGGGACATTCCAAGGCTACGACCGTGGTCGCCACCCATCGCGCCTAAAGTCCGCCATCGCCACTCACGGCTAGTCCACCAACAGCCGTTGTCAGTTGAACGCGTCCAACATCCCGGCCGCCCAGTGAATCGCCAACAATGCCGCTACTAGCAATGCCAGCTCCAGGGCGATCATGGACACGCTTTGATTAGGCCACCGCATCTCAGTTTTCTTGGAGCGCCGGGCTCTTTGCAATTGTCCAACTATATTTTCTAGTGTCCCGGTGCTCCGCAAAACTGCAGCTAACCATCCTTGCTAGGGGGCATTGCTGGGGGTTGTCGGACACGAGCGCACCCACGGCCCGCGCTGGGCGATTGTGGGGCGTTTCAAATTGACACCCCAGGTGCCACCCCAAACCGTTTTTGCTCAATTTTCGAAAGTGCAAATAGCGTTTAAGTGCCTGATTTTTCTTGCTGAGCGCCAATGGACTCGAACCCTCGACCTACTGAATGAATGTCACAGCTTCTCCGCCTTATCCGGAAGAGCCCGGCAATTCGACCGGCCCGCCGGCTTTCTTCCACGCGCCGAATCCACCCTTGATGTGGGCGACGGGCTTGAGCCCCATACGCTGTGCCGTCTGCGCTGCGAGCGCCGATCGCAGGCCGCCGGCGCAAAAGAATACGAACTTCTTGTCCGCAGCAAACACCGGCTTGTGGTACGGGCTTTGCGGGTCAATCCAAAACTCCAGCATGCCGCGCGGGCAGTGAAATGCGCCGGGTACCCGGCCCTCCCGCTGCAATTCCCGGATGTCGCGGATGTCCACCAGAACGATATCGTCCCGGTTCGCGAGCTTCACGGCCTCTTCAACCGGCATGGTCTCGATTTCGCGCTCGGCGGCTTCGCACAGGGCCTTGTATCCGGTCGTAATGGTTTGCGGCATTAAGTGCCTCCTGGGCGCGCGCATGCTGGCAAAGCACCTGCGCTGACGCAAGCCAAGCGGTTGAAGCGCGCCGTGCAAGCAGGCACCAATAAATTGGCGGCGCCGAAGCGCCGCGCGGTCAGGCCATCCCCATCAAAACGGCAATAGCCGCCACGACCAGCACTGCTAACGAGGCCGCGAAAACCGTAACGACCTGTTCGTGCCACTCGACGGCGTGTGCCACCTCGTGAGGCATTGCCGATTCAGACGGCAATATTGACCGGAAATCGAGTGCCATAGGCGCCCCCTTTTTTAAAAGGCATCGCTTCGAAGGTGCGCGAGCACGCCAACGCGAACTCGGGCGCACGAATCGCCCTGGACTCAAAGGCTATCGTGAGTACGAGCCGGGCTCAATCGGACAGAGCGGGCAGCGGCCAGGATCGGCCAACTATCAAGTTGGGCGGCCACTGCGATGCGGCGGGATATCATCGACCAGCACTGCCGCAAGAATTGCCACGTAAAGGACCAGCCACACGGAGGTGATCGCGACTCCCGCGCTGGTTTCGGACGGCATCCGA
The DNA here is from genome assembly GCA_035310865.1 of Pseudolabrys sp. Classification (GTDB taxonomy): domain Bacteria; phylum Pseudomonadota; class Alphaproteobacteria; order Rhizobiales; family Xanthobacteraceae; genus Pseudolabrys. The sequence continues at coordinate 3,117 of DATGDN010000315.1, read as the reverse complement.
AACATTAGATTTTAATCGGAAGAATCAAACCGGCTGCATTGCTCGGTCAGGCCGGCGCCACATCGACGAGCCGCAATTGCACCCGCTCTTCACCCTGCCAGCGGTCGATGACGAGATGACCGGCCGCGTGCAATGCGCGGCCGCGGCTATCGAGCAATGCCCGCCCGAGCGGCTGGCCCAAGGCTCTGAATGCAATAGCGTTGATGAATTTTCCATCGCCCGAGCGGAAACGCGCCCGAATGTGGCTTTCTCCCACCGGATCGGCAAAAGTTAGAGTATGGGCTGGGAGTGCGAGCAATGGTTCCGGGTTACCGGCACCATAAGGCCCTGCGCGCGACAACATGTCTGCAAACGTAAGGTTGAGGCCGCCGGCGGATACCGCCCCGTCGATCGGCAGCGTGGTATCGCGGCGTGCCGCCTCAACGGATGCGGCCAGCGAATCTTCCAGGAAAGCGCGAAAGGTCCCAAGCGCATCTTTTTTCAGTGTGACGCCGGCAGCCATGGCATGGCCGCCGCCCTTGACCAGAAGGCCCCGCTGCACGGCGCGTCGCACCGCGCGGCCGAGATCAACACCTGCGATCGAACGTCCAGAGCCCGTACCGATGCCGCCGGGCTCAATCGCAATGGCGAATGCGGGGCGGCCGTAGCGTTCCTTTAGCCGCGCTGCCACCAGCCCGACCACGCCGGGGTGCCAGCCTTCAGCCGCGGTGACAACCACGGCGCCTTTATCTTCGAGCCCCAACGCGGCAAGCGCCTCGGCTTCGGCTTGCACCAGAGTTGCCTGCTCGATTTGCTGGCGCTCACGATTGAGCCTGTCGAGCTCGACAGCAATACGGGCGGCTTCGACTGGGTCCTCTTCCAACAGCAGCCTGACGCCAAGATCGGCGCGTCCGATGCGCCCGCCCGCATTGATGCGCGGGCCAAGCAAAAATCCGAGATGCCGGGGCTCCGGAGGGCCGGTCAGGCGGGCGGCATCCATGAGAGCCGTCGTTCCCGCATGTTCTCGTCGCCTGAGTGCAATAAGGCCCTTCGCCACAAAGGCGCGGTTAAGGCCATGCAGCGGGACGACGTCGGCAACGGTCCCGAGCGCCACCAGATGCAAGAGTGAAAGCAAATCCGGCTCCGGCCGGCCATTGTTCCAGAAATTGCGCCGGCGCAGCTCACGCGTCACCGCAACCAGCGTGACGAATACCAGGCCGACCGCGGCGAGATGGCCAAGGCCGGACAGATCGTCAGCGCGGTTCGGGTCGACGATGGCCACGGCATCAGGAAGCTTCTCATCGGCCTGATGGTGATCGATGACAACCGCATCGAGACCAAGCTTCCTCGCTTCCCAAAGTGGCTCAAGGCTCGTGACACCGCAGTCGACCGTAACCAAGAGCTTAGCGCCGCGCTCAGCGAACGAGCGGATCGCGTCTACATTCGGCCCGTAGCCTTCGAAGATGCGGTCAGGAATGTGGACAATCGGATCCAGACTGCAATGGCGCAGATAGCGGCATAACAACGCCGAAGCGGTCGCTCCGTCGACGTCGTAGTCACCGAAGATTGCGACATTTTCACCCCGGGTAATGGCGTCGGAAATTCGCACCGACGCTGCTTCCATGTCGGTCAGCGTATGCGGGTCGGGCAGCAGCCGCTTGATCGTAGGGTCAAGAAAGCTCTCGACATCGTCCACGTCGACATTTCGCCCGGCCAGCACGCGGGCAAGCAGTTCGTCGAGACCATAGCGCTGGGCGATAGCAAGTGCATGCGCCGACCCCCGTGCATCGAGGCGATCGCGCCAGGTACGTCCGGTCAACGACCTCTCGACCCCGAGGAAGTAGCGGTCGGAATTGCTCAGTGCGATTGCGGGGAGAGCCATCATTTACGAATCACCATTGCACCGGACGCTGTCCGTGCCGCATTACGCATTTGAACGGGATACGCAATACTTGGCGAAATTCGCAGTCTGTCTCGCGACTTCAGTCGAGATGAAATTTTTCGAATTGTCTGTGTTCGGCCAGCACCCGTCGCACTGTCCCGGTGACCGAACGCATCACCACGGTTTCGGTCTCGATCACGTCCTTGCCAAATTTGACGCCGCTGAGCATTGCGCCGGTGGTGACACCGGTGGCCGCGAACAGGCAATCGCCCTTCACCATGTCCTCTATTTGGTATTTTTTCTTGGGGTCCTTGATGCCCATCTTCAGCGTGCGCTCGCGTAATTCTTCCGTGTCGATGATCAGTCGCGTCTGCATTTGTCCACCGATGCAGCGCAGTGCGGCGGCCGCCAGCACGCCTTCAGGCGCGCCGCCGATGCCGAGATAGATGTCGATACCGGTCTTCGGCTCTGCGCAGTGGATCACGCCGGCAACATCGCCGTCGCTGATCAGACTGACCGCTGCACCGGTTTTCCGCACCGCCGCGATAATGTCGGCGTGACGCGGACGGTCGAGCAGGATTGCCGTGATCTCCGATGGTTTCACGCCTTTAGCTTTGGCGAGTGAAAGAATGTTTTCGGTGGGAGGTGCATCGAGATCGATGGTGCCCTTCGGATAGCCCGGGCCGATCGCAATCTTGTCCATATAACAATCGGGCGCGTGCAGCAGAGTCCCGGCGTCCGCCATTGCCAGCGTCGCGATGGCGCCCGGCATGTTCTTGGCGCAGAGCGTCGTGCCCTCGAGTGGGTCAACCGCAATGTCGACCTTCGGCCCGGCCTTCGTGCCGACTTTCTCGCCGATGAACAGCATCGGCGCCTCATCCATTTCACCCTCGCCTATGACGACAGTGCCGTCGATGGGCAGCTTGTTGAGCTCGCGCCGCATGGCGTCGACGGCCGCCTGGTCGGAGGCTTTATCTTTGCCGTGACCGCGTAAGCGCGCGGAAGAAACCGCCGCGCGTTCGGTCACGCGCACGATTTCGAGGCTGAGGATGCGTTCCAGCAGCAATTCCGGCTGGACGGTAATACTCGCCATCTTTATCCCACCGTTGATTTCGTTAGCCTTTTTGGCCGTATGTTGCATCTGTGTCGCGTTCACACCGTCATCAGGAATTTTTCAGCCTCGGCCAGTTCGCTGCCGTCGTCGGTGCTCGGGAACAAATGGCCATACACATCGGAGGTGAGCATGATGCTGGCAT
>DATGDN010000314.1:0-2452 GCA_035310865.1 Pseudolabrys sp. | reverse complement strand
GTTTAAAACCGCCGATCTCCGCCAGGCAGCGAGCTAATTAAGCTTTTCTTGCAAGCAGCGAAACGCTCTTGACGCCAAACTTCTTGCTGGCGCCTTGAGCGTTTTCGGAGATGAATTGGTACTGTGGATTGTCCTGCTCCTTCAACACACGCAGACCGGCCGCCTCGATCTGGGCGCGATAGCTACCCCGCTGCGCTGCGCCGCCTATGCACGCAGCCCATAACGTGGAGTTGCAGACGATGGTGTCAGGTAGCTGCGCCTCCGTGATGATATCGGCGAGCGCCAATCGTCCGCCGGGCTTCAACAGGCGGGCTGCTTCGCGAAACACCCTCGTCTTGTCTGTTGCTAGGTTGATCACGCCGTTGCTGATAATGGCATCCGTTGTACCATCGGGCAGCGGCACCTCCTCGATGTAGCCTTTCAGGTATTTCACGGTCGTGAAACCGTCTCGCACGCGCAGCCGCTCGGCCTTGGCGCGCTGCTCGTCTGTCATGTCGATGCCAAACACCTTGCCGCGCGCGCCAACCTTCAACGCGGCGATAAAGCTATCCATCCCGGACCCGCTGCGGAGATCGACCACCGTCTCACCTTCCTTGAGATCGGCGAGGTGGAAGTAATAGCCTACGCCGGCAAATGAATCGATCGCTTCGGCGGGAATGCGATCGAGGTCGGCTGGCAGGTAGCCGAGCCGTTCGGCCATTGCGCGGCCCATTTCGAAGTGAAAATCGCCGTGCGGGTTTTCGGCGACGCTGCGATACATCGCCTTGACTTTGATCTCGAGTTCCTTCGGATCGAAATTGATCGGCGTGGTCATGTTTTAACTCCTCTCGTTGACCGGCGCGCGGCTTTTGTGCCGGCCACGGTTCAAAACGGACCCGTCAAACGGGGCAGCTTGCGTTCGATCTGACGCAAGGGTGCCGTGCGGGAAACTATCTCGTGAAAAATCGTGATCGCGTTCTTACCAAGGATGACCTCTTCGCCGCCGTCTGGGATGGCCGGATCGTGTCCGACTCGACATTGACGAGCCGCATCAATTCCGCACGCAAGGCGGTGGGCGATACCGGCGGAGAGCAGCGCCTGATCCGAACCTATGCGCGCAAAGGCGTCCGTTTTATCGGTGAGGTTCAGGAAACGACAGAATCGCTTTCCGCAGAACCCGAAGCGCAAGGCGCGTCCTCACCTTTGGCCGAGTCGCGCGGTAAGCCGTGCGTCGCAGTCCTTCCGTTTGACAATCTCAGCAGTGATCCCGAGCAGGAGTACTTTTCGGAACGGCGTCACCGAAGACATCATTACGGCGCTCTCCAAGCACCGCTCGCTCCTTGTTGTCGCTCGCAACTCGACGTTCGCGCTTAAGGGACAAGGCGGCGACGCCCGCCGGATCGGGTGCGAACTCGGCGCCAACTACATTGTCCAAGGCAGCGTCCGCCGGATTGGGCCGCGCGTCCGCATCACGGCGCAACTGGTGGAGACGGAAAGCGGACAGCAGATCTGGGCAGAGCAGTATGACCGTGAGCTTCAGGATATATTTGAGGTACAGGACGAGATCACAGCAACGGTCGCTGCGCGGGTCGAACCCGAGATCGGGCATGCCGAACGGGCTCTTGCGGAAAGGAAGTCTCCGCAAGCATTCGATGCGTGGGACTTCTTTCGTCTCGGCACCAAACATTTCTATAAATCGACAGCTGGCGATAACCGCGAAGCACAGCGGCTCTTTCGCCGTGCCATCGATCTCGACCCATCATTAGCTGAGGCTTATGGATTTCTCTCATATTCGATTGTTCTGAGCATGATCTATTTCGATGCGGAACCCGATGATGCTTTGCTCAACGAAGCCGTTGCGATCGCAAAGAATGGAGCGACTCTGGATGAACGCGACGCTTTGATCCGCTTCATGTACGGACGGGCTCTCCTCGCACGCAAATCCTATAGCGAGGCACTCGGGGAGCTGGAGATCGCCGCCGAGCTCAATCCGAATCTTGCTGTTGTTTATTGCGGTCTTGGCGACTCGCTGGCTTATGAAGGCCGCATCGATGAGGCCATTCCTTATTTCCAGCGGGCGATCGACCTCAGTCCTCACGATCCCTTGCGCTGGGCGTTTTATTCATACAGGGCGCTCGCACATTTGTTTGCGCGAGAGTTCGATCTAGCCGAACAATGGGCGCGCAAGGCCACCCGCGTTCCAAACTGCCATTACTGGGGCTTTTCGCACCGAGTCGCTGCCTTGGGGCACTTGCAGCGGCCGGATGAGCTAAAGACCGCTCTCGCCGAGCTTCGGCAGATCAATCCAGACTTCACCAGCAAATTTGCCCAAGGGCGCCTTTTTTACGTGAAGGATCCAAATCAGATCTCTCTCTATATTGATGGCCTCCGCCGAGCGGGTGTGCCCGAAGGCTAGAACGCCAACCATGCGCTGCACAGGAATGTGGCGTGTCGTTGTCCGCCTTGCTCCCAA
>DATGDN010000313.1:0-13549 GCA_035310865.1 Pseudolabrys sp. | reverse complement strand
AACCGCGAGGCCGGCGAGCATGCCATCCTCGCTTGTGAGGACCAGCGTGCCTCGCGGAACGAGCTTTGCAAACGCGCGGTTGAGCCGTCCGCGGATGGCGAACCAGGCGCCCGGGATATGACCGCGCCTGTAGTGCGCGCTGGTCGAAAGATCGATCACTGTTACATCGTCAATTTCGAGGGCTTTCGAGGCATCGATCGACGCATCGGCCGGTGGTTCACCGAGCACGGCGCTCTCCGGCTCTCCCGGTTCATTACCAGCCTCGGGAAATACAACCACGTCCTTCCAGCCCATCTGCTTGAGCCAGGAAGCGGTCATTAGCGCGCGAACCTCTTTGTCATCGGTGAGTACGATGCGCGCACCGAGTACGCCGGCATAAAGGTCGGTCGCCTGGATCAGTTGCCCGCCGGGCGCGGAAATCGCACCGGAAAGATGCCCGGCCGTGTATTCTACGGGATCGCGCACGTCGAAAATATAGGTGGTGCGCGTTTCATCCTTGCGCCAGCGTTCGAGTGTCGCGCGGTCGATGCGCTCGACTCCGAATTTTCGGGCAACATTTTCTGCCGCCGCCTTGGCCCAGGCGAGACCGGTGCTGGAAAAATCCGGCGCGCGTTCGGTCTTGCCGCTGTCACAGGTGAGCCCCGCCAGATGCCAGCCCATGGTGCCATTGCGCAGCGCCACCACTTTGTTCGGCAGGCCGGCGTTGATGAGCGATTGGGCGCCAATGATGCTGCGGGTGCGGCCGGCGCAGTTGACGACGATCGTGGTATCGGGTGAGGGCGCGATATCGCGCACGCGCAGCACCAGTTCGGCGCCTGGCACATTGATTCCGGTTGGAATCGAAATGCGCGAATATTCGTCGAATGGCCGGCTGTCAAGCACCCTGAATTTGGTACCTGAGCGCATCAGAGCGTCGAGTTCCTGCGCGCTCACGCTCGGCGTTCCGCTGTCGTGCTCGACGAATTCGCCAAACGCCTTGCTCGGGACGTGCACGCCCGAAAATGCCACGAAGCCGGCTTTCTCCCAGGCCGCCACGCCACCGTCGAGACAGGAGATGTCGCTGTAGCCCGCGCGCGCGAGAATATCGGCGGCGCGTCCGGCGAGCCCGTTATTGTCATCGTACAGCACGATACGGGTGGTCCTGCGTGGCACCAGCCGCGCGAAACGCAACTCCAGCCGGCTGAACGGCACATTGCGCGCCCATAACAGATGATTTTGCGAGAAGATCAATTCCTCGCGTACGTCGACAAGCGCCAGCTCTTTGCCGTCGCCGAGCATGGCTTTGACGTCGGCGGCGGTGAGGGGGTGGAGCGATTTAGTGTTCAACATGACTCTCCGCCGTCATGCCCGGCACTCGGGTCCGGCCGGAGCCTGTCATCGGGCCGGCCTTTGGCCGGGCCCCTTGGGGCCGGCCCGAGCACAAGCGTTGTGCGGGCATCCACGTCTTTCGCAAAGTAAGGCGGCCGGGACGAGCCCGGCCATGATACTGATAAGATTGATCGGCCGCTAGGTCGCCTGCTGTGGGGTCATCTGCTCAACCTCGCCGGTCTTCAGGTCGATGCGAATGCGATCGATCTTGTCCAGGTTGGTGCCGGTCACGCGCACGAAGCGCGCATAGTCAGGATAATCGATTGAGTGGATGGCGCCGTTCTGGTAGATTCCGGCTTTGCCAGGTGTCAACCGATATTTTTTCACCGGTTTGAGCTTGGCGTGCCTGGGATCTTTTCCGTCATCCTCGCGTTCCCACTCGATCATATCGGTATATTTTGTGGCTTGGCCGTAGATGGCCCACGACGCACCATGGTCATGCGGCGGCGACACCCGCGCCTTGTCGTTGATGTGAGCGAGGATCTGGAAGCCGAGCTTTGGGTCTTCGTAAAGCACCTTGAGTCCGCGTGGCGCGTCGTCCCCGCAATATTCGTGGACGAACTCCTTGTTGGCGAGCAGGCGTTCGAGATTCTGGCGCACCTGCTCGCGGCCCGATGGGCCAGGGTCGCGCGCGAGCGTGCTGCGGCAATCAGCGATGAATTGATTGAGGTCGTAGGCCATGGCGTCCTCCCGGCAGCAGACGTCAGACATTTTTGCGCAAAGAAGCGCCGAACACCAGCGGCCTAGGGTGCGCCTTTGATACGCTCCGCAACCAGCGACGCCATGATTTCTGCGTGGTCACCGTTGCCGCGGAGGCCCGCAACCACGCCGGTCTGGTCGACCGCCGGCCGGTTCTGGCTGACTTTCCATTTGCCCTCGATACGTGCGATCGGGATTTCGATCCCGATGATGCCTTTTAACTGCGCGGCTACGAATGGCTCGGGTGCGTCCGAAACGTACCACGGCGCGGGGCGAGAACCTTCTTTATGCAACGTGAGATCATCGACTTGGTGTCTGAGCCAGGCTGCATCGTCGATCACCTGCGGTCGGCCCCAGGCATGCACCGTTATGTAGTTCCATGTCGGCACGACTTTTCCATGCTCGCGCTTTGTCAGGTAGAGCGATGGGCTGATGTACTGTTGCGGTCCCTGGAATACGACAAGGCATTCGGCGACAGCGGCCAATTCACCCCACTGCGGATTGGCGCGTGCAAGATGAGCCCGCAGCGTGCCCCGCTCCGACTTGCCGGCGTCGATCAGGAACGGAAGGTAGTTGGCCTGCAATCCGCCTGGTCCCGCCGTAATCAGCAAACCGAGTGATTGCGCGCGGATCAGCGCGTGCTGAACCTCGAGCCGGTCTTCGCGAAAGTGCGGCGGCTGATACATTACAATGACTCCGCGTCCGTGAGCGTTGCGGTCACATAACCTTCTTCATGCGGCCCCACGTCTTGAGCGCCGACCAGATACGCCGCTCAAGCCGAAACCGGTCGATCGGTACCGACGATTTGATCGAGTTGATGCGGTAGAGGCCGACACCGGTCCATTGGAAGCCGCACTTCTCCAGCACCCGGCGTGAGGCCGGATTGGTAACGCGTGCTCCCGCCTGCAAAGCTTTATGCGTGAGATCTGTGAACGCGTAGTCAATCAACGCATGCAGCGCCTCGGTGGCATAGCCCTTGTTCCAATAGGACACGCCGAGCCAGTAGCCGAGCTCGGGCGTGTCGTCATAGCGGGACATGATTCCGCACGCACCGATGATCGTCTTGTCGTGCAGCGTGATTAGGTAGGCTGCCTCGCCCTCTTTGCTTGCACCCCCAATAAACTCTTCGGCATCGGCCAATTTGTAAGGATGCGGAATGCGCGCGGTGTTTTCCGCGATGCGGCGATCGTTGGCGAGCGCTGCGACCGTTTTAGCGTCCTCGAGGCGCGCTGCGCGCAAGGCAAGGCGCTTGGTCTCGAGGACGGGGATACTGGCTTCGCGAAATCTTCCGGTTGGTATTTCTTCCAGCAGTGTCATGGCACGGGCTCCAGGTTAAAAAGTTGAGAGGGGGAGCCGGTCACCCGTCTCCCCCTCTCAGAGCCCTTACGAGGCCCCGCCGGTTTGACTGGATGACCGGCGGACCTCGAATTTGTCCACCGTCTTACTCGGCCGCAGCCTCCGTCATCGGTACAACGGACACGTAGGTGCGGCCTTTAGCTTTCGTTGCGAACTGAACCTTTCCATCAATGAGCGCGAACAGGGTGTGATCTTTGCCGGTGCCGACGTTACGGCCGGCATGCCATTTGGTGCCGCGCTGGCGCGCAAGGATATTGCCGGCGAGCACGATCTCGCCGCCGGTCGACTTCAAGCCGAGCCGCTGGCCCGCCGAGTCGCGGCCGTTACGCGAAGATCCGCCTGCTTTCTTGTGCGCCATAATGGTCTCTCGAATTCTTTTACTGTGTACACCGATTCCGTGACGGAATCATCTCACTTCTTTTTGTCCTTGCCCTTGGTAGCGGGCTTGGCTGGCTTTTTTGCGGCGGCTTTCGCCGGTTTCCTAGCCTTTGCCTTCGCCGGCTTGACCTCTGCGGCCGGGGCCGCTTCGGCTTCCACCTTGGGCTTCGGCTCGCGCTTGGGCCGCGGCGCTGCCGTTTGTGACGGCTTGGCTCCGCCTGTAAGAATTTCGGTGATGCGGACCACCGAAAACTCATGGCGATAGCCGCGCTTGCGGCGTGAATTCTTGCGCCGGCGTTTCTTGAAGGCGATCACCTTGGCGCCGCGCGTGTGCTGGAGCACTTCGCCGGCAACCGTGGCGCCTGCAATGGTCGGCGTCCCGAGCTGAGGCGTGTCGCCGCCGAGCACCAGCACTTCGCCAAACTCGACGATCTCGCCGGGCCGGCCATCGACCCGGTCGACCCGGATGATGTCTTCGGCGGCAACCCGGTACTGTTTGCCGCCGGTCTTGATGACTGCGAACATCTTTCGTCCTCGTGTTCGATCCCGGTGCTCGGACCTTTCCGGACCGGCTTCTTTCAGTCGGTTTGTTGTTTGTTTTTAAGGGCTTAGTGAGCCCTCGAAAAAGCGCGCGGACCCAAAAGCCCGCGCGCCATGCTTATGGCGGGGAAAAGTGCACTCTGTCAAGAAAGCATGCTGAGAGGCGGCGGTGGACAAATAGCGTTAACGCCGGCGCGCGGTCACCGGCCGACTGCTTAAGTCTCGCTTTTGGCCTGGGTGCTGTCGGACCAGGCGCCCGTATCGCCTTCGGCGCCCGATTGCACCAGGCGGTACCCGACGCCCAGTTCGGTCACGAGGATCTTTGGACTGTCCGGATGCGGTTCGATCTTCTGCCGCAGTTTGCGGACGAAAATACGCAAATAGTGAGTGTCGTGGACGTGGATTGAACCCCAGACTTCCTTGAGGAGATGTTGGTGGGTCACGACATTGCCGGCGTGTTGCGCGAGCACCTGAAGCAACCGGTACTCTTTCGGTGTCAGGGTCAAACGCTTGTCGTTAAGCCGCACGACGCGCGCGGCGAGATCAATCGTGAGGGGGCCGGCCTTGACGATAGGCTCACCGGACACCGCGCGCATTTGTCTCCTGAGAGCTACTCGGACGCGAGCAAGCAGTTCTGCCATGCCGAATGGCTTGACCACGTAGTCATCGGCGCCGAGTTCGAGCAAATGAACCTTTTGCGCTTCGGCCGAACGGACCGACAACACGATGATCGGCATAGTCGACCAGGACCGGATCCGCTCGACGACCTCCGCGCCGTCCATGTCGGGCAAGCCGAGGTCGATGATCGCCAGGTCGATCGGCCGCAAGGTTGCCGTCCGGATTGCTTCGGCACCGGTGCCCGCCTCATGAACGACGAACCCGTTGAGTTCGAATCCGGTCCGCAGAAAGCGGCGAATTTGAATCTCGTCATCGACGACGAGAACGATTGGCGAGGGCTCACTCATCGGCACCACTCTCCAGTTGGGGCAGGGCAGCTTGCGTCACCGGCAGTTCGATCGCCACCGTCGTTCCGAGCCCTGGGCCTTCGCTGACAGCGCTGATCTTTCCCTCGTTAGCGCCGATGAAAGCGCTTGCGATCCATAGGCCGAGTCCCGAACCGCTGGTGGTGGCGGCATGACGCTCGCCGCGCGCGAAACGTTCCCAGATTTTTGATGCTTCGGTTGCGGTCAATCCAGCGCCCTGGTCGGTGACGCTGATGATCAGACGGCCTTCCTGTGTCCGCGCAGTAACTCTGATCTGCGAGCCCGAGTCGGAATACTTCACCGCATTGTCGAAAATCTGCACCAGCGCCTGTTGTACAAGCACCGGGTCGACGTGAACCAGCGGCAGGTCGGCCGGCACATCGATCAACAGATGGCGATTCGAGAGCCGATGCCGGCAACGGTCCACCGCCGAGTTGATGATATCCGCAGGGTCCGCCCACTCGATGCGCGGCTTGATGCCATCGCTGCTGATGCGCGTGGCATCGAGCAGGTTCTGGATGTCGTTGTTCAAACGCTCGGCTTCGTCGCGCACGTCGTGTACCAATGCGGTCAACTTCTTTTCCTGACGTAACGCAGGCGCCGCGCTCAACACCGTCGCTGCGCCCAGGATCGACGCGAGCGGCGTGCGCAGCTCGTGGCTGACCGACCCGATCAGAGCCTCGCGCAGCTGATCCGTTTGCGAGCGCATGCGCGCTTCGCTGATGGCGTGGGCGACGCCAAGCCGTTCGAGCGTGGCGGTCGCGTCTGCCAGCACCGCGTCGACGCGGATGCGCAGTTCGTTCGAGTGTTCTTTCGATTCGCGGCCGAGGTTAATCGCGATCACGCCAAATTCGAGACTCTTTGGAGATACGGCGCGAACGAGCCAGATTTCACCGCCTTCGGCCGTGACCATTGCGCCGCCCGCCGTGTCGTGGCGGCCCGATGCGACCTCGGTGACCTCGGTAAGAACCCGTTGCGGCACGGTTGTGCCAGCGCGCCGTCCGCTGCTGTTCGAGGCCTCGCGGGCGCCGGAGAACAGAACAACGTTGCGCTGCATGATGCTCGCGAGATGATCTTCGATGGCGGCATGGATGTCGGACACGTCGAAGGCCACCGCCAGCCGGCGTGAGAATGCGTAGAGGTCGCGCAGGTCGATTTCTCTCTGGCGCGCCATTTCCAGCTGCCGCTTGAGGCGGTTGGCAAGCTGGCTCACCGCTACGGCGACAAACACAAAAAGGATCAGATCGATGACCTCTTGCGGATCCTTTACGCGGAAGCTGTAGGCTGGCGGATAGAAGAAATAAGCGGACGCAAGCAAACCGCAGACCGCGGCTACGAGGGCCGGCACGATTCCCCAGCGTGTGGCAGCGATCACGACAGGGATCAGGTAAACCACCGAACCATGCGCGAGCCCGCTCTCCCAGACTATCAAGAACAATATAGCGGTCAGGCCGGCGACCAGGCCGAGCGTGATGAATATGCCGGGCAACTGCTTCCGGATGCGGCCGAATGCCAGTGAGGGACTCATTGTCGTGCTCAGACGCCATCTGCTGGTAGAGGATGCGTAATATAAGCCGTGCGACCCTTGTCTGTCATGGCGCGCTTGGTTACATAGCGCCGTCCATTCCGGGCCTTTTAAAGGCCGGTTTCGGGCTTCGGAGAGGTGGCTGAGTGGTTGAAAGCACCGCACTCGAAATGCGGTCACCGGCATGACCATCAGTGACGCCGCGTTCTGGTGAGTACTGATTTTTTTGTGAAAATTGATCGGCAGGTTGGTCGGGTGCGGCTCCGTATCGTCGTTTGCTACCGAGTTGGGTAGCAAAATGGTAGCACGCTGTTCGACCTTCGTTCGCTAAGTCGTCGGCTTGACAGAATCTGACCCCGGGTACCCCCCTGCTGTAAGGACAAACGTCGACGGTCCTGTGCTCCAGATTTTTTGAGCAAAATTCTATGGGACCCAAATTGTCTCCACCGGGTCCCATCGTCATTCCGAACAACGAATAGCGTTTCATCAAAAAATTTATGACACCAACTCAATAGCCAGCTTCACCGCCGATAAAAGTCCGCTTTCGGACAACAGCGGACATTACTGGATGGCACGAGACGGTTTGTCCGCTAATGACCCAAAGCGCACGTCCGAAAATACGCACTTTGTGTCGCTTTCGGGGGTAAAGCGGACATGACTTTTTGCGCTGCAAATGTCTGCTTCTGACCCAAAGCGGACGTCAATAACGGGGCACACCGGCCGCGATACTGCAGCTCTTTTTAGTTATTGACCTCACGTGCCCGGATTAGCAAGCTTGTACGCAATGCCCGATCCAACGGGCCGTCGTAGGGGGGAGCCATGTTGCGTTCGACATTTCTGGCGCAGGTAATTATCACGGGCCTAAGCTTAACGAGCCCGGTCAACGCTCAGTCAACGGTCTACATTCCGGCCATTCTTGAACTGTCGGGCGCAGGTGCGGTTTCCGGAACTAATTTTCGCGACGGCATGTTGCTCGCCATCGACGAAATCAACGCCAAGGGCGGTATTCTCGGCAAGAAAATCGACACGCCAGTGCTCGACACACAGAGCGACGCCGGCACGTCGCGCGCCCAGGTGCAAAAAGTGCTCGACAACAAGCCTTACGTCATTCTCGGCCCAGTATTCTCGGGCTCGGTGCTGGTCGACATGCTGCTCACCCAGCAGGCGGAAATTCCCGAGATTGTCGGCGGCGAGGCCGCGGCCATTACGCAGAAGGGAAACCCTTACGTCTTCCGCACGTCGTTTGGACAGCAGTTCAGCATGCCCAAGATCGCCAACTACATGCGCGACGGCATCAAGGCCAAGACTGTCTCCGTGCTGTGGGTGAACAATGATTTCGGCAAGGGCGGGCGTGACACCTTCATCAAGGAAATGAATGCCCGCGACATCAAGGTGGTCGCCGACCTCTCGACCGAATCCGGCCAGGCTGACTTCTCAGCCGACGTGGTCAAGCTCAAGGGCGCCAATGCCGATGCGATCTTCGTCTATCTCAATGAAGAAGAAAGCGCGCGTTTCCTGCGCGAGGCCAGGAAGCAGGGGATTAGCAAGCCGCTGATCGGCGAGACGACGCTGCTCGGCCAGAAGGTGATCGATCTTGCCGGCGAAGCGGCCAACGGCGTGCGCGGGCATGTTGGCCTCACTATCGATGCGCCGATTCCTGCGGTGCAGGATTTCGCCGCGCGGTTCAAGAAGCGCTTCAACTATGCCTGCGACCACAACGGCATCAAGGGCTATACCGCGGTCTACTTCATAAAGCACGTCACGGAAAAAATCGGCAAGTTCGACAGCAGGGCCTTTGCGGAAGCCGCGCACGGCATGACCATCACGCCGAAAGACGAGCAGGGCATCCTGATGGAAGCGACCTGGGACAAGAACGGCGACATCGACCGGATCAGCTTCCTGGGCGAGGTGGTCGACGGCAAACAGAAGATCGTCGAAACCTTGCCGAAGCTCGGCAAGTAGCCGCTTGCCGGAAGCCAAAAGCGTTCGCTAATGGCTTCCTTCATCCAGCTGTTGGTCTCCGGCCTTGCAACCGGCGCGATCTATGCGTTGATTGCCGTCGGGTTCACGCTGGTCTGGCAGACATCGCAGACGATCAACTTCGCCCAAGGCGAGTTCGTGATGCTGCCGGCATTCTTTGTGCTTGCCGCGATGAATGCCGGCGCGCCGTTCTGGTTGGCGGCGCTGATCGGGATTGCCCTGTCGGTCCTAATCCTCGGCATCTTGTTCAAGGTCGTGATCGTCGATCCGATGCTCAAATACGGGGTGCTGCCTTTGGTCATTTCGACCATTGCGCTGTCGCTGTTCCTGAAGGAAAGCGCCAAGGATTTCTACAGCTCGCAGGCACAGCCGTTTCCCGCGCTGGTGCCGGCGATCGACATTCGTATTTTCGACGCGGTGGTGTCGACGCAAAGCCTGGCGGTGCTCGCGGTCGCCATTGTCACGGTCGGCGCGCTGAAGCTTCTTCTCGACAACACCCGGGTTGGCCGCCAGATGCAGGCGACCGCGCAGAACGCGACGCTAGCCCGCATTCTCGGCGTGCCGGTGCGGCGCATGATCCTCTACACTTTCCTGCTCAATGCCGTGCTGGTGGCGATCGCCTCCATTCTGGTCAGCCCGATCTATCTGGCGAAATTCACCAATGGTGAAACGCTCGGCATCGCCGCGTTCATCGCCGCCATCATCGGCGGGTTCAACCAGGTGCGTGGCGCCATCCTCGGCGGCGTCATCCTTGGTGTGCTCGACAACCTCTCCGCCGCCTATATCTCCTCGCAATATCGCGGCGCCTTTCCGCTGATCATCCTCATCATTGTGATCCTGCTGCGCCCGCAGGGCCTGCTTGGCCGGGTCGAGGAGCGCTCGGTATGAGGCGGTTCGGCGCCATCCTCGTCGCACTGGCCGCGGCCGCCGCCGTCGCTGCGCCATATTTCCTCAAGCCCTTTGGCATTTTCCTGATCTCGACATGGGCGGTCCTGACCATCGCGGCAATCGGCCTCAATCTGACGCTCGGCTATGCCGGACAGATCTCGCTGGCGCAGGGGGCCTTTGTCGGCATCGGGGCCTATACCGTTGCGTTGCTCACGCCCGCGGGCGTCCCGTTTCTGCTGGCCTTCATCGCCGCCGGGGTTTTGTGCTTTGCGGTCGGCTGGCTGCTCGGTTACCCGGCGCTGCGCGTCCAGCACCACTATCTCGCCTTTGTCACGCTCGCCTTTACCACCCTGGTTTTCCTCGTACTGCGCAACGAGGAATGGCTGACCAACGGCATCTACGGCATCACCGGGACGCCGCGTCCGAACCTGCTTGGATGGAAAACGAGCGGGGCGCGCGATTTCTATTTCCTTTGCCTCGGCACCCTTGCTCTGCTCTCGCTCGCAACCTGGTGGATGCTGCGCTCGCCATGGGGCCGCGCGTTCGTCGCTTTGCGCGAAAATCCGATTCGTGCGCTGTCGCTCGGTCTCGATACGCGCCGCTACACCTTGATGGCCTTCGCCATCGGCTCGAGCCTGGGCGGGCTAGCCGGCGCACTCTATGCGCCGCTGGTGCAATTCATCGAGCCGAACGCGTTTTCGCTCGGCCTGTCGTTCAATCTGCTGCTGATGGTGATTGTCGGCGGCAGCGGCAATTTCTTCGGGCCCTTCGTCGGCACGCTGATCGCGCTGCTGCTGCCGGAATGGCTGCGCATCACGCAAGGTTACTACCTGATCGCCTACGCGGCCGCCGTCATGGTCATGATGGCGTTCTGTCCGACCGGCGTGCTCGGGCTGCTTGATCGCGCGGTGAGGGCAGCTAGCCGGCACAAAACCGGGGCGCCGGCATTGACCGGAGGTGCCGGACCATGACCGCTGTCCTTGAAGTCTCCCAAATGCGGAAGACATTCGGCGGCATCGTCGCAGTCGACGACGTGTCCTTCGAGGTCCGCGCCGGAGAAATCCTCGGCATTATCGGGCCGAACGGGTCGGGGAAATCGACGCTGTTCAACTGCGTGCTCGGCCAGTTGCAGCCCAGTGCGGGAGAGGTGCGCATTGACGGCAGGCCGACGACCGGCATGCGCCCCTGCGACCTCAACCGACTCGGCGTCAGCCGGACCTTCCAACTGCTCCAGGTTTTTCCACAACTTTCGGTGCGCGACAATCTGATCGTGGCCGGACAGGAGCACCAGGGCTCGATGGTGTCACGCCTGTTCGGGCGCGCCGATGCCGGCTTGAGCGATGCCGCCGGGCGGATGATCGAATTTTTCCGCCTGTCGCATCTTGCCGGCGAGCAGGCCGGCTCCCTGAGCTACGGCCAGCAAAAGCTGCTCGATGCGGCCATGGCCTTCATGGCCGGCCCGCGGCTGGTTCTGCTCGACGAGCCGGCCGGCGGCGTCAACCCGACTATGCTCGGCCAATTGCGCGAAAGACTTCAGGCCTACCACGCCGAAGAAAATGCGACCTTCGTGGTGATTGAGCACCAGATGGAATTCGTGATGGCGCTTTGCACGCGCGTGCTGGTACTCGCGGAAGGACGCATCATCGCAGAAGGCGCGCCGCAGGATATCCGCCGAAATCCAGCGGTGATCGAGGCCTACCTGGGGCATTGAATGAGCACGGAACCGATCCTCGCTCTCGATCAGGTCGTCGCGGGTTACGGCAAGACGACGATTCTGAACAGCACGATCGCGCGGATTACGCGCGGCGCGATCACAACCGTGATCGGCCCGAACGGCGCGGGCAAGTCGACGATGTTCAAGACGATTTTCGGGCTGCTGCCGGCGCGCAGCGGCACCGTCAGCTTCAATGGCCGCGATACCACGAATTTTTTGCCCCGGCAGATGCTGGATGCCGGCGTCGTCTATATCCCGCAGGGCCGCAACATCTTTCCGGAGCTGAGCGTGCGCCACAATCTGGAGCTTGGCGGTGTCGCGTTGTCCGATCACGCAGGTCTGCCAGATCGCATGGACCGGATCATGCAGCGCTTTCCGATGTTGCGGGAGAAGTCCAGCGCGCAGGCCTCGACGCTGTCCGGCGGGCAGCAGAAGATGCTGGAAGTGGCGCGCGGGCTTCTGCTCGATCCCAAGCTGATCCTGATCGACGAGCCCTCGATCGGGCTTTCGCCGTTGATGGTGCAGGAGGTGTTCGCGATCATGAAATCGCTGCGCGACAACGGCGTTACGATTGTGCTGATCGAGCAGAATGCAAAGCAGGCGCTGCAAATCTCCGACCATGGCTTAGTGCTGGAGCAGGGCCAGACCCGGATCGAGGATACCGCGCCGAAAATCCTGGCCGATCCGCGCATCGCGCAGCTCTTCCTTGGCGGCGGTTTGCCGCAGCCTGAGCGCATGCCATGAGCAGACGCGTCCTGCTTGGGCTGATCGGCGCCAACATTATGGGGTCGCTGTCGCCGGCGCTATTTGCTGATGCATTCAAGGCGGCCGGGATCGATGGCTTCTACCATCTGATGGACGTCGATCAGTTGCCGGGGCGGCGGCTGCCGCAGCTGCTGGATGCGATGAAGACGGCAGGTTTTACCGGCACCAATGTCACTTATCCCTTCAAGCAGGACATTCTGCCGCTGCTCGATGCGATTGACCCCGAGGCGGCCCAGATCGGTGCCATCAACACTGTTGCAATCGCGCGGGACGGCCGCACTACCGGCTACAATTTTGATCGGTGCGGCTGGCGCCAAAGCTTTGTGGAAAGTTTCGGTGCCGACAGCGCGCGCGGTGCCACCATCGTACTGGTCGGCGCCGGCGGTGCTGGGCGTGCGGTTGCCTTCGCGTTGATGGATTTGGGCGTTGCGCTGCTGATTGTGCATGACCGCGACGGTTCACGCGCGAGCGCCTTGTGCGCCGATCTCACAAAGTGTTACGGGGAAGCGCGCTGCTGCGTTGCGCGCGATCCCGAACGCGAGATTGCGGCGGCCAATGGCGTTGTCAATGCGACGCAAATGGGCATGCGCGGCTTTCCTGGCAATCCAGTGCCAGTACTCGCGCTTAAGCCGTCGCATTGGGCTGCCGATGTCATCTACACCCCGGTCGATACTGAGTTCCTGAAGGCTGCAGCGGCGAAGGGCGCCCGAACCATGAGCGGCGGGGGCATGTGCGTGCATCAAGCGGTTGAGGCATTCCGGTTGTTCACCGGGATCACGCCCGACGTTGCGCGTCTCCATGGGGCATTTGACTTGGCCTACAAAGCGCGTGAAACGGCGCTCAACAAAACAACGTGATGCCAGCAAACAGAAGGCGAGAGACCTCGGTTGCCATCGATGAGTGGCGTCATTCCTCACGCTTAGTGCCCTTGAACGAATGCCATTTACGTCTGCGCTTTCCGGTTTCCGGATCGCGCACGTCAAGAACGATAGCCCAATGGCCGCGTGACCTTTCGCGTACGTGCCCTTTCATCGCTTTTCCTCCTGAGGAAATTTCTGGTTTCGTTGCCAGCCGGAACCGAGGCTCAGATCGAATGCTCACGTCTTATTTCTGAAATCAGCGGCGGTGCGTACATCGAGCCAGACAAGATCATTGGAGAATTCCTCGACCGCTGGCTCGAACACATCAAGCCGCAGGTTTCACCGCGAACTCATGAACGGTACGGCGAGATTGTGAGGAAAAATCTCAATCCACTTCTCGGCGTCAATGTGCCTCACTTTTCAAAACCGGATGCCTGACCCGTGGGGCTTTTGGGAAATTCTCCGCGACCAGCAAGCCCAAGAGCTTCTGGTG
>DATGDN010000312.1:0-2614 GCA_035310865.1 Pseudolabrys sp. | reverse complement strand
TCATGCGATTCGCCCGGGGCCGGGAGCGAAGCCTGGCCGCAGTCTGCGTCGCAGTTTGCGAATCGCTATTCAGTCGTTTGCGAATCCGGAGGGCGCAGCGGCAGGGAAATCCCTGGCGTCGTCGTGTTGCCGGAGCACACGGCGCACGTGCGCAATCTCGGGCGTTGATCGTCCGGAAGAAAGGCCGGTCGGGACTAGAGCACGATGAGTTCAGCTGGAATCAGCTGAACTCATCGTGCCTGCTGCAACACGCACCATCATTGTGCGCGAATGCTCTAGTCATCTGGAACTGAAGTTCAGTTCATTATAAATTAGCGCTCCGAGCCATGGAAGGAGAGCGCTGATGGCGAAGGCATTTGCGAGAGGCCGCCCGATCGCGCCATTAGTGCTGAGTGCGCCGGAGCGGGCCTATCTGGAGCGGCAGGTCCGTCGTCACCGTGTCACCCGGTCGCTGTCGGAGCGGTGTCGCGTCATTCTGCGATGTGCGGATGGCTTACCCAGCAAGTCGGTCGGTGCCGAGCTTGGTCTGCACGAGCATACGGTTGGCAAGTGGCGGCGCCGCTTCCTGAAGGATCGCTGTGAGGGCCTGCTCGACGAGGCTCGCCCCGGCCGGCCTCGAACCATCGACGACGACCAGGTTGCCGCCGTGATCGAGCGGACGTTGCGCACCACGCCTGCGGACGCGACGCACTGGTCGATCCGTTTGATGGCAGCTGAAACCGGCTTTTCGCATACAACGATCCGCCGTATGTGGGCGGCGTTCGGCCTGCAGCCGCACCGCAGCCAGACCTTCAAGCTGTCGAACGATCCGCTGTTCGTCGACAAGGTGCGCGATATCGTTGGCCTTTACCTCTCGCCACCCAACCGAGCCCTTGTCCTTAGCCTTGACGAGAAAAGCCAGATCCAGGCGCTCGATCGCGAGCAGCCAGTCTTGCCGATGATGCCTGGCGTGCCCGAACGCCGGACGCACAGTTACGTGCGGCACGGCACGACATCGCTGTTCGCAGCGCTCGACGTCGCATCGGGCTTCGTCATCGGCAAATGCTACAAGCGACACCGGGCGGTCGAGTTCTTGAACTTCCTCAAGGAGATCGACGCTCGCGTGCCCGAAGGGCTCGAAGTCCACATCGTCATGGACAACTACGCCACCCATAAGACGCCCAAGATCAAGGCGTGGCTCGCCCGCCGGCCGCATTATCACATCCACTTCACGCCGACTTCGGCATCGTGGATCAATCAGGTCGAGCGCTGGTTCGCTGAGCTCACCAGAAAGCGCCTCCGGCGCGGCGTTCATACCTCAGTCAGGCAGCTCCAAGCCGATATCCGCACCTTCATCGACCGCCACAACGAAAATCCCAAACCCTTCAAATGGGTCAAATCAGCCGACCAAATCCTGGCTTCGGTTAAACGCTTCTGCCAGAAAACACAGCAGACCTTATGCGCCGAACTTTAGATTCACGTGACTAGTCACGTGAATCTAAAGTTCGGAGCATAAAGTCGGCTGGGTCTTTTGGCAGCAGCATTTGACTGACGAAGGATCTCGTCGGCGGATTTGTTCATCTATAAGGCTTGGGTTTTTTAGGTGTGCCGGTCGATGAGGGCGTCGATGACCGCGTGGAACCATATCCTAATGAACCGCACTTCGGTTCCGTATGACTAGGGTCCGGACTCATTAAATCCACCATACGATAGCGGCCGCGAGGCAGACCGAGGCGAGAAAGTTTCGAGCTAACCTGTCGTACCGAGTGAAGATACGGCGGAAGTCCTTGAGGCGGCCGAAGGCGTTCTCGATGCGGTGTCGTTGCTTGTAGGATTTTCTGTCGAAGCTGAAGGGCTGCTTTCGGCTCGACCTGTTTGGCACAACCGGCTTGGTGCCGCGCCGTTTCAGCCACTGCCGCAATTCGGCGCTGTCGTAGGCCTTGTCGCCGAGCAGCTTGGCGGCTGCCTTGGTACGGCGGATCAGACGCTGGGCGGGCGGACAATCGTGGGCCTCGCCACCGGTCAGGAGGATGGAAAGAAGACGGCCTTTAGCATCTGCCAGTGCGTGGATCTTCGTATTGCGCCCTCCTCGTGAGCGACCAATCGCCTGTTTCTGCTCCCCCCTTTTCTGGCGCCCGACGCCGAGCGGTGGGCTTTGACATGCGTGCTGTCGATCATCTGGGTCGCTGTCGATCGACCGCGGTGGGCAAGCTCCTTGAACAACCTCTCCCAGACCCCGCGCTCGGCCCACCGCGCGAAGCGATTGTAGACCGTCGTGTGCGGGCCGTACTCGGGCGGACAATCCTTCCAACGACAGCCACTCTTCAGCACATGCAGGATGCCGCTGATCACCCGCCGATCATCGACACGCTCCTTGCCACGCACGTCGTTTGGCAGATGCGGTTCAATCCGTGACCACTGCTCGTCGTCAAGCCAGAACAGGTTGCTTCGCATCTTCCGTGCTCCTTGCCAGCACAGAATCACTAAGCGATTCTCCCCTCAACAACTTTATTGGGTTTCGACCCTAGTGTGACGTTCGTCCTCGGACGACGGGCCTGAACGGTTACTATCAACGCCGCGAAAGATAATCCTTGGCGAAGTTCGCTTTGGGTCGAGGCTGTGTGAAAACCCCCTA
>DATGDN010000311.1:0-1840 GCA_035310865.1 Pseudolabrys sp. | reverse complement strand
GCCACACGAGGCGGCATTTCCTTATGTGACGCTTGACGAGACGCGCGTGAGCGATTTTTCGGCAGGAAGCGAGCCTGGCCTCGAGCATCAACCCACTTTGCACGCATGGTCGCGCCAAGGCGGTACCACCACTGTCGGCGCGCTGCTGCAGGCGCTCGACGACGTACCGCTCACGCTCGCCGGCCATCGCCTTGTCAATTTCCGTTTTTCCATCGCCGACGTGCGGCACGAGGCCAACGGGCACCTATCACTCGCTGGTGCATTTCCGCGCGGTGACGGAGCCAGCGTGAGGATTATCGATCGTTCAACGAAGTTTACAGAGGGCGGCGCGCCGTTCTCACGGAAGCGGGACGACGTCGAACGGAAAGTTTTTCATGTCGACAGGCTGTGCCACATGAAGGCCGTAAGTCGGTATGGGATACTTCATCGAATCTGTCGAAAGCATTTTGCCGGGGGCCACAACGGACTTGACGGCGAAAACGCCAAGCACCGCGACGATGAGAACTGCCAACCCTTTGCGCATCGATAAATCCTTTGTAGCCCAATAGGAGCCGGCAATCGTGAGGTCACACGAAACCGCAGACCTGCTACCTGAGGGGAGTTACTGGGCGGTTAAGACTTGCGCGAAGTAGCTATGGGTCCGCTGCGAAGCGTGCAAGCAGCGGCGCTGCCGCTCACGTCCAGTTGATGCGTGCGTTATGTCCGCAGTAGCGCGAAGCAGACCGCGTTTTACGAGCTATCAACTTGACGCGGCTGAACGCTGAGAAATGAGAATGCCGCGGCAGGACGCGGTTTTCCACTGACGTCCGGCCGCGTTGGCCTTGCCGGCGGGCCCCGAGGCGATCATGCCGCTGACGCGCGCCAGCGACGGACGCTTCGGCGTGGCGATGACCGGCGCCGGCCAGGCGCCGAATGTCGTCGTGCACATCGCAACGCCCGATGCCGACAGCTTCCGGCGCTCCGAGGCCTATCTCACCGGCCAGATCGCACGCGCGGCAGCGAGAGGGCAGCGGGGTTTTTGACGATTTCGTCAGGGCAGGGCCGATTTGTCGCCTTTTGGGCAATGAATCCAGCGGTCCTCAAGGAAAAATCAAGGTGAACTCAAGGACTGACAGCGGGCCCGCGTCTATAGAGCGGCCTCCTTCAATGAGAAGGCAAATGAATCGCGGCAGCTCCAACCGGGAATCAGCACATGTCATTACGCTCGCTCCACGCAGAAACCGCCCTTCTCCACGCCGGGTGGCGTGCGGACCCCGCTACCGGCGCGGTCGCGGTCCCGATCTACCAGACGACGTCCTTTCAGTTTCGCGATACCGAACACGCGAGCAATCTTTTCGCGCTGAAAGAGCTGGGCAACGTCTACACCCGGATCATGAACCCGACCAATGACGTGCTGGAAAAGCGTATCGCCGCGCTCGAAGGCGGTGCGGCAGGGCTGGCGCTCGCCTCGGGGCAGGCGGCTTCGGCTTTTGCCCTCCAGAACCTTGCCCGCGCGGGCGACAACGTCGTGAGCTCGACTGATCTGTATGGCGGCACGTGGAATCTGTTTGCCCATACGCTCAAGGATCAGGGCATCGAAGTCCGCTTTGTCGATCCCGTGGACCCGCAGAATTTCCTGCGCGCCACCGATGACAAGACGCGCGCCTACTATGCCGAAACGCTACCGAATCCGAAGCTGACGGTCTTCCCGATTGCCGAAGTCGCGGCGATCGGCCGTTCGCTCGGCATCCCGCTCATCGTCGATAATACTGCGACGCCGTTCCTCACCAAGCCGCTCGATCACGGCGCCGCAATCGTCGTCTACTCCACAACCAAATATCTCGGCGGCCATGGCAACTCG
>DATGDN010000310.1:0-2794 GCA_035310865.1 Pseudolabrys sp. | reverse complement strand
GAAATCGAATCCGCCGGCGCCAATGCGAGCTGCTCCGGCGACCGTTGCGCAACAAAAAAGCCGGCAACCGCCGCGATGACTACGATGAGAGGAAAAGGCATTTCGAAAAAGAAAATGCCGATGAAGCCGAGCGCGGCGAGCGCGACCAGCAACTGGCTCTTGAGGGAACGACGGCCGATCCGTACCAGCGCCTCGACGACGATAACCAGCACGGCGGCCTTGATGCCGAATAGCGCGCCATCGATAACGCCTTGGCCGCGCCCGTATGCGTAGAGCAGGCTCAAGGCCAGCATCACCAGCGCGCCCGGCAGTACGAACAAAATTCCGGCGGCGAGGCCACCGCGTACCCCGTGCAAGACCCAGCCGACATAGGTCGCAAGCTGCGTTGCCTCCGGGCCAGGCAGCAGCATGGAAAAGTTGAGCGCGTGCAGGAAGCGCGCTTCGTCGATCCATTTTTTCTCGTCGACCAGGATGCGATGCATTGTGGCGATCTGCCCGGCCGGCCCGCCAAAATTGATGCAGCCGATCTTCAGCCAAACCATGAAGGCTTCGCCGAAGCGCGGCCGCGTCATCATTCCATCCACTGCCGCGCTCATCATGCTGCCTTGGCCGGCCAGTTGTGGCGTTCCTCGGCGGCAAAGCGCAGCCAAGCGAACAGGGCATCGTAGACCAGGAAACCGCGTTCGAGCAGCCCATGATCGTCGTCACCGGCGAGCGCCGACAATCCGAGCGAGACGGCATGAAGTCCTGCCGCTTCCGGCGCGATATCCGGCCGTGCGGTGTCGGCGCCACGCACGATCAGGGCCAGCCGTGCCAGCGAGGGCTCGCCGTCCAGCCCGAACAGCCTAAGCATTCCAGCCCGAACAGCCTAAGCATGGTGTCGAAGCTGCACCTTCCGCCCTCATGGCTGAGTTCGACATCCTTGATGTCGAATGGCACACCGCCGCTCTCTCTCGCGACCGCGACTACCTGGTCCGGATCGACGAACAAGATGCGTGCCCGCGGATCGAGGAAACGCCGAATCAACCAGGGGCATGCGACGCGGTCGATCTTCGGCCGCCGTCGTGTCACCCAGGCGCTCGGCGAGCGCCGGACGATTCGCTCGAGGACGGGTTTGGCGACGAAAGGCAGTCCTGCCGCTTCCCAGGCGGTATAGCCGCCTTCCAGCACCCGCGTATCAAAGCCGGCGGCCCGCAGTTGCGCGGCCGTCATCTGGCTGAGCTCGTGCCCCGCCTTGCAAGCAGCGACGATCGGACGCGACCGGTCGAGATCGTCCGACCAGTGGAGCGCGTTGCCAACCTCGTGGCGGACTGCGCCGGGCAACAAATGCGGTGAGTGCGTGAAGACATCATGCCGCCGCACGTCAATAATCTGTGGCATCTGCGGCGTGGCGATGGAATTCCAAAGATCGGTGGGTGAAATCGAATAGCTTGGTAACAGCATTGGTCCCCTCCGTGAACGAAGGAGACGGTGCTTGGGCTCTCGAGCCTTGGGAGGCGGGGCGACCGTCGCGTGCCCCGCAAATCAAATATTAGCTCAACGCATCGGCACGATCAACGCCAGTCCCGATACAAGCAACAGCAGCAGGATGATTTTGCGGAATGCGGCGTCGTCGAGTTTTCCATACAGCTTGAAGCCGCACCATAGGCCCGCAATCAGGACCGGAAGCGCGAATGCATAGAGCCTGAGCGTCTCGACAGTGAATGTGCCGGCCACAGCGAGTGAAATCGCACTCATCACGAAGGTCAAGAACAGCACCGGCTGAAAGATCGCACGCTGCCCATCCTTGGCTCCTCCGCGTAGTTGGCACCACACGGTGACCGCAATGCCGCCTAGTCCGGTTAGTCCGCCGATAAGGCCGTTCGCGACGCCGACGCCAAAATCGATCGGGGTGCCGCCCTGAATCGGTTTAACCGCCGGCCGGATCAGGCTGTACAGGCTGTAGATCACCAGCAGAACACCGATACTCAGGCGCAGTGTGCCCGGGTCGACGGTTGTCAGCAGAGCGGTGCCGGCGGGAACACCCAGCGCCCCGCCGATGATGAATGGCGAAACTGTCCGCCAGTTTATGGCGTGGCGCACGCGCCAAATGCCGGAACCTTGCGTGACGAGCCCGCACAACACGATCAGAAGCGCGTTCTGATCCGGCGCAATGATGTGCAGCCAGACGCCGGACACCACCAATCCCATGGCGAAGCCCGAAAGGCCCGACGTCAAGCCACCGAAAAAAGCTGCGGCGAGAAAAAAGATCAAGTTCATTCCATCCATAGCAGTTGCTCCCAACGCGAATGGGCGCAGCGCTTGGATGAAGGTCATCTGACGGGGGAGGCGGCTTGATCCCCGAAATTTTGCTAGATCGCTTTTACGCGGGTCAGCCCGACAACAACATGGTCCCCTCCGTAAACGAAGGAGACGGTGCTTGGGCTCTCGACCTTGGGAGGCGGGGCGCCCGTCGCGTGCCCCACATTTTTATATCTACAGCAAATTGCCTCGATCTACAAGGCCGACTGGCGCATCCCACCGGCATTGCATATCCGCATTTTTCATCACTCGCCACAGGCCGCTGCGTTCGCT
The DNA here is from genome assembly GCA_035310865.1 of Pseudolabrys sp. Taxonomy (GTDB): domain Bacteria; phylum Pseudomonadota; class Alphaproteobacteria; order Rhizobiales; family Xanthobacteraceae; genus Pseudolabrys. Next base: position 220 of record DATGDN010000310.1, on the reverse strand, counting down.
AGTTTTTGTGCAGGAGATGGCGAATGGCCAACAAGATCGACCTCGGCGGACGCAATGCAGTCGTCACGGGCGGCGCGCAGGGCATCGGACGCGCAATTGTCGAACGCTTTCTTGATTCCGGCGCGGCGGTTGCGATCTGGGATCGCGATATCGAACTCGCAAAAAAGACGGCGAGCGAATTGCAACAACGTGGCCGCGTCCTTCCTTTCGCAGTTGACGT
>DATGDN010000309.1:0-4750 GCA_035310865.1 Pseudolabrys sp. | reverse complement strand
CCTTTGGCGCTCGCATCCGCGATGTCCATCAGCTTTTTGGTGACCCACGTATAGTCAGCTTCCACGAGGTTGAGATTAGCGAGTGGATCGCGTGTGTGCGCGTCGAAACCGGCCGAGATGATCAGGATATCCGGCTTGAACTCCCGCAGACGTGGAAGAATTACAGTCTCGAACGCTTCGCGGAAAGCGTCGCCGCCATCGCCGGCCGATAGCGGCGCGTTGACGATGGTGTTGAATTCTCCTCGCTCGCCAACCGCGCCGGTGCCCGGATAAAGCGGCATCTCGTGGGTGGAGCAGTACAACACGGTTTTGTCGGACCAGAAGATGTCCTGCGACCCGTTACCGTGGTGGACGTCGAAATCAACGATGGCTGCACGTTCCGCGCCATAAGCATTCTGCGCATAGCGTGCCGCAATTGCCGCATTGTTGAAGAGACAGAATCCCATCGGGCGTGCCGTCTCGGTATGGTGGCCGGGTGGGCGCGTCGCAACGAAGGCATTTGCAGCTGTTCCCGCCATCACTTCATCAACAGCCAGCTTGGCGCCGCCAACGGCGCGCAACGCCGCTTCGAAACTGCCCGGCGACATTGAGGTGTCGGCATCCAGGCGCACCAGGCCCTCAGTAGGCGTGGCGTCGCGGATCGCTTCGATGTAGTCCGTCGGATGGCAGAACGCGATGATATCGAGCGGCCCGCGTGGTGCCTCGACGCGCGCCAGCGACTGAAATTTTTCATCTTCCAGCGCCTGCTCGATTGCGCGCAATCGGTCCGGCCGTTCGGGATGACCGGCAGGCGTGATGTGGTTCAGGCAGGCGGGATGACTGAGGAGAAGCGTCGACATTGTCTAGACTTAAACGCTCACATGCCCGTGTGGAAGTGCCTATCGCGATTTTGCATCCAGGCTGACTCCGCTGGGTAGCGGGCTGCTGTCCGGCACGAAGAAATCCACCTGCAAAGGCTGCCCGGGATCGACGCGGTACTGGTCGAAATCGGAAATGCCCTCGTTGGCGAGGAAGGTGTCGTCGATGAGAAAGTTTCCGGTAAAGCTCTTCGGCTTTTTGAATATGCGGCACGCGGCTTCGGCCAGAATCTCCGGTTTGCGGGACCGGCGCATCATGACGTCGCCGCCGAGCAGGTTCCTGATGGCGGCGGTCGCGATCGTCGTGCGTGGCCACAAAGCATTGACCGCGACCTTGCCCCGCAATTCGCCGGCAAGACCCAGGACAACCATGCTCATCCCGAACTTCGCCATCGAATAGGCGGTATGAGGCGCGAACCACTTTTCAGACATATCGAGCGGCGGCGAGAGCATCAAAATGTGTGGATTCGCAGTGCGCATCAGATAGGGGATCGCGAATTTTGAAACCATGAATGTGCCGCGCGCATTGATCTGCTGCATCAAGTCGTAACGGCGCATATCGGTCGCGGCGACCGAGGTCAGCTGGATGGCGCTGGCATTGTTCACCACGATGTCGATGCCGCCGAACTTCTCCGCAGCCTCGTCGATCGCGGCCTGTACCGCCGCTTCGTCGCGAACATCGACCGCCAGCGGCAGGGCGCGTCCTCCCGCCTTAGCAATTTCAGCGGCAGCAGTGTAAATGGTGCCCTCAAGCTTCGGATGGGGCTCAACGGTCTTGGCGGCGACCACGATATTGGCGCCTTCGGACGCAGCCTTGAGCGCAATTGCAAGGCCGATGCCGCGAGAGGCGCCGGTGATGAACAGGGTTTTTCCCTTTAGCGACATCGGCGTGCTGGTCCTATGCACTCATTCGGCGAGAACGGCCTGGGCGCTGGCGATACTCCCGGCGCCTTCGATGGTTGTCCGCTCGAGACCGTTCGCATGCACGGCAATGTTCTCGGCGAAAAACCGTGCGAGCGCGACGTGTGCAATCCCTTCGCCTGCACGCAACGATGCGAGCGCAGCCTCGGCAAGCATGCACCCGCCGGCCGCGTTAGCGAACAGCCGCAGATAGGGCGTGGCTCCGGAGAGCGCTGCGTCGGACGACGTCTGTGAAAGCAGCCATCGCGTCGAACGTTCGAGGCTGTCTACGGCTTCGCCAAGCCGTTCCGCGGTTTCGCCAAAAGCAGGCGCGTTGCTTGAATGCACCGCCTGTACTGTTCGGCGCAATTCGTCGATGTAAAGCGCGATCGTCTTGCCGCCTTCCAGCGGCACCTTGCGCGCCACCAGATCGAGCGCCTGAATGCCGTTGGTGCCCTCGTAGATCGCCGCGATGCGGGCATCGCGATAGTGCTGTGCCGCGCCCGTTTCCTCGATATAGCCCATGCCGCCGTGGACCTGCACGCCGAGCGAGGCCACCTCGATGCCGATGTCGGTGGAAAATGCCTTGGCGACCGGAGTGAGGAGCGAGGCGCGCTCGTGCGCGGCCTTGCGAGCAGCGTCCGTTTTTGCACGCAGCGACCGATCGATGGCGACGCCGGTGGCGTAGCAGATCGTGCGCGCCGCTGCTGTCAGCGCACGCATGGTGAGCAGCATGCGTTTTACGTCAGGATAGGCGATGATCGCGCCGGCCGCACCCTGCTTGCGCTCGCGGGCATAGGCAAATGCCTGCTGTGTCGCGCGCTCGGCAATGCCTACGCCCTGCAAACCCACCGCAAGCCTGGCCCGGTTCATCATCGTGAACATGCAGGCCATACCCTTATGTTCCTCGCCAATGAGGAAACCCTTGGCGCCGCCGTGATCGCCGTAGACCATGGTGCAGGTGGGTGAGGCGTGGATACCGAGCTTGTGCTCGACCGAGTGTGCGCGGACGTCATTGCGCGTGCCGTCCGGCATGATCTTCGGGATCAGGAAAAGAGAAATACCCTTGGTGCCGGCCGGTGCGTCAGGCAGGCGAGCGAGCACAAAGTGGATGATGTTGTCGGTCAGATCGTGCTCGCCGTATGTAATGAAAATTTTTGAACCCGTGATGCGATAGCTTCCGTCGCCGGCACGTTCGGCTTTGCTGCGCAACGCTCCGACATCCGAACCGGCATGCGGCTCGGTGAGCTGCATCGTGCCCATCCAATCGCCGCTGATGAGCTTGCCGAGATATTGTTTCTTGAGCGGATCGCTGCCGTAGGCATGAAGCGCGTCGATGGCAGCCATGGTGAGCACGGGGCCGATGCCGAACGCCATGGAAGCGGAGTTCCACATTTCTATGCATGCGGCATTCACCGCATGCGGCAGGCCCTGACCGCCCCAGTCGGACGGCGCGGCGAGACCGTTCCACCCGGCTGCAGCCCAGGCGGTGTAGGCCTCTTTCCAGCCGGGCGGGGTCGTGACGTTGCCGTCCTTGAAAGGCGTTCCGAACTTGTCGCCGACGCTGTTGAGCGGTGCGATCACGTCGCTGGCGTAACGGCCGGCTTCCGCGATGACCGCGTCGATCGTCTCTTCATCGAGATCGCCGTAAAGACCTTCGGCCAGCGCGGTTTTCAGGCCGGCAGCGTGCTTGAGCGTGAAAGCGATGTCGGCAACCGGTGCGCGGTAGGTCATGGCTGGCTAATCTAGTGCCGGGGCAGGGCGGGTCAACGCGCGCGTTGTGCCAAGCGACAATATATGCGGCCTTAGACATTGATCGGGCAGAGAGGCGCCGCTATGGTCCGGCCGCCGCATGCGAAATCGCTTCGAGGCGGCTCTCCGGTACCTGTTGGGGCGTAGCCAAGTGGTAAGGCAGCGGATTTTGATTCCGCCATTCCCAGGTTCGAATCCTGGCGCCCCAGCCAGCCCAGTCATTGATTGAGTTCGAATTTTTCACTTCGCGGTTTCTTCGCCCTTTTATTCTGAAACGTCATTCCGCTGCCGTAGTGATTGCGTCATGTCCGCTTTACCCCCCGAAAGCCGACATGTGCAGCGCAACCAGGGATGTCCGCTTTGGGCCATAAGCGGAAATCAAAAACTGATGCCAATCAAAGGCTCGACTTCGCCTCATTAATGCTCGGCTTCGTTGCGCCGCTGCCTTTCCACCCGGCACCGCTTTCCTCTTCCAAACCGAAACAGCTCGGCTGATGCCCGTTCGCGACGCCTGAAGGAGCGGTTGTTGCGTCTGCTGGCTTATATCCTCCAGCGTTTTCCATATAAAACAGTCCATGCTGAGCAGCCGGAGTGACAGGGGAAGGTGGTTCGACTTCACCGCTCCCGCCACATACATCGCAACGCCGTTGGCCACTGCCGTTACATTCTTTGCAGTTGCCGATGTTGGTGCCCGCGATCGACCGTTTGCCGGTGCCACGACAAGCAAGACAGGGGCTCGTTCTTTGACCGTGGCACTTAGGACACAAAACTCTGTTTGGCATTGATGCTTCCTCCGCCGTCTACTTGCTCGAAGATATGAGACGAAACGGTTCCAGGAGGAGGACTGCTCCACGTCACCCGGAGCCTGTCTGAGTGCGTGCCACCAGTGAGGAGGAAAGCCTTCGCACTTGAACAGGCTACTCAGCCCCTCAGTGCGGACATTGCGCTGGATCAAATCTAAGTCGATACAGGATGTACCGGAACAATCTTTGGCAATCGCGCAATTCGCTCGATTGATATGGTCCGCTTTACCCTCGAAATTTTTGCCAATAGATGGGGTAATCGGCCGGCGTTTGTTGTGGATAGCTGAAGATTTTGGGTGCTGCGCTTCAGGCTGATGGTGAAACGAGGTCCGTGTGTACGGCCTCAAGCATCAGCAGGAGAAGCGCAGCATGGAGCATTTTGCTGGATTGGACGTATCAGTCAATGAGACCAGCATCTGCATTGTGGACGACGCAGGC
>DATGDN010000308.1:0-8183 GCA_035310865.1 Pseudolabrys sp. | reverse complement strand
GCCGGATATCGAGGGCGCCATTCATGCCGCCGAATATGCGCTTGATACACTCAAGCTGGACGGAATTTGCCTGCTATCCCATGTCGCTGGCCGTCACGTTGGCCAGCCGGAGGAAGATGAACTCTATGCGGAGCTCAATCGGCGCAATGCGGTCGTCTTCATCCATCCATTACGTAACCAAGCTACGAATATGCCGGCGTACAATTATCCGTCCGGAATGACCGAACTCGTGTTGGATACCACACGTGCCATTCACAATCTGCTGTGGAACGGGACTTTCGGCAAATTCCCGAACATAAAATGGATCCTACCACACGGAGGGGGTACCGTTCCCTTCTTGCTCTATCGCATGAGCGCGATGAACGATCGCCCTAAAGTCGCTGAGCGACTGCCCGGTGGTAGCGTCGCCGGCGCGCTCCGCCGGATGTATTTCGATGTCGCGGAGATCTGTTCGCCCGGGCCGCTAAAATGCTTGATGGAATTGGCTGACCCCAGCCGTGTCCTGTTCGGAAGCGATTTTCCTTTTTCGCGCCATCGCAGCCCAGCCCAAGATGTTAGATCGGTCATCGCCGCCTTCGAAGCGTTTGATGGTTGGGATGATGATGTTCGCCGGGGAATTAAGAGCGGCAATGCACTGCAATTATTCCGAAGGCTAGCGCAAAGCATTACACGCGCTTCGTGAGTGCGCTCATGGCTTCGCTCACTGAGCAAGCCAATGGGCGATGTCAGCTTTTTGGCACAAAGCAGCCATCCGCTTAGCGCACTCGAGAAAATCTATTGTCGTAAACTTGAGGCCCCTTAGTCGGGCATATCTGCATTTGGCTCGAAGGCGAACTTGCAATAGCGAAGACTTAACTTTGCCTGGACCGCCGGACGGCTCTCACTTTCCCGCTGTTTCCGCCGCCGCAGAAAAACGTGTCGCTGCCGTTCGACTCGAGCCCCGACACCGCGATGCCGGCCGGCATGTCGAGCTGCTCCAGAACCTCGCCATTCCCCGGGTCGATCCGGCGCAGCTCGCTTTTCTCGTCTTCCCAAGTGCCGTGCCAGAGCTCGCCGTCCACCCAGGTCACACCGGTCACGAAGCGGTTCGAATCAATGGAGCGCAGAATCGCGCCGGTCTGTGGATCGACCTGGTGAATCTTGCGCTTGCGATATTGCCCAACCCACAGGCTCCCTTCCGCCCACGCCATGCCGGAGGCGCCACCTTCGGGCGCAGGGATGGTCGCGACCACGCGGCCAGTATCCGGGTCGACCTTCTGAATGCGTTCCCCGGAAATCTGGTATAGGTGTCGGCCATCGAAGGCGGTTCCCGCATGGGCGGGTACGGCGAGCGTGCGCACCGTTTTACCGCTCGCCGGGTCCATCGCGTTCAGCGTGTCGCCGGTCGCGACCCAGACATTGGTGCCGTCATAGCTGACTCCAGCCACATTCGTGACATCCGGAAAGGGACCGTATTCGCGGACAATCGTTGCTGCTGCGCGTTTCATTGTTGATCCTTGTTGGTGCCGTTTGCCTGATGCACACCCTAACCACCGGGGAGCGCAGCCGGGAGTAACAAGGTTGTCGGGAAACCCGGCACCGGCGGCGCCATCCAGCGGCGCGCCCGGGCGCGGCCGACCGCTTGCACCTTGCCATCCGCTGTAAGCTCCTCGAGCGAGCGCTGCACCGTGCGCTGGCTTGCGCCGAGCGCCAGCGCCAGCGCCGAAGTCGACCAGGCTTCGCCGTCCGCCAGCCGCGCGAGCACGGTCGCATGCGCTTCATCCGTCGGCGGCGCGAGCACGACGACCTCGCCGGCGCGGCGCGGCTGGAGCGCAAAGCCGTCTTTGGTCGCGTCGATTCCGGCGGCCGCGCCGAGTGCCTTGCGCAGACGGCCGATCTCAACACGCAGCCGCGCGCGATGCGATTCATCGGCGTGCGTGGCGCGGAATGCGCGCGCAAGCAGCGCGGCTCGTGGCGCGTCGCCGGGCCACGCTTCGGCAAGCGCGCGCGCAAGAGTGAATAGCACAGGGCGCGTCTCCAGCGAAATCACCTTGCCCGCGTGGCGGACCACGTGGCGGCACGCATCGACGACGAGCGCCTTCGAGGCCAGCAGTGTTTCGATGTCGTCGAGCCGCAGCAGCCGCTCGCGGCCGCGCGCGATCAGCCGCGCCGCGGGGGTATCGAGGACGAGAGCAGCGCCTTCGACCTCGGCCAATAGCGGCGGGATGCGGGCCTGCCGCGCGGCGCTTTCGGCCCGCGCTAGCGCCGCGCGCGCCACCTTGACCCGCAGGCGCCGCATCGCGATGCCGGCAACAACCAACTCGTGGGCCGCCTGTGATGCGGGCGGCAGCGGCGCGGGGTCGAAACCAGAAAGCAGGCGCTCGGCCTCGTCGAGGCGGCCGATCAGAAGGAGATAGCGGGTCTTCAGGTAGCGCGCGTGCGCGGCGTTGGCGCGATCGCCGTGTCGTTCGAGCGCGCGCTGCGCCGAATCGAGCGCCTTCACCGGCCAATTCAGGTCGCGCGAGACGAGTGCGATCTCGGCGCCGGCAACGGCGCAACGCGCCCGGGCGACGGTCTCCCGCGGGCTAAAGGCTCGGGCCGCCCGTCGCAGCAGTATTCTGGCGCGGGCAAGGTCGCCGAGTTGCGCCATCGCGATGCCGCGCAGCGCCAGCGCCGGCGCATCGTCGCGCAAGGCGATGAAGTTCAACGCGTTGAGGGGATTTCCTGTTGCGAGCGCGCGCGCCGCGGCGGTGATCAGCGAGTCCATTGAAATCCCGACACACTTGTCACTCCCGGCCATTCGACGGCCGGCTGTAAATCTAGCTCACGATCAACGCCCGGCAAGCCGCCACAGGAACGCGGTCGGTGCGCTAGGGCAGCGAAAGGAGAGAAAACATGACGACACATATCACCGCAACACGTGACAAGTGGCTGGAAGCGCGGCTCGATCTGCTCGCCGCCGAGAAGGACCTGACGCGGCGCAGCGACGAGGTCGCGCAGCTCCGTCAGCGCTTGCCCTGGGTCCCGGTGGACAAGACTTACACGTTTGATACCGAGGCGGGCAGCAAGACGCTGAAGGATCTGTTCGACGGGCGCTCGCAGCTTCTCGTCTATCACTTCATGTTTGGGCCCGACTACAAGGCGGGGTGCGCGTCCTGCTCGGCGATCGCCGACGGGTTCAACGGCATCTTTGTTCATCTGGAAAATCACGATGTCGCATTCACGGCGGTGTCGCGGGCGTCGCTCGCGAAGCTGCGGGCGTTCAAGCAACGGATGGGCTGGACTTTTCCCTGGGCATCTTCGGTCAGTGGCAGCTTCAACTACGATTTCAACGTCTCGATCACTGAAGAGCAACAGCGCCGAGGCAGTTTCGAATATAACTACGCGCGGGGCACTCACGCGATGGACGCGAAAACGGTCCCGCCGGTCGTCGTCGAAAATGCGACTATGGCCGGCGCCGATCCGGTTGCGTATGTGCGCGAGAGGCCGGGCATGAGCGCATTCGTGCTGGAGGACGGCGTCGTCTACCACACCTATTCGACCTACGCGCGGGGCCTGGACGGGTTATGGGGCATTTATCAGTGGCTCGACCGCGCTCCCAAGGGCCGCAATGAGACCGCTGTTTGGTGGCGTCACCACGACAGGTACGGCCATGACTGACGTTTCGATGTCTCCTGTCGTGCGTCACGACCTCGAGACCTGTGCCGGAGGCGGCCGTGCCGCTTCCGGCGCGGCCGGCAGGCTCAGTCTCGCTGCCGCGCCGACGTTCGCACTCATGGCACTGTGGACCGGCTTTTTTAGCGGCCAGCCGGACATGCTCTGCATGGCAATGCAAGGTTCATCGCAGATGAGCGGAATGACGCTGATGTATCTGCTGATGAGCATCTTCCACGCGACGCCGTGGCTGAGGTTGATCTTCGCCCGACGAAATGGCGTCCACCCGCCGCTGCTATGCTGTCAGAGATCGAACGTACGATAATAAAATTTGCTGTTGTTCCTCCTAGGTCGTCGAAATTCTGCATCAAGTCACGGGTAGATTTGTGGGTACAAAAGAAGCGCATTTATAATAATTTGATATTACGGAGCAATTTCCGATTTTGGGAAGACACTCCCTCCGCCAATCTTGAGCTCTAGTCAGTTGATTTTGCGGGACTTCCGCAAGAACAAAACGAACTCGTCCCACATTCCGCCCCTCATCCAGAACGCGCTGGCGTTGTCCGCAGCGGAACGAATTATTTTGTCAGAAAAAAATCATAGCTGCTGATCCGACTGCCAGCGTGATTGGTCGTAGGCCTGATGCGTGCGTATTTTCAGGGCCAGCCTTGACCCTCGTTAAATTGACGGGTGCGGCGCCAAAGCGACAATCCTTGGCCGCCCTTACCCATTGCATCGTGGGCACCGCACGTCGCGCAAGGCTATTCTTACCGAGGCGTCCGGGTCGCGCCGCTTCACGGTCAGGTCAAGGTCGGTCACTGTGCCGCAACCGTCGCAAGCAATGACGGCCCAGTGATGCTTTGAGACGAGGGCGGCGGCGACGGTCGGCCAGAACCACGCGCGCCTACCAGTCGACATCATCGCGTTGAACCGGCGCACGGCGTCGAGGGCTTCGCGCTGCGCTTGTTGCTCGCGCTTCATGCGCGCGACGGCTTGGGCGCGCTCGTGGCTGTGCGGGCGGCGATACTCTCGGGCATGGCGGCACGATCCTAAGATCACGCGGCAACCTGATCAATCAGCGTCGGATCATCGCTCGGCGCGCGCGAACTGTTCACCCGGTGCGCCACCGGCCACGCTTGCAGATAGGCATCGGGTGCCGGCTTAAGCAGCTCAGTGCCACTTGTGCCGTTCAGCCAGGCGTCAAAGTCTTGCGGTTGCAACAGCACCGGCATGCGGTCGTGCACCTTGGCCGCCAGCACATTGGCGTTCGTGACAATCATCGTGCATGACCTCAGCGGTTCGCCGGTATCGATATTTCGCCATTCGTCCCAGAGCCCGGCGAACGTCACCGACGCACCGTCGCGTGCCGTGTAGTAGTAAGGCTGCTTGCCGGTCGGCGTCGGCAGCCACTCGTAGTAGCCCGAGGCCGGGATCAGACAGCGGCCCCGCTTGAAGGCGTCGCGAAACATCGGCTTCGTCGCCACCGTCTCGGCCCGCGCATTGAAGGTCGCCGGAATTTCTTTGGCGCTTTTCTTCCACCAGTTAGGGATGAGGCCCCAGCGCACGGGCACCAGATCGCGCTTTCCGCCGCGCTCGAATACGACGTCAACCGTGTCGGTCGGGCAGATGTTGTAGCGCGCGGGTAGGTTGCGCTCAGGCTCCATCGGCACGGCCAAACGATAGAGTGCGACGATCTCGCGCCAAGTCAGCCGGTTTGTGAAGCGTCCGCACATTGCGGGTGTGCCTATGACAGCAATTGACCCCAGACGGAGGGGTTAACCGCTGGGGCCAATCTCTACTGGACGCCGGGGATGGGGGGCTGAGGCGTCCAGCTCGTAACTCAAGATTTATGTCCGGTTGGTCGCGTTTCAAGGACGGACGAACTGTGCGCCATTATGTCCGTTCTAGCCCCGTGAGCGGACATGTGCGGTGCAATTAGGTATGTCTGCTAAGGGGGCCAAAAGCGGACTCTCGCCCCCTACCGTGCTATGTTTGAGGACGTTTAACATTGAACGTCGAAATGATTTCCGATTACGATATTTCTCTCGGGCGAGCCGAAGATATTCCCGGCATTCTCGTCCTTCAGGAGGCTAACTTGGCCGAGCGAGGCGGTGGCCTCGCGGTTCGTCAGACAGCTGATTGGTACCGACACGCGATAAGTCAGAAGTCGCTTGTGGTGGGGCGCTGCGATTCCAAGGTCGTTGGTTACGTCTTGGGGACTTCGCTTGCGGCGAAAGCGCATGTGATGATTGTTCAAACCATGCTGCGCAGTTTCCCACCTCCGCCTGATTGCTATCTCTATGGGCCGGTCTGTGTTGCAGAAACACAGCGTGGAAAAGGTCTTGCCGGGGCGCTTTTCCAAGTATTGCAAACACACATGGCTGGCCGACCCGCGATGACATTCATACGAGCCGACAACACGCCTTCGTTACGGGCGCACCGAAAAATGGGCATGAGTGAACTTGGTGCCTTCGTAACCGATGACGTGTCCTATATCGCCCTTGGCTACAAGGGATGATGTCCGCTTTGGGTCAGAAGCAGACATATGCAGTGCAAAAGGGCATGTCCGCTTTGCATAGCGACCCGCGAAAGCGGATTCCCGCAAAAGGTCATGTCCGCTTTGCCCCGAAAGCAGACATGTGCGGTGCACTAGCCCATGTCCGCTACGGGCCAATGGCGGACAAATAACCTCGCATCACAAGTTGTAACCAATCATACTCACGGTTCGAGCAAGGTTTCGGCTAGAGTGCCGCGTGAGAGCTTTGAATTAGCAACCTCCAAGATGCTCGAATGGGTCGGGTTAGGGTCAATGTCGGCTAGGAACAACACCAAGCATCTCGATGCCCGCGGACTCCCTATCTCGACCGCCAGCGTCAAGGCGGCCGCTGCCTACGACCACCTCATCACTGGCTACCTCACCCAGCGAGCCGATACGCCTGCCCGTCTCGCTGCCCTGCTGGAGGCCGATCCGGACTTTGCACTTGCGCATTGCATGAAGGGCTATTTCGCTATGCTTGCCTATAAGCAAGCTACCGTTCCAGCCGCCGAAGAGGCGGCGCGCACCGCGCAGTCGCTTGCCGCCGATGCCACCCCGCGCGAGCGCAGCCATATCGCCGCCCTGACGGCTTGGGCCGAGGGCGAGCTCGATCGTACCATCGCCTTGTGGGAATCGATTTTGCGCACCCATCCGCTTGATGTGGTGGCCTTCCGTCTCGCCCATTTTGCCAATTTCTGGCTCGGCCGTCCGCAGGACATGGTCAGCTCCGTCGAGCGCGTGATCCCGGCCTGGTCAGAGGACATCCCAGGCTATGCATCGATACTCGCCTGCCACTCCTTCGCCCACGAGGAGGCCGGAAACTATCTCGCCGCCGAGCCATCCGGACGTCGCGCCATCGAGCTGGACCCCGGAGATCTCTGGGCCGCGCACGCCGTCGCCCATGTGATGGAGATGCAGGGCCGCCGCAGCGAAGGCATCGAGTGGCTCACCACGCTCGCGCCGAACTGGGAAGGAAGCCACAACCTGCAACACCATCTCTGGTGGCACTGCGCCCTGTTTAAGCTTGAGTACGGCGACAATGCCGGCGTTCTCGAACTCTACGATACCCGCTTCCGCAACCTCGCCGCGCCGCTCACGGTCGCCGCGCCGGATGTCTACATCGACGTGCAGAACGCGGCGTCCACGCTCTTCCGCCTCCAGCGCCTCGGGGTCGATGTCGGCAACCGCTGGGAGGAACTGGCTGACAAGGCGGAGGTGCGGATTGGCGACTGCGTTTCCGCATTCACTCTGCCGCACTGGCTGATGGCGCTGACCGCCACTGGCCGCACCGCCGCCGCGGGGCGCATGACCGAGGCTATGCGTGCCTTCGCCAATGGCCGCGGCACCGTCTCCCGTATCGTGCGCGACTACGCGCTGCCAATCGCCGAGGCCCAGCTCGCCTACGCCGCCGGACGTTACGCCGAGGCCGTCACCCTGATGCGTCCCGCGATCGGCGGCATGTACCGACTCGGCGGCAGCCACGCGCAGCAGGATGTGCTTGAGCAGTTTTTCTTGGACGCCGCCCTCAAGGCCGACAGCACCGCGGATATCCGCCTCGCTCTCGAGCGTGTCACTGGCCGCCGGGCGATTCCGCCCGAGCGCTTCATCGGCTGGCGCGAAGCCGCTAACCGGGCGGGTGTCGGGGCGTTATAAGCGCGATAGGCTTGAGCACCGATCAGCGAGTCGATCAGCGCCGGCAGCTTGTCCCTCGACGCCACGGCGATGCCGGCCTTGCCTCGCTCGAACTCGATCGGCCGGGTACCGTGGTAGACGGACATCACGAGGCCGCCGGAGGCGTCGACGCGCCACCAGGGCCGCACGCGCTGCTGCTTCTCGACCTGCCGGCGCTCGTCGCCCTTTCCGGTCCAGCGCTGGATTCTTCGGACATAGGAGGCGTCGGCCAGGAGGGCCTTTTGCTCCGCCAAGCGCTCGACGAGCTTGGCCCGCGGTTGGCGACCGGGTCGTGGCCGCGGGCGGGAACGGCGGTGAAGGTGAGGTTCTTCAGGATCGGCAT
>DATGDN010000307.1:0-3527 GCA_035310865.1 Pseudolabrys sp. | reverse complement strand
GGCAGCAAGTTGAGGCCGAAAACCAGGTTGCGGGCGGCGACATAGACGTATTTCGCTGCAACGTCAACGGTTCAGGGCGTGACTGGTGGTATCGGATAACGTTTTATGAATTTGTAAAGGTGACTTGTTACAGTTGTGTGCCACAAGACCCTGCGACAATTAACAGAAACTGAATGTCCTAACCGCCCGGTTAAACGCGACGATGCGTGGGGACAAACGAAAGACGAGACGCCTGCGCCGTGAAGCGTGGCTCCCGCCGAACGGCGGGCAACGCTGCGACTGCGTGATTACCGATATTTCGGACAGAGACGTGCATATCTATTCCTGATTCGGACGCCATTCCGGACAGCTTCATGTTGTTGCTGGCGGAGAACGGCTCGACGCGCCGGCGCTGCCGCGTGATATGGTCGCAAACCGCGCGAGATCGGCGTGAAATTCGACTCGTGGCTCGACGAACGCATACGCGCCGGTGTCAGACTGAAGGCCGACACCAACGCCGCTGCCGAAGACACTGAATCCGAATGCCGTCAGGACTGCTGGATGGCCGAGAGCAGCCATTCGCCGCCCCGTGCGCGCATGAATGTCCACAATTCGGTGACTTCGCCCGGCTCGCCGCCTTCGACGGTGCGCCCGCTGGCGCGGTCGACCATGCGGTCGGTCAGCGCAAAGCGCATGGCGACTGTTGCGAATTCAACGGCGCCCTCGCGCCAGGCCTCCGCAAGATCGCCCTGCTCGAGCCGCACGCCGTCAACTTTGTTGATGACGCCGCGGCTCGCGTTCTCCGCGAGCTGCTCGGAAAAATAAGACAGCATCTCCGGCGTGACCTTGCCTCGCAACGCGTTGATATCTTCCGCCGAATAGGCGGATTGGATTTCGTTGAGCAACCGTTCGAACACATCGTAATCCGATTTGGCGATCGTGAGCGGTTCGCCAGCCGGAGCGGTGCCGGCACCGAACATGCCGCCGAGGCCGCTGAATGAATGGCCGGTGGCGGGATGCGCGGCAGCATAGGCGGGCGCCGGCATGTTTCTGCGCTGCCACCAGGCAAACAGCAATCTCGCCACGGCCAAGATCAGGATGACTTGCAGTACCAGTCCGAGGATAGACGCAAAGCCGGCCATGCCGCCAAAAAGTCCATGTCCGAACAGCAGGCCGAACAGGCCCGCGCCAAGGAAGCCTGCCGCAAGCCCACCGAACAACCCGCCGCCAAACAGTCCCGAGCGTCCCGGCGCCTGACCGACAGTTCCGGCGCTGCCCGGCTGTGTCACCGTCCGCTGCATGGGCGTGGCCGCATTTGGCGCGGTGCTCGTGGCCGGTGGCGCGGAGAAGGTCCGCATACCGCGGCTGCCGCCAGAAAAGCCACCGCCCGCACGGGCATTGGCATCGGCTGCCACAAGTACGAGCGCTGCGACAACAGCAGCGAGCGCAATCAGGAAACGGTGACGAAACATGGCGTGAATCTCCCCGGCATTTGGCGGCGATAGGATATGCATGCGCGGGCCAATTTGTAAGAGATGGCTCAAGGCCCAAACCGCGGCAAATTCGCCGGTCCGTTCACGGAAATCTCATAGCAGATCGCGGAACGGGACGGCGTTCTACGCGATTTTCCCTCCATCAAGGATGGAGATGCGCCGATGAAGGTCGCGGCGAGCATTGCATTGCTTTTCGCCATGACGACTGTCGCCGCCGCGAAACCGGCGCCGGTTGAGTTTTTGCGCTCAAAAAGCGCGACGGCGGCAATCCGCTCAAATGCGGATTTCAACATCGGGGCGGCGGGCGCCACGCTTGAGCGTGATTGTTTTCGCGCGCAGGAGCGTGATTGCTTTCGCGCGCAGGAACCCGACTCTCGCTCCGGACCCTTCCTTTGCCGATTCGAGCCGAGCATTTTTGCCAAGGTTCGGCTCGCTCAGTCCTGCCGATAAGCCAAACATTTCGTTCTGGCAATCGCTGGAGATCAGGAACTTTGCAACGACAAAATCGTTGTTGCGGCGGACTTTGCAATATCGCCACCAGTAGCCGCTGACGCGGCGGCAGTGTGAAACTCATGGGGCACTACAATGCTTGGCACGATCCTCGTCATCCTGCTGATTTTAGCCCTGATTGGTGCATTCCCGCGCTGGGGCTACAGCTCCGGTTGGGGTTACGGCCCATCCGGCATCGTCGGCGTATTGCTGATCGTCGTGATCATCCTGGCACTCACCGGCCGCGTTTAGGCAGACTCCATTGAACCGCGAAAGCGGGGATCGCGGGAGAGCGCCGGACTATTGCACGAGTGTCTTCTTTACCTCGGCGACCAACTGCTTGAGCGTGAAGGGCTTGGCCAGAAACGCATACTGTTCCTGGCTGGGGAGGTTTTTGCTGAACGCTTCCTCGGCGTAACCGGACACGAAAATAATTTTCACGTTCTGGTCGCGGCGCCGAAGCTCCTTGAGCAGCGTTGGACCGTCCATTTCCGGCATGACCACATCCGACACCACCAAATCAACGTGGCCGTGCTTATCGAAGGCTTCGATGGCTTCAACACCATTGCCCGCCTCCAGGACCGTATATCCGCGAGACGTCAGACCTCGCGCATTGAGGGCACGCAAGCCTTCTTCGTCTTCGACCAGCAGAATCGTGCCCTGCCCGGTCAGATCAGCAGTTGCGGCGCGCGCCATCAAGTCCGCAGCCAACATGGCGTCGGCAATGGCGGGTGCATCCGGAGCCGGAATTTGCGCGAGGACATCCTCCGCTCCCGGTATATGCCGCGGCAGGAAAATGCGGAACGACGTCCACCCGGATTCCGAATCCGCGTAAATAAATCCGCCCGTCTGCTTGACGATGCCGTAGACCGTTGAGAGCCCGAGCCCGGTGCCTTTGCCCACCTCCTTGGTAGTGAAGAAAGGCTCGAAGATCTTTTCGATGATCTCATGGGGAATGCCGGCGCCCGTATCATTTACTTCGACCAGTACATAATCCGCCTTCGGCATGCCTTTATAGGCGAACATGGCGCATTCATCGGCAGTTACATTAGCGGTCCGCACCGTCAGTTTGCCGCCGTCCGGCATGGCATCGCGGGCGTTAACCGCGAGATTCACAATGACCTGCTCGAACTGGGAAATATCGACCTTCACAGGCCATAGATCGCGCCCGTGCACGATTTCGAGCGTTACCTTTTCGCCGATGAGACGCTTCAGCAGCATGCCGAGGTCGCTCAGCGTCTCGCCGAGATCGAGCACTTGCGGACGCAATGTCTGCTTGCGAGAGAATGCCAGCAGCTGGCGGACGAGCGCCGCCGCACGATTGGCATTCTGCTTGATATGCATGATGTCCTTGAAGGACGGATCCGTCGGCTTGTGCGCGTTGAGCAGGAAGTCAGTCGCCATCATGATGGCGGAGAGCACATTGTTGAAGTCGTGTGCGATGCCGCCGGCAAGCTGACCGACCGACTCCATCTTCTGCTGCTGTTGGATGCGGTTCTCGAGCGTCCGCTGCGCCGTCGTTTCCAACGCGTAGACGATCGCGGCCTCGCCGTCGCGATCCTCCTC
>DATGDN010000306.1:0-5787 GCA_035310865.1 Pseudolabrys sp. | reverse complement strand
AGCGCGGCAGTCGCGCGCCGCCGGGGTGCTACGCTTTCTCCACCGCCGCCACCATCGCCTCGACCGCCGCCGCCGGCTTAAGCCCGGCCTCCTGCACCAGCGCCCGCCAGGTGTGAAAGCTCAGCGCGAGGTGCAGCATCGCGCGCTGCTTCGCGTTGAGCTTCGCGCCCAGCGCTTCCTCATAGGCCTTGAAGTAAGGCCCAAAGCGCAGTGCGGCGATCTCGCGCGTCAGCGCATAGTACTCGGCGTCCCGCAGCACGCAGGATAGAAGCTGCGCATTGCGCGCGTACCAACCGTAAATCGCGGTGAGGCCGGCGGCGAGCCGCTCGCTTGTGTCCTTGATGCCGCGCCAGGCAGCGGCGTCCGGCGGCGGATCGCGCTCCTGCACGTGCCCCGAGCAGGCCATGGCGAGCGCGCGCTCATCCGGGAAATGCGCATAGAGGGTGTGCCGCTGCACGCCGGCCTTCTCCGCCACCATGCTGAGCGTGGTGCGCGCCGGGCCGAGCGTCGAGTGCAGGTCAACCGCGGCCTCGACGATGCGCTCGCGGGTCTCGGCCTGCTGCTCGGCGCGCTTTTTCAGGGTGTAGGACCGGGTCATAATTTCATTGCACAGTATTGTGCATCCATATTGACAGCGGCATCAGATTTCGCTACACACATATGTATAGCGAAATTAGGCCGCTGTCCATCCCGGACGGGCCCCACCGAGGGAGAGCCAAAATGCAGACCAAAATCGCCGAGATCGCCGACGGCATCTACCGCCTCTCGACCTTCGTGCCGGACATTGCCCCGCCCGCCGGCTTCGCCTTCAACCAGTTCCTCATCCTCGGCGACGAGCCGCTGATGTTCCACACCGGGCTGCGCAAGATGTTTCCGCTCAACCGCGAGGCGCTGGCCCGCATCATCCCGCCGGAGAAGCTGCGCTGGATCGCCTTCGGCCACTACGAGGCCGATGAATGCGGCGCGATGAACGAATGGATGGCGGTGGCGCCGAACGCGCAGGTTGCGCACGGGCAGACCGGCTGCCTGGTGTCGCTCAACGACATGGCGGACCGCGCGCCGCGCGTGCTCGCCGACGGCGAAACGATCGACCTCGGCGGCGGCAAGAAGGTGCGCTACATCGACACGCCGCATACCCCGCACGGCTGGGACGCCGGCGTGATGTTCGAGGAATCGACCGGGACGCTGCTGTGCGGCGACCTGTTCACCCAGCTCGGCGACAACCCGGCGCTCATCCATGGCGGCGACGTCGTGGGACCGGCGATCGCGGCGGAGGACCTGTTCAAATATTCCGCGCTCAACCCGGAAATGGGCGCGACCATCCGCGGGCTGGCGAAATACAAGCCGAAGACGCTGGCGCTAATGCACGGGCCGTCCTTCGCAGGCGACGGCGCCGCCGCGCTCAACGCGCTGGCCGCTGAGTACGAGCGGCGCACGGCCGACCACCGCGCAATGCTCGCACAGGCACAGGCGGCCTGATGACGACGTCCCTGTGTGAAGCACGCGCCGCGTGCACGACATGCGGCCAAGGTCCCTGCCCTCTGGTCGCGGCATGGGCGCGCAAGCTCGCCGCACGGGCTTTTGCGCGCGGAGCGCACAGCTCGACGGTCTGACGGACGTCGAGCTCAAGGATATCGGCCTGTCGCGTCACCAGATCGATGCCGTCGCCAACGGGAAATTCTCGCGCTGAACTAGCGCGAGAATTTCTTGTACTTCAGTCGGTGCGGGATCACGGAGTCCGTGCCCAATCGCCGCATCTTGTCGGCTTCATAGTCGTGGAAGTTGCCCTCGAACCATTCCACGTGGCTGTCGCCTTCGAACGAGAGAATGTGGGTGGCGATGCGGTCGAGGAACCAGCGATCGTGGCTGATGATGACGGCACAACCGGCAAAATCCTCCAGCGCTTCTTCGAGCGCACGAAGAGTATCGACGTCGTGGTCGTTGGTCGGCTCGTCGAGCAACAGCAGGTTCGCGCCTGACCGCAGCATTTTTGCGAGATGCACGCGGTTGCGTTCGCCGCCCGACAGCGTGCCGACCTTTTTTTGTTGGTCGGCACCTTTGAAATTGAATGACGCGCAGTAGGCGCGCGAATTCATCTCCTTCTTGCCGAGCAGGATGATGTCCTGGCCATTGGAGATTTCCTCCCAGACCGTCTTCTTGCCGTCGAGACTGTCGCGTGACTGATCGACATAACCGAGATGCACCGACTCGCCGATCTTTATGGTGCCTTTGTCCGGTTTTTCCTGCCCGGTGATCATGCGGAACAGCGTGGTCTTGCCCGCGCCGTTTGGACCGATCACACCGACAATGCCGCCAGGCGGCAACTTGAACGTCAGATCATCGATCAGCAGGTTGTCGCCGAAACTCTTGGTCAGGTGCTCGAAATCGACCACGTTCTGCCCCAGCCGTTCGGCGACCGGGATGGTGATTTGCGCAACCGCGTTCTGCTTGGCGTTGGCGATCTTGAGCAGCTCTTCATAACGCTGGTAGCGCGCCTTGGATTTGGCTTGCCGGGCTTTCGGCGACGATGAAATCCACTCGCTTTCACGCTGCAGCGTACGCTGGCGCGCCTCATCCTCACGGCTTTCCTGCTCGAGCCGTTTCTGCTTCTGGTGGAGCCAGGACGTGTAGTTGCCTTCGTAAGGAATGCCGCGACCGTGGTCGAGCTCGAGGATCCAGCCCGTGACATTGTCGAGGAAGTAGCGGTCGTGGGTCACGATCAGGATGGCACCGGGGTAGTTGCGTAGATGGCCCTCTAGCCAGTTCACGCTCTCGGCATCGAGATGGTTGGTCGGTTCGTCCAGCAGCAGCAGCTCGGGCTGGTCGAGCAGCAGCCGGCAAAGCGCCACGCGGCGGCGTTCGCCGCCGGACAGCTTGATCACGTCGGCATCGTCCGCCGGGCAGCGCAGCGCATCCATGGCCAGGTCGACCTGGCTGTCCAGATCCCAGAGATTTTTGGAGTCGATCTGGTCCTGCAACTTGGCCATTTCGTCGGCGGTCTCGTCCGAATAGTTGGACGCGATTTCGTTGTAGCGGTCGAGCAGCGCCTTCTTGGCGGCGACGCCCTCCATCACGTTCTCACGGACGGTCTTTTTAGGATCGAGTTGCGGCTCCTGTTCGAGGTAACCGACGCGCGCGCCCTCGGCGACCCAGCCCTCGCCGGTGAAGTCCTTGTCGATCCCGGCCATAATTCGCAGCAGCGTCGACTTCCCCGAGCCGTTGACGCCGAGCACACCAATCTTGGCGTCCGGGTAGAAGGACAGATTGATGTTATCCAGCACCTTCTTGGCCGGCGGATAAGTCTTCGTCAGACCCTGCATGTGATAGATGAATTGACGACCGTTCATTGAATTCCAGGAGCCTTTCGAATCCGCGCAGGCGCGCTCACGCGCCGCCCGTACGCTTTGTCGGGAAATGTGGGGCTGATGTAACGGCGGAACCCCGAAAGAGCAAGCGTGGAGCGCCCATCGTTGCCTGCGCAAACGAAGTAAACCTCTGGAAAGGCTGATTGGAGAAATGGCACCGATATCCGATTCAGGTACCGGTTATTAACCGCTGCGGCCCCATGATGCCCCCTGCGTGAACCTTGGCGCTGGCCCCGGCGACTAAGGGACATAAGGACCAGTGTGGGAGTTGGATCATGGGTCGCGCAATATTGGCCATTTCGGGTTCCGCAATTGCGTCTCTCCCCCGACCGTTTGCCGCCATGGGCAACGCCTTCGGGGGTTTCTGGCATGAACTGACCCGCGACGCGGTTCGCCCCTACCGGCCTGAATTGCACTATATGCGCGGCCCGGGCCCTGCCTGGCGCGCCAAGCACGGCCTGCCGCCGACCTGACCACCCCCTATCTTTTCGATCTACCCGCCCTAAATTGGCGCGCCGCACAAGGACGCGCATGCAGGGAGTATCAGGGGTATGGTTCGGGCTGCAATTCTGGATGATTACCAGAACGTTGCGATGGGATTTGCTGACTGGTCGCCGGTCGCCAAGAACGTCGAGATCAAGGTCTTCAATAAGCCTTTCAGCAGCCAAGAAGAGGCGATCAAGGCCCTCCAGGGCTTTGCCGTCGTGGTCGGCATGCGCGAGCGTACCCCTTTTCCGCGCAAGGTGATTGAAGCGCTGCCCGATTTGAAGCTGCTGATCACGACGGGGGCCCGGAACAACTCGTTCGACGTCAAGGCCTGCGCCGAGCGCGGCATCACGGTATGCGGGACCGGCGCCGTCGGCAGCCCCACCACCGGTATTGCCTTTGGCCTGATGCTGGAGCTGACCCGCCGCATCGGTTTCGAAAATGCAAGGCTGAAGGCGGGCGCGCCTTGGCAAGTGACCATCGGCCGCGACCTTGAAGGCCTCACACTCGGCATTGTCGGCCTCGGCAAACTTGGCCAGCGCTCCGCCGCGGTCGGCAGGGCGTTCGGCATGAAGACCATCGCCTGGAGCCAGAACCTGACGGACGAGAAAGCCAATGCCGCTGGTGCGGAATACGTCTCCAAGGAAGATCTTTTTCGCAACGCAGATTTTGTCACCATCCATCTTGTGCTGAGCGACCGCTCGCGCGGGCTGGTTGGCGCAAAAGAATTGGGCCTGATGAAAAAATCGTCTTATCTCATCAACACGTCTCGGGGCCCGATCGTCGATGAGAAAGCGCTGATCGCGGCGTTACAAGCAAAGTCGATAGCTGGCGCCGGGCTCGACGTATTCGATATCGAGCCGCTGCCGCTCGATCATCCATTCCGCAAGATGGAGAATGTCGTCATCACGCCGCATCTCGGCTATGTCAGCGAGCAGAACTACCGGAAATATTTTCCCGACATCGTCGAGGACATCCGCGCCTGGCTCGACGGCAAACCGGTTCGGGTCATCGAGGCGAAGTAGTCTCTCAGCTGTCGTTGCCGGGCTTGACCCGGCAATCCATGAGGCTCTTCCACAAAGACCGACTATCGTAAGGCTCTCGTGGACCGCCGCTCATCATGGATGCCCGGGTCAAGCCCGGGCATGACGCAGAGTGTTGCGCGCCTCAACCCGTTAAGCGAGCCCGAAAAGCTTCGCCGCGTTATTGTAGGCGACATCTGCGCGCAAGCTTTCATCCATCGCCACCGTGTCTATAAATTCGCAGCCCGGCCAGTCAAACGGATAGTCGGCGGAGAACATGACGCGGTCGCGCCCCAGTGCATCGAGCGAACAGCGCACTGGCGGCAAGTCATACATCCCCGAAGTCGTCACCCAGACATTCTCCTTGAGATATTGCGACGGCGGCTTCGGCAGATTCCAGCCGTAGGGCGCCGAGCGGCTGTCGAAACGCCAGAGCTGGAACGGCAACGTCTCGCCGAGATGACCGAGCAGCAGCTTGGCTTTCGGATAGCGGTGAAAGACTCCCCCGCAGATGATGCGCAGGGCATGCGAGCCGGTCTCCACACCCCAGCCCCACATTGGACGCGCCAGCACGTTGTAGCCGGCAATCGCCGCCAACGGAGCCACGGGGTCGGCCGGATGCAGATAGATCGGCGCATCCAACGCGGCGGCACGTTCCCAGAATGGATCGTAAGAACGGTCGTCCAGATACTTGCCGTTCGTGTGCCCGTTGATCATGGCGCCGCAAAACTTCAGGTCGCGTACGCAGCGCTCGAGTTCGTCGGCAGCGGCTTTGGCATCCTGCATGGCAAGATGAGCGAAACCGGAATAACGGTCAGGGCGTTTCTGCATTTCCTTGGCAAGGAAATCGTTCGATGCGCGCGCGGCGCGCACGGCTGTGGCAGCATCGCGCTCCGCCTGCACGCCGGGCCCGG
>DATGDN010000305.1:0-4766 GCA_035310865.1 Pseudolabrys sp. | reverse complement strand
GAATAAAGTGCGCCATAGCCGCGAGGGTAACGGGGTGCAGGCTGTGCCCAGGCAGCGCGGCGGCGAGCAATTTCCTCGTCCGCCACACGCAGATGAATCCGGCGCGCAGACACATCGACCTCGATCTCGTCGCCGGTCTTGACGAAGGCAAGCGGACCGCCGACGAAACTTTCCGGCGCCACGTGCAGGATACAGGCGCCGTAGCTGGTGCCGCTCATGCGTGCATCGGAAATGCGCAGCATGTCGCGCACGCCGGCCTTCACCAGCCTTTTCGGAATCGGCAGCATGCCCCACTCCGGCATGCCAGGGCCGCCCTTCGGCCCGCCATTCTTGAGGACAAGAATGTGGTCGGGCGTGACCTCGAGGTCGTCGCGCTCGACCTCGCGCGCCATGTGGTTGTAATCCTCGAAAGCGATCACCTGGCCGCGGTGTTTGAGCAGCCGCTTTTCGGCCGCCGATGGTTTCATCACGCAGCCGCGCGGCGCGAGATTTCCGGTGAGCACGGCGGTCGCGCCGTCGCGCGAGACCGGGTCTGACAGAGGATGAATGATGTCGCGCTTGTAGACCTCGGCGCCCTCGATATTCTCGCCGACCGACTTGCCGGTCACCGTCAGACAAGACAGATCGAGCGCACCTTTGAGCTCCGCCATCAGCGCGCGCAACCCGCCGGCGTAAAAAAAATCCTCCATCAGGAATTTTCCGGAAGGACGCACATTCGCCAGCACGGGAATCTCGCGTGAGATCTCGTCGAACCGCTTCATGTCGAGCTTGAGGCCGGCACGGCGAGCCATCGCCACTACGTGGATGATAGCATTGGTCGAGCCGCCCATCGCCATGTGCACGCGGATGGCATTGTCGAAAGCGGGCGATATGAGGATTTTCTGCGGCGTCAAATCGCCCCAAACCATCTCGACGATACGGCGGCCGGCTGCGGCGCACATGCGCGGATGCGCGGCATCGGCGGCAGGAATAGAGGAAGCGCCCGGTAGCGAAAGGCCCAAAGCCTCGGCGATCGCCATCATTGTGGCCGCAGTGCCCATCACCATGCATGTGCCGAAGGAGCGCGCGATGCCGCCTTCGAGCTCGGCCCAATCGGCTTCGCTGATGCGGCCGGCACGTTTCTCGTCCCAGTACTTCCACGCATCTGAGCCGGAGCCAAGCTCAAGGCCACGCCAGTTGCCACGCAACTGCGGCCCTGCCGGCACGTAAATCGCGGGCAAGCCCATGCTGACCGCACCCATGATCAGCGCAGGCGTGGTCTTGTCGCAGCCGCCCATCAGCACGGCGCCGTCGATCGGATGGCTGCGCAGCAACTCTTCTGTCTCCATCGCCAGCAGGTTGCGATAGAGCATCGTCGACGGTTTCACGAAGGGTTCCGACAGCGACATTGCCGGCAATTCGACCGGGAAGCCGCCGGCCTGCAGCACGCCGCGCTTCACATCCTCGGCACGGTCGCGCAGATGCGTGTGGCAGAAATTGATATCGCTCCAGGTATTGATGATGCCGATGACCGGCTTGCCGCGGAAGTCGGCGGCATCGAAACCGCCCTGCCGCAGGCGCGCGCGATGCCCGAAGGCGCGCAGGTCGTTGACGC
This sequence comes from Pseudolabrys sp., assembly GCA_035310865.1. GTDB lineage: Bacteria > Pseudomonadota > Alphaproteobacteria > Rhizobiales > Xanthobacteraceae > Pseudolabrys. Next base: position 3,172 of record DATGDN010000305.1, on the reverse strand, counting down.
CAAGCCACCGATGGCTGCGCAGGTCTTCGGGACGTTTACGTGCGTTCATTCCACCGCAATCTCAGCCTTGGGAGTGCGTTTCGCCGCCACTTGCGCAACGATCACGGCGGCGGCCATGGCCGCCCCGATCAGGCTGGTCATGACATGCGGGTCGATCAGCAGCAACCCGGCGACGACCAGCGTAGCGCTTTGCCAATGTACCGAATGGGTCACGAAATAGCCGTGCAGCCCCGCGGCAAATACGATGACGCCAACCGCGGCGGTGAAGCTCGCCCATATGATATTGGACCAGTCGCCGATCATCAGTAGCGCGGGTTCGTAAACGAACATGAACGGCACGATAAAACTGGTCGCGGCGATGCGCACCGCGGCCCAGCCGGTAGCCCAGAGGTCCGACTTGGCGAGGCCGGCCGCGGCGTAAACTGCAAGCGCAACCGGCGGCGTGATGGCCGAAAGGATCGCGAAATAGAAGGCGAACATATGCGCCGCCGGAATGATCACACCGAATTTCACGATGGCCGGCACCAGCAGCGCCGTCATGATGATGTAAGCCGGCGTGGTCGGCATGCCCATGCCAAGCACGATGCCGGCGATCATCGTGAAAACGAGCGCCAGCAGGAGAAAGTTCTGCGACAGGTGAACGACGTACTGCGTGAACACGATGCCGAGACCCGTCAACGTCACCACCGCAATCACCACTCCGGCGGCGGCGCAGGCGAGCGCGACCGGCAACGCATTTCGCGCGCCGTCGACACACGCAGCAATGACATTCTCGAAGGTGACGTAGTGGCGGGTGGACTTACGCAGGGCCGCGACCGGGAAGCAGGCCAGCACGCCGGCGAGCGCAGCAAGCGGCGCGCTATAGCCCGAATACATCACCACCAAGATGGCCACCACCGGCAAGAACAAATGACCGCGCTCGCGCATCACCTGGCCGAGTTTCGGCAGGTCCGCACGCGGCACGCCCACCAGGCCGCGCCGCTTGGCTTCGAAATGCACGGCGGAAAAACAGGCGATGTAATAGAGCACCGACGGAATAATCGCCCAAATCACCACCTGGGCGTAGGACACGCCAAGAAATTCGGCCATGACGAAAGCGGCCGCACCCATGATCGGCGGCATCAGCTGCCCGCCGGTGGAGGCCACTGCCTCAACGCCCGCCGCGAAATGGGGCGGGAAGCCGGAGCGCTTCATAAGCGGAATGGTAATCGGCCCGTCCACCATGACGTTGGCCACCGCGCTGCCCGAAATCGTGCCGAACAGCGCTGAGGAAACGCATGACACCTTGCCGGGGCCGCCGGCGGTCGCGCCGGTGAGGCTCATGGCGAAATCCATGAACAGTTGACCGGTGCCAGTTCGCTCCATGAACGAGCCGAACAGTACGAATATCATCACGTAGGCCGCCGACACCGCCAGCGGAATTCCGAAGATGCCTTCTACCGTCATATAGAGCTGGTCGACCATATTCTGCGGGGTCACCCGCGCGACGAAAAACGCGTAAAACAAAAACACCACGGCAGTGATTGGCAGTGCCAGCCCAATGACCCGACGCGTTGCCTCCAGCACCAGGACCGTGAGCATCACGCCCATGAGCATGTCCGACCAGCTGAGCTCGTCGACGTAGAAGATGCGATCGATGAAGTAGTTGTAGTTGATGAACAGGTAGAAAATCGGCGCAACGCCCAGCACGAGCATTGCATAGTCGAGCGGCGTCGGCAGCCCTTCGGCCTGCCCCGAGCTGCGATGAAGCAGGAACACCAGCGTCAGCGCGAACACAAGGTGCGTGCCACGGAAATGGAAGGCTTCTGGCGAACCGAACGCAATCGCCCAGACGTGATAGATCACCATCGCAACGGAAATCGCCGTTACGGCAAGGTTGAAGAGGCGTCCGTAGGACAGGTCGACCTTGATGGCCATGCTGCTTGCCCCTCAATTCGCGCCGAAGAGAAGGTGGCGCAGGCGCCCCTCGCCCGCGCCCTCAAATACTCAATGGGTCGGTACCGTTAGGCCCACTTCCTTATAGAATTTCGCGGCGCCGGGGTGGAACGGCACGCCGATGTCGGCGCCCATCTCCGCCGTCTGCAGTTTGGCGATATCCTTGGCGACGATTGCCAGCGTCTTGGTGTTGGCCGCGACCGTTTTGGTCATCGTATACACTTCGTCAGCCGGCAGTTTGCACGATACGACGATGTGCGTGTAGAAGCCGATCACCTTCACGTCCTGATCCTGCTTCGGATAGCTTCCTTTCGGGATCGTGATCAGTTTGTAGCCCGGGTTGATCTTCTTCATTTTCTCGTAGCTGTCGGATTGATCGATCAGCTTGATCTCGCGCGCGGCGGCCAGGTCCATGACAGCGCCCGCCGGCACTTGCGTATTGAGTCCAAAAGCGACGGCGTGGCCGTCCTTCATCTGGTTCACCGAGTCGGTGTAGCCGACAAAGCTGATTTTGACGTCGTTGTAGCTGAGCCCGTTCACTTCAAGCAGCTGGCGGGTGATCAACTCGCCGGTGTTGCCCTTCTGCTGTGTTGTAATGCTCTTGCCCTTGAGGTCGCCGATCTTACTAACGCCGGCGTCCGCGTTGACGACAAACTGGTAATATTGCGGATAGAGCGTCGCGACGTTGCAGACGTTGCTGTGCGGCTTGTTGAATGGCGCGTTGCCGGCGATTGCATCGACGGCCGAAATCGAATTCGAGAATCCTACGTCGGCTTTGCCTTCCTCCACTGCACGCACATTTGCGATGCCCGCGCCGGGCGACTGCTGAATGACGAGGCCGGGGATGGCTTTCTCCCAGAGGTCCTTGAGCTGACCGCCGAGCGGGATCCACGATCCGCCCTGCGGGCCTGTCATCATCTTCAATTCCGTGGCGGCGGCCGGCACAGCCACCGCCAAAACCAGGCCTAAACCCATGCCGAGCACTTTGGCTGACGTTCTCATGGCGCTTCCCTCCATTACGCCCTGCGCTTGGCCGCGCTGGCTTTTGCTATTCATTTTGGGTGGCGATCTTCATTACCGACGCCAAGCGTACGCGGCGGTGCCCGCCCTGCACAAGGGCCGGGGACACGCAGGCGGCATCGCGGCGCGAATTTGGCGCGAATCCCCCGGTACGGTCGGTTCTCGGCGGACTAATTGACCGATAGATTGGCGGCGTGAACCACCTTTTCCCATTTTG
>DATGDN010000304.1:0-3838 GCA_035310865.1 Pseudolabrys sp. | reverse complement strand
GCGAAGCGAGGCGCAATCCAATGGTGCTCGCAGGATGTTAAGGAAAAACGGCTCAGCCACGCCGCGCTGTCGCTAAATTTGACTCGAAGATGCCGCAAATCCACTGCGTCTTGCGCTGGTGGCAGGCCATTAACGATCGCCGCGAGGACTTGTGGATCGGCCAGCGATGCCCTTGCCGGAACTGCGGGTTGCGCCTATAGGTCTTGCTTTAATGACCATTTCGCCGAAACCCTCATTCGTCCTCAGCAGGCGGCATTTGTTGGGGATCGAGGGGCTTTCCCAAACGGACATTTCGGGCCTCCTCGACCTTGCCGAAGAATTCGTAGAGCTCAATCGTCAGGTCGAGAAGAAGCGCGCATCGCTGCGCGGCCGCACCCAGATCAATCTCTTCTTCGAAGTGTCGACCCGGACCCAGGCCTCCTTCGAATTGGCGGGGAAGCGCCTCGGTGCTGATGTCATGAATATGTCGACCAGCTCGTCCTCGATGCGCAAGGGCGAGACCCTGATCGATACCGCAATCACGCTCAATGCCATGCACCCCGACATCATTGTGGTGCGTCACCACGCCTCCGGCGCTGTGGAGCTGCTGGCCCGCAAAGTGGACTGCTCCGTGATCAATGCCGGTGACGGGTCACACGAGCATCCCACTCAGGCGCTGCTCGATGCGCTGACAATTCGCCGTAACAAAGGACGCATCGAAGGCCTATTGGTCGCCATCTGCGGCGACATTCTTCATTCACGCGTGGCGCGCTCCAACATCATCCTGCTCAATGCCATGGGTGCTCGCGTCCGCGTCGTCGCGCCCTCCACTCTCTTGCCCCCTGGCATTGAACGGTTTGGTGTCGAGGTGACGCGCGACATGCGCGAAGGCCTCGCCGACGCCGACATCGTGATGATGTTGCGTCTTCAGAAAGAGCGCATGAACGGCTCATACGTCCCGTCGGTGTCGGAATATTTCCAGTACTACGGCCTGGATGAGAAGAAGCTCGCTTACGCGAAAATGGGCGCACTGGTGATGCATCCCGGGCCGATGAATCGCGGCGTCGAGATCGACTCCATTGTAGCCGATGGTGCCCAGTCGCTGATCCGTGAGCAGGTCGAAATGGGAGTGGCAGTACGCATGGCTGTGCTGGAAGCGCTATCGCGAAACTTGCCGAATGCATGATATGATGTTGTCCGATCGCCGCCCGATCCTGCTCGCCAATGCCCGGATCATCGATCCATCGCGCGATCTGGATATTATCGGCGACTTGCTCATCGCCGAGGGTTTGGTGCGTGAGACAAAAAAAGGCATAGGCGCCGCCGGCGTGCCTGAAGGCACAGACGTCATAGACTGCCGCGGCAAGCTGGTTGCGCCGGGGCTGATCGACATGCGTGCCTTCATCGGCGAACCGGGCGAAGCCAGCCGCGAAACACTCGCGTCTGCCAGCCAGGCAGCAGCAGCCGGCGGTGTCACGACGATCATTTGCCAGCCGGACACGTCGCCCCCGATCGATAATCCAGCGACCGTTGACTACGTCCTGCGTCGCGCGCGCGATACCGGGATCGTGCACGTCCATCCAATGGCCGCGATCACCAAACGTCTCGAAGGCAACGAAATGACGGAAATCGGCCTCCTCAAGGCCGCCGGCGCTGTCGCCTTTACGGACGGCGCAAAAAGCATCACCAACGCACAGGTGATGCGGCGTGTGCTCACCTACGCGGGTGACTTCGATGCGTTGATCGTCCATCACACTGAGGATCCGAATTTGATCGGCGATGGCGTGATGAACGAGGGCGAATTTGCGGCCCGCCTCGGACTTCTCGGTATTCCCAAGACAGCTGAAACAGTCATTTTCGAGCGCGACGTTCGCCTTGTTGCGCTATCGGGCGGGCGTTACCACGCCGCATGCGTGACCTGCGCTGAAACACTTGAAGTCCTGCGCCGTGCAAAGGAGGCAGGACTGAGTGTCACCGCGTCGACCTCAATCAACCACATTACGCTCAATGAAAATGATATCGGCCCCTATCGCACGTTTCTGAAACTGTCGCCTCCCCTACGCGCAGAAGACGATCGCAAGGCGGTCGTTGAGGCGTTGGCGGTTGGGCTTATCGACGTGGTGATGTCGGATCACAATCCGCAGGATGTCGAGACGAAGCGGCTGCCATTTGCCGAAGCGGCGCCGGGCGCGATCGGCCTCGAAACCATGCTTTCTGCGGGGTTGCGCCTGGTCCATGGTGGCGAGATCGAGCTGATGGCGTTGCTGCGCGCGATGTCGACGCGACCCGCTGAGTTGCTCGGCCTTCCCGGCGGCACCCTGAAAAGCGGCGCGCCTGCCGATGTGATCGTGGTCGATACGGACCTGCCGTGGGTCCTTGACCCCAACGAACTCAAGTCAAAGTGCAAGAATACGCCATTCGATGAGGCCCGGCTTACCGGCCGTGTCGTCCGCACAATTGTCTCAGGACGAACCGTTTTCGAATACGTATGACTGCCGCCCTCGCCTTCGCTTTCGGTTACCTGGTTGGCTCGATTCCTTTCGGGCTTATTCTCACACGCGCCACGGGCGGCCCCGACATCAGGGCGATCGGCTCAGGCAATATCGGCGCCACCAACGTATTGCGGACAGGCAACAAGGGCCTTGCCGCTGCGACGCTGCTCTGCGACATGCTCAAAGGCACCCTCGCCGTGCTCGCCGCGGCGCGCTACGGCGCGGACGCGGCGCTCGCGGCCGCCTTCGGTGCATTTCTCGGCCACCTATTCCCGGTCTGGCTGAAATTCAAAGGCGGCAAAGGTGTAGCAACCTATATCGGTCTACTTCTTGGTCTGCATTGGCCCGCAGCGGTGGTCTTCTGTGCTATCTGGCTCGCGGTAGCGGCTGTCACGCGCTACTCCTCACTTGCTGCCCTCGTCGCGAGCGCCGTTACTCCGCCTGCGCTTTGGTATTTCGGTTTCCCCGATATCACCGCGCTATTTTTAGTCCTCACGCTTTTATTGTGGGCCAAGCACCGCGCAAACATTGTCCGCCTCCTCAATGGCAGCGAAGGCAAAATCGGCGTGAAAACAAACTAAACTTGTGGTTGCATTGAGATAAATTCAGTTGTAGTGCTGCCGACAAAGAGCGCGGACGGTGGCACGTTGATCGGGCAGCGGCGACTGAGTGACGACGAACGGCTCGACTGGCTCCGCCTCATCCGAACGGACAATGTCGGCCCGCGAACGTTCCAGGATCTTGTCAGATACTTTGGCAGCGCACGCGATGCTCTGGCCGCTCTCCCCGGCCTCGCGCGTCGTGGTGGCTCCGTCCGCGCGCCGCGCATATGCTCGCCTGAACAGGCAGCTGCAGAACTAAAAGCCGCACGTATGGTGGGCGTTGAATACATCGCATTGCAAGAACCGACATATCCCCTGCGTCTGCGGATGATCGATGATGCACCCCCACTCATCGCGGTGCGTGGAAATACCGAAGCACTGGCGCAGCCGCAGATCGCCATCGTCGGGTCCCGCAATGCCTCTGCGGCGGGCCGTGAAGTTCGCCGAACGAATGGCCCGCGATCTCGGCGACGTCGGGTTCTTCGTTGTGTCAGGGCGCGCGGCATCGATGCCGCCGCGCACCGCGCCAGCCTACAGACCGGCACTATCGCTGTTCTCGCCGGAGGTCAGGATCGGATTTATCCGGCGGAACATATCAAATTGGCGGAAAAAGTTGTGATCGCAGGCGCCGCTATATCGGAGATGCCATTTAACTGGGAGCCGCGCGCTCATGACTTTCCGCGGCGCAACCGCTTGATCTCTGGCCTTTCGATCGGCCTCATCGTCGTGGAAGCCGCGCGGCGATCCGGCTCACTCGTCACCGCG
>DATGDN010000303.1:0-2357 GCA_035310865.1 Pseudolabrys sp. | reverse complement strand
GCCTCGTTCTCGAACCCCATGATGGAAGGGCCTTGGTGCCGATTCCGAAGAGAAGCGCGAGCCCGCGAGCGACATCGACACTGCACTGGTGGATAGTCTGAAAGCGCTTGACCCCAAACGGCCGATTAGAGAAGCGGACATTTGCGGCTACGGTTTGATTGTCCGCTTTGTGTCAAAGCGGACGTTCCTCGCCTATTGGATAAGTCGTCGGCAGCGATTTAGCTCAATCCATTTTCCTTGAATGCAAGTTCAAAATTGGTCAACCCTGTGGCATTGCCGCCGGGGGTGAGCCAAACTATCGATCAATCACGATGCGAATATTAGGAAGTTGTTATCGTTAAAATCCGATATGAGTTGATGGCGGAGGACCAGGATCTCAGCTAGCAATGAAGCTCTTGACCGGAACAACCCGACCAACGCCGACCAGACCAAAGCTGCAACCTTCCCACATAGAAAAGAAAGATTGCATGATTCTGCCTCTGTTGCCAGCCCGATTGGGTTTACGACAGGGACAGGCTGGGGCTTCGCGCGAGGCGGCGTTGAAAAGGACGCAATCACTATTTCGTCTTATCTTTGTTCAGACCCTTCAGTTTCTCGGCGGCCGCACTGCCCGCGCGGTATCCGGCCTCGTATAGCGCCGACAGATTGCTGTACGACCAATCGAGCACATTCGGCCAGTTGTTGTGGCTTATCTGCTCTTTAAAATCGATCTTGATGAGCTTAGGTCTCTTGCCGCCGAAATATTTATTTAGGTTCTCGGTATTCTCCAGGTGAACCCGCTCGAACAGTTTGATGTCATCCTCGGCAATCGCGGTCAACGGCACGATGATCGACTTCACCCAGGCGTCGTATAGGCTGCGTGGCTCTGCGATCAGTTCTTTCATGCCCAGAACATCGAGCACAACGATGGTATCAATGACGGGGTGGTCGTCCTTGCGTTTCTCGAGCAGTCCTTTGAAATTGAGCGTGTCCTTGGCCGCGCCTTCGAGGTAGGTCTTGCCGTTCATCTTGAATGGCGCGTAGATCAGCCGCCGCCTGGAATTGCTCGATCGTGATTTCCTTCTTTTCGAAAATCTCCATTTCGCCCGATTCAATGCAATAGGCGCTCATATAGAAGTCGCCCTTGAACTCCTTCAGCTTGGAGAAATCCACCGCCTGCTCGACGAACGGCGCCGGCTGGCACATGCCTTGGCTTGCCGCACTGAGGTCAGTCGGGCAAAACGTCGCCAGCATTAGAGCGGCCCAGTCGTCGAAAAAGCGCTGAGCGTCGCCGCTCTTGTTGTCAGGCGACGAAAACTTGCCGAGGAACTGCTTCCACGCTTCTGCCCAGGGTGCAAATAACGGCGATGCTGATAGCATTTTGAGCCATTGGTCGCGGAAATCGCCGACCGGACCCTCGATCGCCTCGCGGTTGTCCGCCGCAATCTGCCAGAACTTGGTGTACGCCTGTGCGAGCGTACCGGGCTTGTGAAACACCTTAAAATTCACTGGGAAAAAGCGATAGATAGCGTCGTGCACGCCCATATTGACGGTGTTCTTGAGCGCCGCCGCGCGGTCCCGTTTTATGTCACCTCCTCTGCGCGTCGGCGCCGCGTAGAGCAGGCCGATCAACATGCCCGCGCCCGAAGTCGACACGACGTCGAATTCCACGCCCGCATCGTCAAGCGCGGCCACCGCGCCCGCCATCAGTGTCAGATTCGGTGCGCCGCCGCCCAGTACCAGTGCGATTGTCATGCTTATACCTTTTTCATCGTTTGATTACGCTACAAAAATTTCTCGTCAGTCACCTGAGCCCGTGGAGCATCCCGCGCGCGTTGCGCCTAAGTTTCCTTGACGTGCGCCGACTCACTCGCGATCTCCAATGCCGCTGACACGTTCTCGATACCGCGAGCGATGCCGAGTTGTTCGAATTCCCGCTTCGCCTCTACCAGTTCCGCTAGCCCCGCTGCGCTGTTGCCTTTAGCCTGCAGTACACGGCCCAGCACCAGGCGCGACCACGCAAGATCGCAGCGGCACTCGCGAGCGACCTGGACATCGATCGCCTCGCGTACGGCGGCTTCCGCAGCATCAAGCTGCAGCGGCAATGAAGACAGCCAGATTTCAGACTGCACGCGCAGGGCAATCGACTGGCCCCAGGGTTGGCGCGTTTCGACGGCGATGTGCACGGCTTCTTCAATCGCGCGCTGCGCGCCGGCAAGGTCGCCCTCATGCAGCCGCACGCGCGCGACAAATGCGAGGAACGCACCGCGATGGAACGAGGTGCCGATCTGATCGCCAAGCACGATGCACTGGCCGAGTTCCTTGCCGGCCGCGGCATAGTCCCCGCATAGCACGTAGGCCTCACCTCGCCAGCCGTG
>DATGDN010000302.1:0-24407 GCA_035310865.1 Pseudolabrys sp. | reverse complement strand
CCCTGCCACGACGAAGTGCCGTTTCTGGAACAGCTGTCGAAGGACAAGCGCATTCAACTCGTAGGTATCAACTACAAGGATGCGGCGGACAACGCGCGGCGTTTCTTGAACCGTTACGGAAACCCCTTCGTCGCAACGGGCCGCGACGAGGCGGGGCGCGCATCCATCGACTGGGGTGTCTATGGCGTGCCGGAGACTTTCCTGGTCGGCCGCGACGGACGTATCGCCTACAAGCTCGTAGGCCCGATTACCGCCGACAACCTCACGCGCGTGCTGCAGCCCGAAATCGAAAAGGCGCTGCGCTAGGGTGGCGAGTTGCCCTTTGGCGAATTGAATATCGAATACACAATGCTCAGAGTGACGCTGTAGGTAAGCACCATAATCAGCGTGAAAAGTGTCGGCTTTATTCCAAACCCCGCGTGAATTGCGAACAGCCCTTTGCCGATCATGGGAAAGAACGTGAGGCCCATCGCTATCCAAATGGCTACGCCGAACACAATTCCCTTCATCACGGTCGTATTACCCGGCAGCCGGCGATAAGAATGGCTAAACAGAAATGAAAGTACGACCGCGCCATTGAAGTACGACAAAACCCACGGAACGACGGGATGCACCGAACTGCCGAAAAACCCGGTCAATAATGTCTGCAAGTCGTCATAAGGCTCGAAACCCGGCAGTATTCGAGCCCAGGATTTCAGCGCCATGAGCGCGGAATGAGCGGCGCTGCCACAGAGACCAGCCGCAATCGATTTCCACGCACGATCGAAATCCATAGTTTGGGTCAGGGTTTTTTATCGTGGGCGTATTTGTTGAGCAGCGGATACTGCAGTGCGGCAAACACAAACGTAAGCGGCACGACACCGAACAATTTGAAGCTCACCCAGAAATCCGTCGTCTGCGTACGCCAGACGATCTCATTCAGGATCGCGAGTGCAAAGAAAAACATCGCCCACCGCCAGGTGAGCTTGCGCCATCCTTCATCCTGCAGATGGAAGACCGAGTCGAAGACCATGCCCAGCAGCGGTTTGTCGAACAACAGCCCGCCGATCAGTGTGCCGCCAAATAGGACGTAGATGATGGTCGGCTTGAGCTTGATGAACAACTCGTCGTGCAGCACCAATGTCAGCCCGCCGAACACCAGCACGATCACGGCGGTGACTAGAGGCATGATGGCGATGAGGCGAGTCATCGCGTAAGAAACCGCAAGCGCGGCCAGCACCGCTACCATGAAAGCGCCGGTGGCAGCATAGATGCCAAATTTCGAATTTGCGGCAAAAAACAAAACCAGCGGCCCAATATCGAGCACCAGCTTCAGCACCGGGTTGAGCTGTTTCTTTTTCGCTGACATGACGTCCTCAATCTCCGAGCCCTACCACGGCGCGCGCAAAATCGCGCGCGGTGAATGGTGCGAGATCATCCACACCTTCGCCGACACCGATAAAGTGCACCGGCAATCGGAATCTTGCGGCAATGGCTACAAGGATTCCACCGCGCGCGGTGCCGTCGAGCTTGGTCATCACCAGGCCGGTGACCCCGGCGGTCTTGCCGAAAATCTCCACCTGGCTGAGCGCGTTCTGACCCACGGTGGCATCGAGAACGAGAAGCACGGCATGAGGCGCGGTTAGCTCGACCTTGCGCATGACGCGCACCATTTTTTCCAGTTCGCCCATCAGTTCGGCGCGGTTCTGCAGGCGGCCCGCGGTGTCGACCAGCACCACGTCCACGCCGTCAGTCTTCGCAGCGTTGATTGCATCGAAGGCAAGGCCAGCCGCATCCGCGCCGGGTTCGCGAGCAACCACTCTTGCCCTTGTGCGCTCGCCCCAGATCTTGAGCTGGTCTATCGCCGCAGCACGAAAGGTGTCGCCGGCGACCAGCATCACCGTCTTTCCTTCTGCCCGAAAGCGAGCGGCGAGCTTTCCGATTGTTGTCGTTTTGCCTGAGCCGTTGACGCCGGCAACCAGAATGACGAAGGGCCGCGCCGTAATTTCCAATGGCTTTGCGACCGGCGCGAGCACCTTCTCGATCTCGCCAGCCAGCACCGCCTTGACTTCCTCAGGCGCGATCGTCTTTTCGAAGCGGCCTTCGCCAAGCACGGCGGCGATACGTGCAGCAAACTCGGGGCCGAGATCGGCTCGGATCAACTCATTTTCCAGCTCGACTACGGTTTCGGCATCGAGCTTGCGTTTCGACACAAGGTCGGCAATGGCGCCGCCAAGCGACGACGACGTGCTCCTGAGCCCGCCACTCAGGCGTTTCCACCAGCTTCCACCTTGCGCGCTGTCGTTCATGCCGGGCCCGTGATAGCGGTTTCGGCATGACACCGGAAGAGATGCTGTCGCGCCTGCTCTACCGTGATGGTTTGATGCTGGTGGTCGACAAACCGCCGGGATTGCCGGTGCATCGCGGCCCTAAAGGCGGCGATGCCTTCGAAGACTATTTCGACGCATTGCGCTTTGGTCTGCCACGCCCGCCGGCGCTTGCGCACCGGCTTGATCGCGATACGACCGGCTGCCTCGTGCTCGGCCGCCACCGCAAGGCGCTGGCGCTGCTCGGCAAGTTGTTCAAGCAGGGCAAGGTCGGCAAACGCTATTGGGCGCTGGTCGAGGGCGGGCCCGACACGGACGAAGGCCGCATCGACATTCCGCTTGCCAAGCTTGACGAGTCGCGCGGCTGGTGGATGAAGGCGGACGCGCACGGCTTGCCATCGGCAAGTACCTGGAAGGTCTTGGGCCGCGGAGCCGGCCTCACCTGGCTCACGCTCGAGCCATTGACCGGCCGTACGCATCAACTGCGGGTGCATTGCGCCGAAATGGGCTGGCCGATCGTCGGAGACAATATCTACGGAACAGGAGCACGCGTTGGCGGGCCGGCGCTTCACCTGCATTCCCGTGAAGTGACCGTGCCGATTGCGAAAAACAAGCCGCCGGTCAAAGTCACTGCGCCGGTGCCGGAGCATATGCGCGGGAAACTCGCCGCCTGCGGCTGGCAGCCCACGGTCGAAAAATGAAGCCGATGGCCGACGCCGGAACTTCGATGTTACGCAGGCGTTCAGAAACCATCCCCTGCAAATAGCGGAGCTCCCAATGTTCATCGGTCACTACGGACCTAGCTTCGCGGGCAAAGTCGCGAAGCCGGCGATACCTCTGTGGGTTCTGTTTCTCGCCGTCCAGCTCGTCGACATCGCATGGTCGATTCTAGTGCTGCTCGGAATCGAAAAGCTCCGCATTGTCCCGGGGTTCACCGCGACAAACCCGCTCGACCTTTATTACATGCCATTCACTCATAGCCTGCCCGGCGCGGCTCTCTGGTCAGTGGGCGCAGCGCTCGTCTATCGGGCTATTTGGCGCACGCAGGGTTGGCCGGCATCCGCAATCGTGGGAGCCGCCGTGTTCTCGCACTGGATCCTCGATCTGGTGGTGCACCGCCCCGATCTCGCGCTGTATGACGACTCCTATAAGGTCGGATTTGGACTTTGGAATTATCCTGCAATCGCTTTCGCACTCGAGATCGCGCTCTTGTTCGGCGGGATTGCGCTTTATCTCAGGACAACAAGACCCAAAGATGAAATCGGCCGCTACGGCATGCTGGTCTTCGGCCTCGTCGCCGTCATCATACAGGCTTACGTCTTTTTTGGTCCCCCGCCGGTTTCGGACTCGGCGATGGCGCTCACCGCGCTCGGGCTTTATTTCGTATTCGCCGCCATCATCTATTGGCTGGAAGGAAAGCGCAGCTAGACATTCTCCGCGCCGCAATTGCCGGCCATCGCGGCCTAGTAAAGCTGCGCCTTGATCCGCTCCGGCGCTTCACGATCGTATTTTTCGCCGCCGAGCTGACCCTTGCTCAGCTCGGCAATGATGGTGCCGGTCGAAGGCAGGCTCTTGCGGTCGATCTTTGTTCCTTCATCCCACAGCTTCGAGCGCACGATCGCTTTCGAGCAATGGAAATAGATGCTCTCGACATGAACGATCAGCACGCAGCGCGGCAGCTTGCCGTTGACCGCAAAGCCTTGCATCAGCTCAGGGTCGATGGAGATCGAAGCGCGGCCATTCACGCGCAAGGTTTCGCCCACACCGGGGATTAGAAAAAGCAGTGCAATCCGTGGATCTCGCACGATATTGCGGAATCCGTCGATGCGGTTGTTGCCGGGGCGATCCGGAATCGCCAGCGTCTTGTCATCGAGGATGCGCACGAACCCGGCTGCGTCGCCCTTCGGCGAGCAGTCGAGCCCTTCCGGTCCCGACGTTGCGACCGCCACGAATGGCGCCACTTCGATCATCTGGCGATAACCGTCATTGATATGATCGATCTCCTTGACGACGGAGGCTCCCATCCTTTCGCCGTAGAGCGACTGGAGCTGCTCCATCGTCGTGACCAGATGATCGCGGTAGGCCATCGTCCGTCCCCCTCATTGCGCTTGCGCACGATCTTATCCGAAAACCGGTTCCCATCCCCGATCGGGGTCGAGGACAAGCTTTTCGGGATCATGCGTTAAGCCGCCAGCAGCTGCCGGCCGTCGTGCGCAGTCATCTCAAGATCGACAATAACACCCGGTTCTACCGGCGCGGCAAGCCGCACCGGCATGAATTGCTCGGTGCGTCCGAGCGACTTCGATTCGGTGAGAACACGGCGCCGGCGACCGATCTCGCGGTCGAGGTGGCCGTGCAGTGCCATGTCACCTTTTTCGCGGAGGCGCCGCGCGCGTTCTTTGACGTCAGCACGATCGACCTGCGGCATGCGTGCCGCAGGCGTGCCGGGCCGCGGCGAAAACGGAAAGACGTGAAGCTGCGTGAGCCCGCATTCATCGATCAGATCAAGCGAGCGGGCGAACATGTCGTCCGTCTCGGTCGGGAAACCCGCAATGATATCGGCACCGAACACAACATCAGGCCGCAGACGGCGTGCCTGTGCGCAGAACGAAATTGTGTCGCCGCGTGCGTGGCGCCGCTTCATGCGCTTGAGGATGAGATCGTCGCCCGACTGCAACGACAGGTGCAGATGCGGCATCAGCCGCGGCTCATTGGCGAGCGCGTCAAGCAGATCGGAATCGGCTTCGACGGAGTCAATCGACGACAGCCGCAGGCGCGCCAAATCCGGCACATCCCTCAGTATGCGTTTCACCAGCGCGCCAAGCCGTGGCCCGCCGGGCAGGTCCGCGCCGTAACTGGTGATGTCGACACCCGTGAGCACGATCTCGCGGTAGCCGTTGTCCGCGAGCCGCCGTGCCTGGGCCACCACTTCTTCCACGGTAAGCGAACGCGAATTGCCGCGGCCAAAAGGAATAATGCAGAAGGTGCAGCGGTGATCGCAGCCGTTCTGCACCTGCACGAATGCGCGCGCCCGGCCTTCTATGCTGTCGATTGCATGCGGGCGCATCGTCCTCACCGCCATGATGTCGGACACAGTGATTTTTTCGTTTGATGCCCAGGCCGAGGCGTCGAATTTTTCCTCGTTACCGACGACGCGATCGACTTCCGCCATTGCAGCAAAGGTATTAGACTCTGTCTGCGCCGCGCAACCTGTGACGACGATGCGTGAGTCCGGCTGCTCGCGTTTTAGACGGCGAATTGTCTGCCTGGCCTGCCGCACTGCTTCCGCAGTGACCGCGCACGTATTGACGATAACCGCATTATCGACACCGGCCGCGGCCGCCTCGCGCCGGATCACTTCCGATTCGTAAGCGTTCAACCGGCAGCCGAATGTGACGATATCGACGCTCACGACACGCCTGCCTTGGTGAAGAGCGCCGGATCGAAGCGTCCCCTGAACTCGAATTCCACCGGTCCCGTCATCAGCACGTGATCATCTTTCTCACGCCAATCGATCGTCAGTCCGCCTCCGGGCAGCGTTACCTTCACTTTGCGCCCCGTGCGCCTGAGCCGCGCAGCGGCGACCGCAGCCGCGCAGGCGGCGGAGCCGCAAGCCTTGGTGAGGCCGGCGCCCCGTTCCCAGGTACGGATGATGATGTGGTCGCGCGCGACGATCTGCGCGAGCGTAATATTGGCGCGCTCGGGAAAGATCGGGTGGTTTTCGAGCAAAGGCCCGAGACGCGCGAGATCGTGCGCATTGACGTCATCGACCCAGAAGATCGCATGAGGATTGCCCATGCTCACGACCGACGGTGAATGCAGCACGGGCTTGTCGATTGGGCCTATCTGCAATTCGATGGCGCGGGTGTCGCGGAACTCCTCGGCCAGCGGAATCTCGTTCCACTTGAAACGCGGCGGTCCCATGTCAACGGTGAACAGACCGTCGGCGCCTTTCCAGCAGTTGAGAATGCCCGCGGTCGTTTCGAAAGTGAGCGCGTCCTTCCCGCTCTCCTTCGCCACGAGATCGGCGACGCAACGCATGCCATTCCCGCAGGCGCCGACTTCCGAACCGTCATTGTTATAGATGCGGATGAAGGCGTCGGTGCCTGGCGTGCGCGGCGGATAGAGTGCCATCAGCTGATCGTAGGGTGCACAGTCAGGCCGGGCGGCCGCACGCGCTTCGTCAGCTTCGATCGTGCCACCGCGCAGCCGCAGATCGACGACGACGATCTCGTTGCCGATGCCGTTCATCTTCACGAAGGACTGATTGGCGAGCGCGCCCATATCGTGCTTTGCCCGGGTTTCGCCCGGTTTATATGGCGAATAAACGCAGATTGGCCAGAGGCCATGCTAGAATGTGTATTAATGTTGGCGAATCCCCGGACCGCCGCGAACGACGGAGAACCGTGATGTCGCCGTTCCAGCTTGTTTTGGCGCTTGCCGTCTTGGCATTGCCTTACACTGCCAACATGGCTGTGGCGCAGAACCCTGCGCCCAAACCGGGTGCCAGCGAGCCGTCGCCCCCTCCAATCACGGGTCCGTCTTCGCCATCACCACTGCAGCCGGGGGATGTCTTTGGCGAACAGGTGACATTGCCGGAGCGCACGATGGTCTATCTCAAGGGCCACAGTAAATGGGACACGGCCTTTGAGACGTTGATCGATGCGTTCAAGTCGCTGCACGAATATCTCGACAAGCAGGCCATCACGCCCGCTGGGCCGGCCTTTACGGTCTATACGCAGACCGACGACACCGGATTTTCATTCCAGGCCGCGCTGCCGATCGCACAGGCGCCGAAGGATCCGCCAAAAGGCGATATCGCCATCGGTCCGGCGCCCGCAGGCAAGGCCCTTAAATTTGTCCACCGCGGCTCTTATGACGCCATGGATACGACCTACGAAGCCATCACCAATTATCTCGACGACAAGCAGCTGGAAGCCAAAGATCTCTTCATCGAGGAATATGCCACCGACCCGGTGCAGAGCGATCCCGACAAGCTGGTGGTGAATGTGTTCGTACCGGTGAAGTGATGGTCATACTGCGCGCTTTTTTTATTTTACTCGCCTGCGTGTTTACGCTCACCGCAGCGCATGCGGCGGAGAAACTTGTGACGGTGACCGGTGAGGCGACGGTTGCGGTCGCGCCCGACACGGCGATGATCCGCATCGGCGTGAGCAGCCAGGACAAGACCGCGCGCGAGGCGGGTGAAATCAACGCCAAGCAGATGACCGCCGTGCTCGCCGCGATCAAGGAGGCGGGCATCGCGGATCGCGACATCCAGACGTCGCGGCTGTCGCTGCAGCCGCAATACGATCCGAACAAAAGCGGCACCGCCAGGCTCACCGGCTTCCAGGCCACCAATCAGGTGACGATCAGAATTCGCGACATCGACAAGCTGCCGGCCGTCCTCGACCGCGCGATCGCTGCGGGCGCCAACGAAATGTCAGGCATCGAATTCGTGGTCTCGGAGCAATCGAAGCTGCTCGACCAGGCGCGCGATGATGCGATCACCGACGCCCGTCGCAAGGCTGAGCTCTATGCGAAGGCCGCCGGGTCCAAGCTTGGTCGCGTGGTTTCGATCACCGAAGAAGGCTCTTCCCCTCCACCGCGGCCGATGCAGGCAATGCGCGCCGGCGCGGTTCCCGTCGCACCGGGCGAACAAACGTTAAGGGCAGTGGTGACCGTTAGCTATGAATTGGGGCCCTAAATTCGCCTCACCTTGACTTGAAGGTATACGGACCCTAGTTTCCGGCCGTTCTCGATAGAGACGTGAAATTCTAGTTTTGCCGCCCGGTCCACTGAGAGGCCGGAGGCCACCGCCCGACAGCGCAATGCGCCCTCGGGCGCAAAGGTGTTTGTAAATAGCCTCATCCTGGGGAGCCCGCGCCGCGGGCGTCTCGAAGGATGAGGCGAATAGTGAGGGTGGGCGACCCCGTCCTTCGAGACGCGCACTTCGTGCGCTCCTCAGGACGAGGTCGCAGAAACTGATGTTCGATTCGTTGTCGGAAAAGCTTGGCGGCATTCTCGACCGCCTCACCCGCCGCGGCGCGCTCAGCGAAGCCGACGTCGACGCCGCATTACGCGAAGTGCGCCGTGCGCTGCTCGAAGCTGACGTCGCGCTCGACGTGGCGCGCGCGTTTGTCGACGGCATTAAAAAGCAGGCCGTGGGCGTCGAGGTCATGAAGTCGGTGACGCCGGGCCAGATGGTCGTGAAGATCTTGCACGACCAGTTGGTTGCGACACTCGGCGCCGACAACCAGGGAATCGATCTCAATGCAGCGCCGCCCATCGCCATCATGATGGTCGGCCTGCAAGGCTCCGGCAAAACCACTACCACTGCGAAGCTCGCAAAGCGGCTTACCGACCGGCAACGCCGCAAGGTCCTGATGGCGTCGCTCGACGTGCGCCGTCCGGCGGCGATGGAGCAGCTCGCAGTGCTGGGCCGCGACGCGCAGATCGATACCTTGCCTGTCATCGAAGGCCAGACGCCGCCGCAGATCGCACGCCGCGCAATCGAAGCGGGCAGACTTGGCGGCTACGAGGTGGTGATGCTCGACACCGCCGGACGCACCACGCTTGACGACGCCATGATGAGCGAGGCCGCCGAAGTCAAACGTGCTGTCAATCCGCATGAGGTGCTGCTGGTCGCCGATGCCCTCACCGGCCAGGACGCAGTCAATTTGGCGCGTTCGTTCGATGAGCGCGTGGGCCTTTCCGGCATCGTCCTTACGCGCGTCGATGGCGATGGCCGCGGCGGCGCGGCGCTGTCGATGCGCGCGGTCACGGGCAAGCCCATCAAGCTGATCGGCACCGGCGAAAAGCTGGATGCGCTTGAAGATTTCGATCCCGCTCGCATCGCCGGACGCATTCTCGGCATGGGCGATATCGTTGCGCTGGTGGAAAAGGCTGCCGCCAATATCGATGCCGAAAAGGCAATGCGCACGGCCGAGAAGATGCGCAAAGGTGCGTTCGATCTCGGCGACCTGCGCGAACAGCTCACGCAGATGCAGGCCATGGGTGGCCTCGGCGGGCTGATGGGCATGTTGCCCGGCGTTGCCAAGATGAAAAATCAGCTCGCCGCCGCCAACCTCGATGAAAATGTCATCAAGCGGCAGATCGCGATCATCGACTCGATGACACCGAAAGAGCGGCGCAACCCGGACCTGCTCAAGGCAAGCCGCAAGAAGCGCATTGCCGCCGGCTCCGGCACCACACCTGAGGCGATCAACAAGCTTCTGAAAATGCATCGCGGCATGGCCGACATGATGAAGATGATGGGCGGCGCCAAGCGCGGCCCGCTCGCCGGCCTCGCCCAAGCCATGGGTTTCGGTTCCGGCGCGCCGACGCCGGAGCAGATGGCGGAAATGGCGAAGAAAATGCCCGGCGGTCAGTTGCCGTCGAATATGCCGAAGTTGCCTCCGAATCTGCCTGGGCTACCCGGCTTGCCGCGCCTGGGCGGAAAGTTTCCCGGATTGCCGGGCGGTCTGCCGCCCGGACTCGGAAAGAAGAAGTGACCATCGATCAATCGAGTGAGAAAGGACTAAAGAATGTCTCTCGTTATCCGTCTTGCCCGTGCCGGCACAAAAAAGCGGCCGGTGTATCATGTCGTCGTCGCCGACAGCCGCGCGCCGCGCGACGGTCGCTTCATCGAGCGGCTTGGCTATTTCAATCCGCTGCTACCGAAGGAAAAGACCGAGCGGCTCAAGCTCGACCTCGAAAAAGTCCAGGCCTGGATGAAGAAAGGCGCGCAGCCGTCCGATCGCGTGATGCGTTTCCTCGACGCGGCCGGAATTATGAAGCGACCGAAGCGCAACAATCCCGAGAAGGCGATCCCGCGCAAGGAACGCAAGGCGAAGGAAGAAGAAGCGGCGAAAGCGGCCGGCGCAACACCGGCAGCTCCGGCTGCAGGCGGAGCCAAGCCTGCGGAAACGCCGGCAAAAGCGGAGAAGCCGGCCGAGGCCGCGCCGGCTCCCGCGGCGAGCTAATTTGGGAGGCCTCGTCCTGAGGAGGCCGGCGCCGCCGGCCGTCTCGAAGGACGAGGCGTATATATGGGTGCCTGGCTTTACATACTTCGGTGTGCGGATGGCTCCTACTATACTGGGACAACGCGCGCTGAGCTCGAGCAACGATTTGCAGAACACCAGACCGGTCGCTTTGCTGGTTTCACAGATAAGCGGCGGCCAGTCGTCCTGGTTTACAGCGAGTACTTCGACCAGATTGTGGATGCGATTGCCGCGGAGCGGCGCATAAAGGGATGGTCGAGGGCGAAGAAAGAGGCCCTTATGAACGGCGATTTCCAACGGATTTCCGAGCTGGCCCGCCGTCGAAAAGCTTTTCGACCTCATGGTTCGAGACGCGTCGCTGCGCGACGCTCCTCACCATGAGGTCTGACTCCCGCAAAGTCTGCGTCGCCCGTATTGGTGCCGCGCACGGTGTGCGCGGCGAGGTGAAGCTCTGGTCGTTCACGGAAGATCCGGCGGCAGTCGCAGCCTACGGCCCGCTAGAATCGGAGGACGGCAAGCAGCACATCGAAATCGAGGCGCTGCGCCCGGCAAAGGACCACTTTGTCGCGCGCATTGCCGGGGTCGGTGACCGCAACGCGGCGGAACGATTGCGCAACCTTGAGCTTTACATTCCGCGCGCACGGCTGCCGAAGATCGAAGAGCGCGATACCTACTATCACGCCGATCTGATTGGCCTCGATGCCGTCACGCCGGACGGCATCCAGATCGGAACCGTGCACGCACTTCATAATTTCGGCGCCGGCGACATTATTGAAATCATGCCGGTGGGCAGCGGTGACCCTTTGATGCTGCCATTCAACGATGTGACGGTTCCGAAAATCGATCTCGATGCAAAACAGATCGTGCTGGTGCGGCCGGTTGAGATCGAAGCACGGGACGAATGAGCATGTGGCGCGCAAGTGTACTGACCATCTTTCCGGAGATGTTCCCGGGTCCGCTGGCGCAGAGCCTTGCCGGCAAGGCGCTGACGTCTGGAATCTGGTCGCTCGATACGATCGACATCCGCGCGCACGCGAATGACAAGCATCGCACCGTCGACGACACGCCGGCAGGCGGCGGACCCGGCATGGTGATGAAGGCAGATGTGCTAGCGCACGCGCTCGATGCTGTTCCGCATGACACCCGCCCTCGCCTGCTGATGAGCCCACGCGGCGTGCCGCTCAGGCAAAGCCGTGCGGCAAGCCTTGCGCACGGACTCGGGGTCGTTGTCGTGTGCGCGCGTTTCGAAGGCGTCGACGAACGGCTGGTCAAGGCGCGCGGGCTTGAAGAAGTCTCGCTTGGCGACTTCATCTTGTCCGGCGGCGAAATTGCCGCGCTCGCCTTGCTTGATGTCTGCGTGCGCCTGCTGCCCGGAGTCATGGGCAAGGAGGCCTCCGCCGCCGAGGAAAGTTTCGCCGATGGCCTGCTGGAATATCCGCAATACACGCGGCCGCCGGTATTCGAAGGCGAGCCGATCCCCGAAGTTCTCGTCTCCGGGGATCACGCCAAGGTCAAAGCCTGGCGGCTGGCGGAGGCCCAGCGGCTCACCGCCGAGCGCCGGCCGGACCTCTGGTCGGCCTACCAGGCCCGCAAAGCGCCGAAAAACCGGCCAGATCCAAAGGGTGACAAGCCGAAAGCTTTGTAATACAAGCTCGCCAACCCATTCAGACCAGATCAAGACCGCGCGCCGGTTGCTGGCGCTGCCGACGGAGAATTCGCGATGGACATCATTCAGCAGCTGAACAAAGAGCAGGTCGAGAAGCTCTCGGCCGGCAAGGACATTCCGGACTTCCAGCCCGGCGATACCGTGCTGGTCAACGTCAAGGTCGTCGAAGGCGACAAGGCCCGCGTGCAAGCCTACGAGGGCGTGTGCATCGGCCGCTCGGGCCGGGGGATCAACGAGAACTTCACCGTGCGCAAGATCTCCTATGGTGAAGGCGTCGAGCGCGTATTCCCGCTCTATTCGCCGATGATCGACTCGATCAAGGTAGTGCGCCGCGGCAAGGTTCGCCGCGCCAAGCTCTATTACCTGCGCGGTCTGCGCGGCAAGAAGGCGCGTATCTCCGAAGCGCAAGGCGCCGGCGCGGCGGAAGGCGCCGAGGCGGCACAAGAATAGCCGCGGCTCTACCGCGCGGGCGGGATCTCTGCACAAGGGCGCGAAATTCGGCCATGAAGCGCGCGTTCAGCCTCACGGTTCCCGAAACGCTTGTTGAAGCTGCGCACCCCGATACGACCGCACTCATTGTCTACGACATGCAGGTCGGCATTCTGCGCCAGCTCAGTCACGCGCCGTCCGTACTCGCAAGCGTGCTCAGGCTGCTCGAAATCGCGCGCGCAGCGAAGGTACGCATTTTTTTCATGCGTCACATGTCGCTGCCTAAACGCCTTTCCGGTGTCTTTCAGCTGCGTCAGATGATGGCGTGGCAAAGAAAAATGAAATCGAAGACGTCCAGCCATGGTTCCTGAGGGACAGTTCGGGGTTCTTGCTCGCGCCCGAACTCAAGGTCCGCGACGACGAAGCGATATTCGACAAGATCACGATGTCGGCCTTCGAGGGCACTCCGCTCGCCATCGCGCTACGCGACTGCGGGTTGAAGAGCTTCATCATTTGCGGCGTAGCGACCGAAATCGGGATCGAGCCAACCGTTCGCCATGGGGCGGATCTAGGTTTCATCCCCATCCTGGTCGAGGATGCTTGCAGCGGGTGCCATGCCGAAGCGGCTGAGCGCTCGCTCGCCAGCATCCGCTTCCTGGGCGACACCATGATCTGCAAGACCGCTGATCTGGCATCCGCCTGGAAATGACCGCCGATCCGGGGGCTTTGCGTTCGTTGTCGGCGGCGGTTTAAGTGGCTATATAACTGCCATGGTTTCCAAAGCTCAGCGGATTGTTCTGGTCGACCACACGCGGCTGCCGTGGCGGTTTTTTGGCCGGCTGACGTCGGTGCAGGCAGGCCTTTAGCCGCGCCGACGCTGCCAGATATCTGCAAGCCGCGTTCAAATTCCTCTGAGCAAAGTTGATGACGACATGAAACCGCGCACGCTCTACGACAAAATCTGGGACGACCATCTGGTGGATGAGCAGCCAGATGGAACTTGCCTTATCTACATCGACCGCCATCTGGTGCACGAGGTCACTTCACCGCAGGCCTTCGAAGGTCTTCGCGCCGCCGGCCGAAAGGTGCACGCGCCGGACAAGACATTGGCGGTCGTCGACCACAACGTTCCGACCACCGATCGCAGCAAGCCAAACCCAGATCCGGAAAGCGCCGAGCAGATCGCAGCGCTGGTGAAAAACGCCAAGGATTTCGGCATTGAATATTTCAACGAGTTCGACAAGCGCCAGGGCATCGTCCACATCATCGGGCCCGAGCAGGGATTCACGCTGCCCGGCACTACCATTGTCTGCGGTGACAGCCACACCGCGACGCATGGCGCATTCGGCGCGCTCGCCTATGGCATCGGAACGTCCGAAGTCGAGCACGTGCTGGCAACGCAGACATTGGTCCAGACAAAATCGAAGAACATGCGTGCGGTTGTCGACGGCAAATTGCCGCCGGGCGTCACCGCCAAGGACATCATCCTCGCGATCATCGGTGAAATCGGCACCGCCGGCGGCACCGGCTACGCGCTGGAATATGCCGGCGAAGCGGTCCGATCGACCTCGATCGAAGGCCGTATGACGATTTGCAACATGTCGGTCGAAGGCGGTGCCAAGGCCGGCTTCATCGCGCCGGACGAAAAGGCTTACGAGTACCTCAAGGACAAGCCAAAGGCTCCGAAGGGCAAGGCCTGGGACGAGGCTATGCGCTATTGGGAGACGTTGCCCTCTGATGACGGCGCACACTTCGATCGCGAAATCCATCTCGATGCCGCAAAGCTGCCGCCGCTGGTCACGTGGGGCACCAGCCCTGAGCAGGTGACGTCGATCACCGGCAAGGTGCCGGTGCTGTCTGAAATTGCCGACGAAAAGAAACGCATCGCAGCCGAGCGATCGCTCGAATACATGGGCCTCAAGGGCGGCGAGAAAATTACCGACATCAAGCTCGATCGCGTGTTCATCGGCTCATGCACCAATGCGCGCATCGAGGACCTGCGCGCGGTGGCTCGCGTGGTCGACGGCAAGACGGTCAATGCCAATGTCAACGCCATGATCGTGCCCGGCTCCGGCCTGGTGAAAATGCAGGCGGAAGCAGAAGGTCTCGACAAGATTTTCAAGACTGCCGGTTTCGAGTGGCGTGAGCCGGGATGCTCGATGTGTCTTGCGATGAACCCGGACAAGCTGCAACCGGGCGAGCGCTGCGCCTCGACTTCAAACCGCAATTTCGAAGGGCGTCAGGGCTACAAGGGGCGCACGCATCTTGTGTCGCCGGCGATGGCTGCCGCAGCGGCGATCGCGGGCCACTTTGTCGACGTGCGCGAGTGGAAATAACGCCACCGGATTTATATTCGCGATGGAGAAAAGGCTTTTTCGCCGCGGCCGTTCTCTATTCCCACCAGCAGCGCATCTGCGGGACGATCACCGGGCCGCTAACGCGGTACTCTTCCACGAGCCAGGAACGGCACTGCCGTTTGGCATTTGGCCCGGGATAGATCCGGCGCGGATAGATCGTGACGCGCGGGCGTTTTTTCTGCGCGGCAAGGTCAACCGGGCAGTTCGAGGCGTGCGGTACCCGACTGTCGCAGGATGGCTCGGCCGATGCCGGTATCGACACGCCGGCATTCATGGCGAAAACCAGGCCGATGAAGGCCAAATGCTTTGCAATCTTTGACATCGGCAACACGCGCCTCGCGTCAGGGACCACCAACCGTTGCGCATCAGGGCCCACGCCGTCAACCGCTTGGTCGGCGCTCAAACCTCCCCTACAACATTGTCATGAAAAGCCAATTCAGCGATTGGCGCGGTTCCGCGGCGCCGTCTTTGGCCGATATCGAGACGTTTGCCGCGGACGCGTACGCGCGCCTTCCCGAGCACTTTCGCAATCTCTGCCAGAACCTCGTCATTCGCGTTGAGGACTTTCCGACCGATGAGGTTCTCGAGAGCATGCATGCCGAGAGCGAATTCGACCTGCTCGGCCTCTTCCAGGGCGTGGGGCTGCCGTTCCAGTCGGATTCCACCCCGGAGATCATGCCCAACATGATCTGGCTCTATCGCCGGCCGATTCTCGATTACTGGGCCGAACACGAGGATACGCTCGGCGAGATCGTCACCCATGTCCTGGTGCACGAGATCGGGCACCATTTCGGCCTGTCGGACGAAGACATCGAAGCAATCGAAGCAAGCGTCGAGTAGATCTATACCGAAATTCGATTGCGATCATTCATAATCGGAATTGGTTGAACGGGCGCGTCTGCGCAAGACTTAAAGCACCGATGGAGAATGCCGCCAATGATCGTCACCGTTTTTCGCTCGCGCCTGCGCTCGGGTGTTCGCGATGACTATATCGCCCTCGTCGACCGCATGGTCGAACTGGCGATGACCATGCCCGGCTATATTTCTCACAAGGGCTTTTTTGCCGATGACGGCGAGCGCGTTACCATCGTCGAGTTCGAGCACGAGGAAGGCATGCGGGCCTGGCGCATGAACCCCGAGCATCGGGCTGCCCAGAAAAAGGCACGCGAAATTTACTATTCGGAATACAGTGTTCAGGTCTGCAACGTTGTGCGGGAATCGAAGTTCAGGCACGAACACGCAGCGGTATGAACTACAACGCCGAAATGCATATCTGGTGGCCGCTGGGCGGTCTTGACCAGGTCGGCAGGCGCCTTATCAAAAAGCCATGAAACGGCACCGGCCGGGAGCCTCGGAAGCCATGGAAAAATTCACCACGCTTGAAGGCGTCGCCGCGCCGCTGAAGTTGATCAATGTCGACACCGACATGGTGATCCCCAAGCAATACCTGAAGACAATCAAGCGCACCGGACTCGGCAAGGGCCTGTTTTCCGAGCGACGTTATAAGGACGACGGCAGCGAGAACCCGGATTTCGTGCTGAACAAGCCGGCCTACCGCAAAGCCAAGATTCTGGTCGCCGGCGACAATTTCGGCTGCGGCTCATCGCGCGAACATGCGCCGTGGGCGTTGATGGATTTCGGCATTCGCTGCGTGATCTCCACTTCATTCGGCGACATCTTCTACAACAACTGCTTCAAGAACGGCCTGCTGCCGATCCGCGTGTCACCGGAAGATCTCGAGAAGCTTTTCGACGACGCCGAACGTGGTGCCAACGCGACGCTGACGGTCGATCTCGAGAAGCAGGAAATCCGTGGTCCAGACGGCGGCGTAGTTCATTTCGACATTGACGAGCACCGCAAGCACTGCCTGCTCAACGGCCTCGACGATATCGGCCTCACCAAGCAGAAGCAGAGCAAGATCGAAAGTTACGAGCAGAAAGCCGCCGCGTCACGCCCCTGGGCGTAAGCTTGTGCTGGCGGCAGCCCTAACTCCGTATTCGATCGCGAAATCGATGAAGACAAACGGGACAAATAATTATCCCGGTATGAAAATGCGGCGGGTGCCGAAATGCGCGCGCTGACCGGCGTAGTGACGAGCTAATGCATATCGAGGATTGACTGCGAGACCGGCGTTAACGGCGTAGCGTTGGCGGTACGCGCGCGCGCACGCTGGTGCGAATGCGCCGACAGCACATGCCTGGCTTTCGAAGCTTGCGCGATCTGCAGCGCGGACTTGTGTGATTGCGCCGCGCAGAAACTGTCGACGGCATCCACCACTGCCGCACTGATCAGCTGCTGCCGCTCCGGCGAGGCCATTTCCAATTCCTCGTCGCGGTTCGCGATCGATCCGGCTTCGAGGAGTACGGCGGGCATCTGAGTCTTCTTCAGCACGAATAGCGTGTCATAACGGTAGACGCCGGCATTAGCGTCGAGGAGTACACGCTTCCACCGACCCATAAAGCTCTCGGTATAGTGCGGCGTGTATTGCAAGCCGCGCGCCTTCAACTGCTGGCCGAGCATGCTTCCGAACAAAAGGCTGTCTTTCGGATCGATATTGTCGTCCGAGACGAAAATCGAATGGCCTTTGAACCGGTCACTGAATGCCTCCTGTTTGCCATTGTACTCCCATCTTTCGAGAAACCGGTCAGGCACCGAGTCGTGGTGGATGGACAGCAGAAGGTTCGCCGATAAGTCGTTGGCGCGTGCCACACGGGTGTACAGGCTTCGATTTGCCCGCCCGTCGGTCACCATGAGGACCGCCTTGGCAAAACCCGCCTCGAGAAGAGCCTGATCGATCTGCTTGGCGAGCCGCAGATTGAAATCAAATTCGTCAGCGCCGCGCGCGCTTTTGGCGCCAGGCGACCTCGCGCTATGGCCGACGTCAAGCACGACGCGAAAGTCCGGACGGACGCAGCTCGCCGCCCCTGATTTTGCCGGGTTAACGGTCGGCTCGGCGCGGGCAATGTTGAGCGGCAGCGCGAACAAGACGGCCGCGAGCGATACCGCAATGGTGCGCCAGTGACGGATCATGACACATTCTGTGACATTTTCCACCTTCAAACAATTACTTCTGTGGAAGCTTCAGGCCCGCGCCGCTATCGCCTCCGCGATCGCGACCGTGCGCCTGGCCATATCGGCGTGCAGCCGCTCGACCATGCGGCCATCAATCGAAACTACGCCCTTGCCCTTGTTTTCCGGCAGGTCGAACACCGCGATCATCTTGCGCGCCTGCTCGACCTCGGCCTGCGACGGCGAAAACGCGGTGTTGCAAGGCTCGATCTGGCTCGGATGGATCAGCGTCTTGCCGTCGAAGCCGAATTCGACGCCCTGTGCGCATTCTTTCGCAAAGCCGTCCGCGTTGCCGATGTCGTTGTAGACGCCGTCGAGAATGCCAATGCCGTGAATACGTGCAGCGGCGATGCACGTCGAGAGCCACGGCAGCATCGGCGCTCTCCCCGGCAACAGGCGCGCGCGCGTATCCTTGGCGAGATCGTTGGTGCCCATCACGAATCCGGACAGGCGAGTTTCAGAGTCACGCGCCGCCGACGCAATCGACAAAATATTGAAGATAGCGAGCGGTGTTTCGATCATTGCCCAAATTCGTGTCTTGTGGTCCGTGCCCATATCGAGCAGCCGGCGACCGATCAGTTCCAGCGTGTCGGGGCTCGATACTTTTGGCACCAAGATGACATCGGGCGCAGCGTGTGCGGCAGCGGAAAGATCGTCGGCATGCCACGGTGTATCCACCCCGTTTATGCGGATGAAAACCTCGCGCGCGCCAAAGCCGCCAGCCTTCACGGCGTCGGCCACCTGCCCGCGGGCGGCGTCCTTGGCATTCGGCGCAACCGAGTCCTCAAGATCGAGGATGACACCGTCAGCAGGCAGCGTCTTCGCCTTGTCCAGCGCGCGAGCATTGGAACCCGGCATGTATAAAACGCTGCGGCGCGGGCGGATGGTCATTCAACGAACTCCCTTCAATCGAATCCTATCGTTCATGCACCCGGCACGCCACTCCCGCGCGTGGCGGGTTGCCAACGGCGTTGAAGGCGTGATTGTGTGATCCGACACCCAGAGATCCACAGGTCATGGCATTCCCTCAACAACTCGTCGACGGTTATCGCGCTTTTCTGATCGGCCGGCTGCGCCATGAACAGGACCGCTATCTCGGCCTCGCCGAGAGCGGACAATCGCCGCAGATCATGGTGATCGGCTGCTGCGACTCGCGCGTTTCACCCGAGGTAATCTTCGATGCACGCCCGGGCGAACTGTTCGTCGTGCGCAATATCGGCAACCTGGTTCCGCCCTATACGCCGGACGGCGCGCAGCGGGCGGTCTCGGCCGCGCTGGAATTCGCGGTACAGGCTCTCAAGGTGAAGCACATCGTCGTGCTCGGTCACGCACAGTGCGGCGGCATCCGCGCCTACGCGGAAGAAGCTGCACCGTTGTCGCCCGGCGACTTCATCGGACACTGGATGGAGCTGATCGCACCGGCGGCCGCTGACGTTGGCCCTCGCGGAGATCGGCCGCTTGGTCAGTACCTCACGGAGTTAGAACAGGCCTCGATCGTCAAGATGCGCGACAACCTGATGACATTTCCATGGATAAACGCGCTGGTCGGGCGCGGGATGCTCACGTTGCACGCAGCTTACTTCGGCGTTGCGACCGGCCGGCTTTCGGTGCGCGATCCTGCAACCGGAAAATTCGTCCAGATTGCTGCAGACGACCACACGCGACTCTTTGCACAACCGCGTTTTTGATCGCCCCGGCAACTTACCTCGCCTTAACCGTAATTACGCGCATTCTCCTTGGGAATCCGATGCGCGCGGGATGGACACGGTTACCGAGAATCCGCCGTTTCTGTCTAACGCGATGGTAATGACCTACGGCTACAGGTAGCCGGAGTGTCATGACCGGGGCGGTAAAAGCCGTGATGGAAGCGCGATCGATTATCGCTGAGATCGAGGGGACTTTCGCATCGGGATCGGCCGACAAGCAGGCGGATATCCTTCGCCGGGTCACCGACCTGTTCCTTGCCGGCGCCGACAATTACTCCGACGAGCACGTCGACCTGTTTGATGGCGTCGTCTCGCGCATCGCCGAGAAAATTGAAACCAAAGCGAGGGCGGAGCTTGCTCACCGCCTTGCCCCGGACCCCAATGCGCCGCCGATGACCGTGCGCAAGCTTGCACGCGACGATTCGATTGAGGTCGCGGGACCGATCTTGAGCTTGTCCAACAGATTGTCCGACGAAGACCTGCTCGCGATCGCCAGCGGCAACAGCCAGGACCGGCTGCTCGCCATTTCAAAGCGCTCCACGCTCAGCGAGAAGGTTAGCGAGGTGCTGGTGACGCACGGCAACCGCGATGTTGTCCTCTCGGTGACGCGCAACGAAGGCGCGCGCTTTTCCGATGACGGCTGTACCAAACTGGTCGACAGATCGATCAATGACGAGGTGCTCGCGATCTGCGTCTCCATGCGTAAAAGACATCCCGCAAGAGCACTTCAATGCGCTCATCGCCAAAGCGTCCGAGGTCGTGTTCGAAAAATTGACGGCAAGCAATCCAGACGCCGTCTACGAAGTGCATAAGGTTCTGACCGACATCACCGGGCAGGAACCGGCAGGGCAGCCCAAGGCAAAGCGCGATTACCGCGAAGCGGCGGCACAATTCGACATCGTCAGACGTTCGGGAGCGCCGGTCGATCCTGTGGTTTGCGACTACGCCAAGAACGGAAAGTTCGAAGAAACGGTGGCCGCGCTATCGGCGCTGTGCGGCGCGCCTACCAAACTTGTTGAAAGCGTCATGAATGACGCGCGTCCGGAGAGTGATTTCCACTCATTCTGGCAAAGGCTGCTGGCCTGTCGTGGCCGACCGTCAAGCACATATGCATTCTGCGCCGTAAGGCCGCTTTTCACCCCAGGCGATTGAAGCCGCACGCCACAGCTTCGACCGTCTGCAGCCAGCCACTGCACAGCGTCTCGTTCGTTTCTACAACGAACGCCACTCCGCGCTGGCGAATTTCCAGGAACTGGCACAGCATATTCGTACGCAGGAAAGCCCGGCACGGCTATCCTAGCAGATCCGTATATTCAGAAGAGAATGCTTTAGGCCGCCCGGCGTTTCGCCTGGATCAGCTTGCGGTTGATCAGGCATTCTGCGATCTGAACGGCGTTCAGCGCCGCGCCCTTGCGCAGATTGTCCGATACAATCCACATCTGCAGTCCGTTCTCGACGGTACCGTCCTCGCGGATGCGGCTGATATAGGTCGCATCTTCGCCCACGCATTCGTGCGGCGTCACGTAGCCGCCGTCCTCATGCTTGTCGATCACCAGACAGCCGGGCGCGCTCCGCAGAATGACGCGTGCTTCGTCAGCGCTGATCGGATTCTCGAATTCCACATTCACCGCTTCTGAATGGCCGACGAACACCGGCACCCGCACGCAAGTCGCGGTGAGCTTGATGTGGGGATCAAGAATCTTCTTGGTCTCCATCATCATCTTCCATTCTTCTTTCGTGTATCCATCTTCCATGAATACGTCGATGTGTGGAATGACGTTGAAGGCAATCCGCTTGGGAAATTTCTTGGTTTCCACTTCATCGAGCGTGAACACCGCCTTGCTCTGCGAGAACAGTTCGTCCATCGCCTCCTTGCCGGCGCCGGAGACCGATTGATAGGTCGCCACCACGACACGCTTGATCTTCGCCTTGTCGTGCAGCGGCTTGAGGGCCACCACGAGCTGAGCCGTCGAGCAATTCGGATTGGCAATGATGTTCTTCTTGGTGAAGCCGGTGACCGCATCGACGTTCACCTCGGGCACGATCAGCGGCACATCCGGGTCCATGCGCCAGGCCGATGAATTGTCGATCACCACCGCGCCCTGCGCGGCAATCTTCGGCGACCATTCCTTCGAGACCGCGCCGCCGGCCGACATCAGGCAGATGTCGACGTCCGAGAAATCGAAGTGGTCGAGCGCCTTCACCTTCAGCGTCTTGTCGCCGAACGAGCACTCCACGCCCTGGCTGCGCCGCGACGCGACGGCGACCACCTCGTCGGCGGGAAAATTGCGCTCAGCCAGAATATCGAGCATCTCGCGCCCGACATTGCCGGTGGCACCCACGACGGCGACCTTGTAACCCATTGTTAACGCTCCGGATTTAATTTACCACGGGGCCTCCGGTAAGGGGCAACCGGTTGGCAGCGCTTCTAGGCGAGAACTGGGCGCAACACAACGGCAACCCGCCGAAGACAATCTCATGCACCCCGTCCTGCAGTCATGGCGCGATGAACTGCCATCCAGCTTCGTGCGCGTGCTCGCATATCTGGGTGCTGTTGCGCTGTTGTCCATAGCCGCCGCGCATGTTTCTCAATCGCCGAAGGCGATCGGCAGCATCACGCCGGTGCATGAATCGAGGTGGATCAGTATCGAGCGGCCGTTCCCTGCCTTCGCCCTTTCAATTCCCGAAGCCGCGGATGTCCCCGCCGCCTACACCATCCGCCGGCAGCGGACGCAAGGATATTCTCGAGTTCGGCGAGCCCGACGGCGCCGCACCTTACCTGCATGTCGAAATCTATCGCCCGGGCGGAGAAATTATACGCTTCGCCGACCCGGCGGCTGAGATCGTTGCCAGCGCGTCCGCGCTTGGTCCAACCGAGGTCAAGGCTGCAGAACAGACCTTGGCCAGCAAGTTCGGCCCATTGACCAGCATATTGTTCACTGCCTCGAAAGGCACACCACGGCAATGCCTCGCCTTTGTGCGCGCATTCGATGATCCGCGCCTGCAATTGTCGGGTTGGTTCTGCCAGGGCGGCAGCGAATTCATCCAGCAGAGCACCTTGGCTTGTGCGCTCGATCGATTGACGTTGCTGGCCGCGGGCAGCGAGCCAAAGGTCGGGGCCCTGTTCGCACAGGCCGAACTCAACCGGAGCTATTGCGGGCAACGCGATCCGATCCTGGCGGCAACGCCGAAATATCACTTGCTCTGGAAAGCTTTGGCCAACCGCCCACCGCCGCGCCGCATCGGGCGCTAGGCAACGCATCGCTGCTCCCCTTCGCGGCAAAGTCCCATCCGATGAGATTGCGGGCGTGACGCGCAACGCCGCGCGCCAGAACAATTGACCGCTCGCCAAAATCGTCAGATCATATTCCAATAAAAATATCTGAAGCCGCAGCGATGGCTGTTTGGCTTCAGCGAACCTCTGGGGAGAGGAACGATGATCACACGACGTCACCTGCTTGAGACAGCGGGCGCAGGCGCCGCGCTTGCGTTTTCTGGATTGAAGTTTTCCGAGGCAAATGCCGCCGGCGCCCCACTGACACCCGGCGTCCCGGACGGCGTCGCGAGTTACGCGACGATGGGCACGCTTCCGGGCAAGAAACCGCTGATCCAGCTTGCCGATCGTCCACCAAACTACGAAGCACCGATCGAATACCTGCGCACGCCAATCACGCCGAACGACCAGTTCTATGTGCGTTATCACCTGGCGGACATCCCAAACGTCAAAGCCGAAGGTTACAAGATCGCAGTCGGCGGCGACGGCGCGAATGGTCGTGCCGAAATCACGCTCGACGATCTAAAGAAGATGCCGGCCGTCGAAGTGGTCGCTGTCAATCAGTGCTCCGGCAACCGGCGCGGGTTGTCGAGGCCGCACGTGCAAGGCGTGGAATGGGGTTACGGCGCCATGGGTTGTGCGCGCTGGAAAGGCGCCAAGCTCAAGGACGTGCTCGACAAGGCCGGGCTGAAGAAAGAGGCGATCGAGATCGTTTTCAATGGTGCCGACGGCCCCGCGGTCGACAAGACGCCAGACTTCATCAAGAGCATCCCGGTCTGGAAGGCGATCGATGAATCGACGATCGTTGCATATGAAATGAATGGCCAGCCCCTGCCGCATTGGAACGGCTTCCCGGCGCGCATCGTCGTGCCTGGCTGGACCGGCACCTATTGGATGAAACACGTCATCGCGATCAATGCGCTGACCAAGCCCGAAACAAACTTCTGGATGAATCCGGCCTACCGCATTCCGGTCGGCAAATTCCCGGTCAGGGATCGCTTCATCAGTCAGGAAAACGCGGCGAGCACGCCGATCACCGAAATGGTGGTCAATTCGCTGATCACCAGCCACCGCAACGGCGACAAGGTGAAAGCCGGCAAGGTCACGATCAGCGGCATGGCCTGGGACGGCGGCTATGGCATCCGAACGGTGCAAGTCTCGACTGATGGCGGCAAGACCTGGGGCTCCGCAACTTTGGGCCAGGATCTCGGCCGCTTCGCGTTCCGGCCGTGGAGCTTCGAGCTCACGGCCAAGAAGGGCAACAACACGGTGACGGTCAACGCCACCAACAAGCTCGGCCAGAGCCAGGTATCCGAACTGATTTTCAATCCGGCCGGCTATCACAACAACGTCATGCAAAACATCACGCTGACGGCGTGAGGAGAGCACCATGCATAAATTCGTCATTGCACTTGTCGCCGCTCTCATCGCATCGCCGGCGTTCGCCGCCGAGCAGGTGATCAAATTGAAGCAGGCACCGGGCGTCGACAAGGTGGAGGCCAATTGCCAAGCCTGCCATACCCTCGCCTACATCCCGATGAACTCGCCCTTTCTGAATGCGGCGGGCTGGAGCGCGGCAGTTACCAAAATGATCAAG
>DATGDN010000301.1:0-3401 GCA_035310865.1 Pseudolabrys sp. | reverse complement strand
CTTTAAGAGCGTCACCAGCACGCGGACCCGAAATGCGCACGACAGCAATCGCAGCCGGCGCTCTTCCGGACGACAGTGCGTAGATTGTTTCGCGTGGCGGATTTGACATCGCCGCGCACGGAAGCGCCGAGACAGGGCAGGGGTCAAGTCCCGTAATAGCATTCGTCACGTGAGGCAACGGTGTCCACGAGGGGCCGATCGCCGATCTTGCAGACCTGGAGAAATCCTGGTCCGCACTCGGAAAGATCGATGCGCACAAGAAGTGGAGCAAGGACATGGAGCCGTACGTCGTGTCCGGTTCCGCGCGATGGGAAATTTATCGCGTCTTGTAATCCCTCAAAGCCAGAGGGTGCCTATTTCGCCGCCTGAGATATGATCGTGCGAATTCACGAGCATTGAGGGAGGCGACATGGCGCCAAAACTTCGTCCGATCGTCATTTTTTCGACTTTGCTATTCGCCTACGGCGCGCCGTCAATGGCGGCAGCACAAGGCGATCTCGCGCAAGCCTATCGCGTGATCGCATCGAAGCGTTTCGTCGATCTGACGCACGGTTTCGGCCCCGAAACGCCCGTATGGTCCGGATTCGGCCAAGCCAAAATGACACCGGCGGCGGATCCGAAAACGCATCGGCCTTATACAATCAAGGAAGATGGCTTCCGCACGACCCTTTACGAATTTGTCGGCCAGTACGGTACCCACGTCGATCCGCCGGCGCATTTTGATGAGAAGGGGATCACGATGGATGCGATCCCGCTCAAACAGATGATCCTCCCGCTGGTTGTGCTGGATGCCACGCCGTACCTGCAAAAAGACCCGAACCACGCCTTTTCTGTTGCGGACCTGCGTGCGTGGGAGAAGCGACACGGTCGCATTGCGCGTGGATCTTTCGTCGCTCTGCGGACCGACATGTACAAGGATTGGGATGCCAACCCCGAACGGTTCAAGCGGGCGCCGTTCCCGGCGTGGGCATTCGAAACAATCAAGTTCCTGTATGAGCAGCGCGGCGTGATCGCGACCGGCCACGAATCGTTGGACACCGACACGACCGACAAAATGGATTCGGAAACTTACCTCCTTCAGCATGGCCATTATCAGATCGAGGTCATGGCAAATCTCGACAAGGTTCCGCCGAAAGGCGCGGTGATTGTCGTGACCTGGCCGAAGGTGCGGGACGGCCTTGGATTTCCGGCACGGGCATTCGCGATCTTGCCGTGAGGCGAGCCATTCGCGCCTGCCGTTGACCAACCGCGCCAATTCCCGCGGGTGTTAAATCACGCTAGGCTTGCGCAATGTCATCCCTTCAAAATACCGCGCGTGAAAACCGTCTCGCCGCGGCGACCTCACCATATCTCCTGCAGCACAAGCACAACCCCGTCGATTGGTGGACCTGGGGTCCGGAAGCGCTTGCCGAGGCCAAACGCACGAATAGGCCGATTTTGCTCTCGGTAGGCTATGCGGCGTGCCACTGGTGCCACGTGATGGCACACGAATCCTTTGAGGATGATGCCACCGCGCGCGTGATGAACGAGTTGTTCGTAAACATCAAAGTCGATCGCGAAGAGCGGCCGGACATCGACCAAATATATATGAACGCCTTGCATCTGCTGGGCGAGCAGGGTGGCTGGCCGCTGACAATATTTCTGACGCCGCAGGCGGAACCGGTATGGGGCGGCACATATTTTCCGAAGGAATCACGTTTCGGCCGTCCTGCCTTTGTCGACGTCTTGCGCGAGGTCGCGCGGCTCTTCCGTGAAGAGCCGAACCGGATTGAGCAGAACCGCGCCGCGCTATTGTCTCGACTTTCGGAAAAGGCTCGACCAGCCGCCAAAGTGACAATCGGATTGAAGGAGCTCGATGCCGCCGCCATGCAGGTCGGCAATATGTTCGACCAGATCAATGGCGGACTGCGCGGCGCCCCGAAATTTCCGCAGCCGGCAATTCTCGAAATGCTCTGGCGCGCCGGTCTGCGCACAAACGATTCGCACTTCTTCGAAGTTGTCGAGCATACACTCGAAAGAATGAGCGAAGGAGGGATCTACGATCATCTTGGCGGCGGCTTTTCGCGCTATTCGGTGGACGAGCGGTGGCTGGTACCGCATTTCGAAAAGATGCTCTACGACAACGCTCAGCTGCTCGAGCTGCTGGCGCTGGCCTGTCAACGCAGCGGTTCGCCGTTGTTCGCGCAGCGCGCGCGCGAAACCGTCGCATGGCTCGCGCGCGAAATGACGACGGGCGAGGGTCCATTTGCCGCATCGCTTGATGCCGATTCGGAAGGCGAGGAGGGCAAGTTCTACGTCTGGTCGAAAAACGAGGTCATCGAGCTGATCGGGCCGGAGGCAGGCGAGTTCTTTGCCCGCCATTACGACGTGACTGACGAAGGCAACTTCGAGGGGCATAATATTCTCAACCGATTGCACAGCGTGCCCCGCAGTGAAGCCGACGAGGCGCGGCTGGCAAGCGTGCGCACTATCTTGCTAGAAGCACGCGCCGGCCGCGTGCGGCCCGGACTCGACGACAAGATATTGGCCGACTGGAACGGGCTAATGATCGCCGCGCTGGTCAATGCCGGAATCATTCTGAATGAGACGAGCTGGCTTTCGATGGCCAAGCGTGCCTTCGAGTTCATTGCGCGATCAATGACCAAAGGTGACCGTCTCGGCCATTCCTGGCGAGACGGGAAACTGTTATTCCCCGGCCTTGCGTCTGATTTCGCGGCCATGATCCGCGCTGCGCTGGCCCTCTACGAAGCGACGGGCGATCGCGTTTATCTCGAACGGGCTCTCGTCTGGCAGGATGCTTTCGACAAGCATTATGCCGACCCCGATACAGGGGGTTATTACCTTTCTGCCGATGACGCCGGCGATCTGCTCTTGCGGCCGCATTCAACGCAAGACGATGCCACGCCAAATCCAAACTCGGTGGCTGCACAAAATCTCGTCAGGCTTGCGGTGCTCTCAGGCGACGACAAGTGGCGGAAGCAGGCGGATCGGCTAATCGAAACAATTCTTTCAGGAGCTGAACGCAATCTGTTTGGCCACGCAGCGCTGCTCAACGCCCTGGACCTGCGCCTGCGTGCAGCCGAGATCGTCGTTACCGGCTCGCAGGCTGGTCGCTTTGCGCAAACAGCGCTGAGGTTGCCATATCTCGACCGCGTTGTTTTCCGCGCCGCCGGCACTGACGACTTGCCACCGTCGCATCCCGCGCGCGAAAAGCTGAAGGCCGCGCGGGAAAGCGCGGCCTTCATATGCGTCAGTGAGCGGTGCTCGCTGCCGGTAACCGACGACACGCAAATCGGCGCGGCGGTCTCGGCAATGCGCCAACAGTAACCTTACGTATTCATCGACTCGAAGAACTCGGAATTGTTCTTCGTGTTGCGCAGCTTGTCGAGCAGGAAGTCGAT
>DATGDN010000300.1:0-13349 GCA_035310865.1 Pseudolabrys sp. | reverse complement strand
AGGTCATTCCAACTCCTCGCGAAGAACCAGAAGGCAGCCGGAACATGCGCGCGGACGGCGGAGCTTTCTGGGCGGGGTGTGCCTTCACGTTGGCAACGCTCCATCTCCTTGCGCATTTCCGCATCCATCTTTTCCAGCGGGCGCAAAATCGCCGACTGTTTGAACCGTTATGTCCTTCTCAACTGCCATCAAGACACGCGATCGGGATCGCGCACGGATTTGCCACGCTAGGGACAATCGGCTTTGAGGGACCCTTCGATTATGAGCCGTTCTGTCGGCGGGCTTTAATCTCCAGCTTTATTGCCTACCACGTTGTAAGCCACCATCGGGCGGCGAATGCCCTTAAGCGCAAAATCGCCGACTGTTTGAACCGGTATGTCCTTCTCAACTGCCATCAAGACACGCGGGCTAATCAATATCTGCCCGGGCTTAGCTTCGTCGCAAAGCCGAGAAGCGACGTTGGACACCGTTCCGATGGCGGCCTAATCGAAGCGTCCCTCAAAGCCGATTGTCCCTAGCGTGGCAAATCCGTGCGCGATCCCGATACCAAAGCCGATGTCGTGGCCGAGCTTACGCCACTTCTCGATCAACTCTCCTATAGCCGCTCTCATATCAATCGCCATCAGCACTGCTTGGAGGGCGGAGAAACGCTCGACTACCATCCTGACCAACGGCCGGGGGCGACCCTGGAAATCGAACGGATTCGGGACTGCTTTCAACCGGGCCAAGATCGGCGCCGGCATCAATGACAGCGACCTGCATTTCCATGACCTGCGAGGAACAGCAGCAACGATGTTCTACAAAGCCGGTCTGTCGCAGCGCGTCATCGAGGAGATCATGGCGTGGGAGGAGGAGTACGTCGCAAAGATCACTCGCCGTTATGTGGGGAGGGCCGCGGCCCCCAAGGAGATCATCAAGCAGCTCAACAAAAAGGGAACATAAGTTGCAAAACCAGCAGCAAAACGGTTCACGAGGAATCAGCTAAGTGACGGAGCGGGCGAAGGGAATCGAACCCTCGTATGCAGCTTGGGAAGCTGCCGTTCTACCATTGAACTACGCCCGCGCGCGGCGACCATAGCGAAAGGCGAGCAGCGCCCGCAAGGTGACGATAACCTGGCCGCAAACAGGCCGAAAAAGACCTCGGCTGCGCATCAGCTCTTGAAATGCTTCGACAGCTTCAGGCTTTGCGCCTGATAGTTCGAGCCTATGCCTTGC
Organism: Pseudolabrys sp.; assembly: GCA_035310865.1. Classification (GTDB taxonomy): domain Bacteria; phylum Pseudomonadota; class Alphaproteobacteria; order Rhizobiales; family Xanthobacteraceae; genus Pseudolabrys. The sequence goes on along the minus strand of DATGDN010000300.1, from coordinate 12,134 downwards.
CCGTACAATTTATCCGGCTTTGCGAGCATCTTCTCGTAAACAAGACGTCCGACTATTTGCCCATGCTCGAGGATAAATGGCACCTCGCGCGAGCGCACCTCGAGGACTGCGCGCGCGCCTTTGCCTCCAGCGCCTGCATAACCGAATCCCGGATCAAAAAATCCGGCGTAATGCACGCGAAATTCACCCACCAGCGGATCGAACGGCACCATTTCTGCGGCGTAACCGGGCGGCACCTGGACAGCTTCCTTTGATGCAAGGATGTAAAACTCATTGGGATCGAGGATCAGGCTCTTGTCGGGGCGCGCCTGCATCGGCTCCCAGAAATCAAGAATGGCGTAGCCGCCGCGTCTCTCGACATCGATAAGGCCGGTGTGTCGCTTGGCGCGATAGCCGACGAGGCCGCCCGGGCCCAGGCCCGACAGGTCGACGCCGACAGCGACGCCTTCGCTGACGTCGGCGTCATCGGCATCGACCAGGCGCTCGTGCGCATGCAGGTCGCGCAACGCATCGGCCGTCAGCAGAGCATGACCGCGACGGAAGCGGATTTGCGACAGGCGCGATCCTTCGCGCACGAGCACCGGAAACGTGCGCGGACTAATTTCGGCGTAGAGCGGCCCATGATAGCCCGGTTCGATACGGTCGAAGCCTCGCGTCTCGTCAGCGATGACACGCGTGAAGACATCGAGCCGGCCGGTCGAGCTTTTTGGATTTGCGGCGGCTGAAATCTCGTCGGGCAGCGCCAGGCTTTCCTGCAGCGGCACAATATAGACACAGCCGGTTTCCAGAACCGCGCCGTCGCTCAATGAAATTTCGTGCAATTTGAGCTCATCAATGCGCTGGGCCACGGTGGTCCGACCCGGCAAAAAGCTCGCCCGCACGCGATAGGCGATTTCGCCCAGCCGAAGATCGAGACTGGCGGGCTGGACCTGGTCGGGCACGAACTTGTTTTCCGACAGAATCGCGCCGTCAGCAGCGAGCGCCGCAATCATGCGGTCGGGCAAAATGCCCTTGTCCTCGATGGCGAAGGAAAGTGTCACGGCGGCCCTTTTTCGCAGTCGCGCCGATCTAACCTGAGGAGTGCCTTGACGGGAAGCGGTGCCTCCCGCTACAAACAGATTATTCCGTGGTCATTTGAGCCGGCCGGCTTGCAGCCACGTTAAACAAATCGCTAAAAGGCCGGGGACGCGTGAGCCCGGCCGAGATATTTCTCCGGCCGGTTTTTTATTGGCCGTGCGCATGGCCCCGAAAAGCGGTTTCGGGAAACCATGCGTGAGGCCTGAAGGAGGCCGTAATGCCCGCGTCGACCAAGACCTACCGCCCCGAAACCCGCCTGGTTCATGCCGGTACCCTGCGCTCGCAGTTCGGCGAGACTTCGGAAGCGTTGTTTCTCACCCAAGGCTACATCTATCCGACGGCCGAGGAGTGCGAGGCGCGCTTTTCCGGAAAGACCCCAGGCTACGTCTACTCGCGCTATTCGAACCCGACCATGAGCATGTTCGAGCAGCGCATGGCGGCATTCGAGGGTGCGGAGGCCGCGCGCTCGACCGCGACGGGGATGGCTGCTGTAACGACTGCAATCATGGGCCTGGTGCGAGCCGGTGATCATGTCGTCGCCGCCAAGGCGCTGTTCGGCTCGTGCCGATGGGTTATCGAGGAATGGCTGCCCCGTTTCGGCGTGACGTCGACACTGGTCAACGGCACCGATCTCGACGCATGGAAAAAAGCGGCCCAAAAAAACACCAAGGCGTTTTTTCTGGAATCGCCAACCAATCCGACGCTCGAGGTGATCGACATCGCCGCGGTCGCGGACATCGCACACAATGTGGGCGCGAAGCTGGTTGTCGACAACGTGTTCGCTACGCCGCTTTATCAGAGTCCGCTAACGCTCGGCGCCGACTGCGTGGTGTATTCGGCCACCAAACACATCGATGGCCAGGGCCGCGTTCTTGGCGGCATCATCCTCGGCTCGGAGAAGCTGATCCTCGATCACTATCATCAGATCCTGCGGCAGACCGGGCCATCGCTGTCGCCATTCAATTCCTGGGTGCTGCTCAAGGGCCTTGAAACCCTGCCGGTGCGCGTCGAGCGGCAGACCGAGAATGCCGGCAAAATTGCCAATGCTCTCGCAGGCCACAAGAAGATCACGCGGCTGATCTATCCGGGTCGTCCCGATCATCCGCAGGCCGAGATTATTCGCAAACAGATGCGCGCGGGTTCGACGCTGTGCTCATTCGAGGTGAAGGGCGGCAAGGAAGGCGCCTTCCGCTTTCTCAATGCGCTCAAGCTCATTGGCATCACCAACAACCTGGGCGACGCGAAAAGCCTGGTGACACACCCGACGACCACGACGCATCAGCGGCTTACGCCCGAACAGCGCGCCGAGCTCGGCATTGGTGACGGACTGATCCGGTTTTCAGCCGGCCTCGAACACGTGGATGACTTGATCGAAGATTTGGTGACGGCGCTGGATAAAGTGTGAAGAAACGAACGCGTCAGGGCACTTAACGCGCGGTTGCGGACATCACCGGCCGCAGCGCAGCCTCGGCAATGGCATTGCCCAGACCCTTTGCCATGCAGGCATAGCTCCAGTCATTCATGTGAAGCCCGTCGGGTGAAACAAACGTTTCGAACCCTATGCGATCGACGTCGCGCCAATGGCGCATGACTTCAAAGCGGCGGAAAAGATCAACGTTCTCACGTTTGGCTGTTGTCGAGATCAGCGTGACCATGTCGTCTGCTTCGGGTTTCGAGATTACCTTGGGCGCGAACTGCGGATCGATCAGCACGATATCGGCACCAATCGCACGGATCTTTGCGAGACCTGCGCGGATCAAGGCGCCGTGATCGCCAAGCCTGTGCCCGCGGATCACTGAATTCGTTCCCAGCTGCCACAGCACAAGGTCGGGTTTTGCCGACACGACGGCAGAATCAAAGCGTTTGAGCATGTCGGCGATTTCCTCGCCGCCGACGCCGCGATTAATCACTGTGAACGACAACTTCGGGAAATGCTGCTTGAGCTCAACCGCAAGCCGGCTCGGGTAGCTCGCCGCCGGCGAACTCGCGCCCGCACCTGCCGTCGACGATGAACCGATTGCAACGATTGTGACCGGCTCTCCGGAAGCCATTTTCTGCGCAAGGCGCGGCAGCGGATTAGCCAGACGAATGAGGTCGAGCGGCGCCGCGCAGTCCGGTGCATATGTATCCGCGCGCGCAGGCGACACCAGCACCAGCCCCGCAAACAGAGCGGCGATGGTCACCGATGTCTTTAGCCGTTGTGCAGGCTGATCGCTTTCCAAAGGCGCGTCCCAAATATCGATTAGCGGCTGCCGTTGGTCGGCGGTCCTTCCGTTTTGGCTGCCGCGATCACGAGATCAGCCAGCAGTCGTCCTATGCAATCATGAACCCGCTCGGCAATGTCAAGTTTTTTCGTGGCAGAATATAAATCGAACGTACCCAGGTCCGACCATAGCCGCATAATGCTGAAACGATCGAAAAGCGGGACTTCTTGCTGCAGTGCAACCCAACGCATGTCTTCCGAATATGTGCTCAAGGCAATCATCGACTCGGTTCTGGGGCTGTACTGGGCGTTAATCAGCACCACGTCTGCACCCGCAGAGTGAGCAATATTTAACCCCTTATCGAGCGCCTGACTGAACAGGTCCGGATCAACTAGAAGCATCGCGTCGGTGGTCCCGGTCTGCCAGACCAGCAGTGCCGGTCTAGTGGCGCTGAGATCGGCGGGCAGAGCCTTAACCATCTCGGCCGCCGAGCGCCGTGATTTGACATCCGTTGTCACTTTGACTTCTACGCCGGCCAATTGTTCTGCGAGCGCCTGCTGCAAGCGCGCCGGGTAGGCGTTCTTTGCTCCATTCGCCCCAGGCAGCTGCGATGAACCGGCGCCGAGCACAAGAATGTCGAACTTCTTCGCTGCGAGCGCGCGCGCGACCTGCGGCAGCGGATAGTTCGACTCGGCGAGATGCGCCGCAACGCGGCATTCCGCCGGAAGTTCGGCCCGAGCCGACCCCGCCAGCACCAGCAATGCCAGCAAAAGCAAGCGCCCTGTCATGCGTCGCCCCCCGCGAAACCCGGCCTTGCGGCGGGCGGGCGCGGTCCCCCGCCCTGTCGTTCAGCTTGTTTATACCACGAAAGCAGCGCGGCTATGGCAACCATGACGGCAATTCCGGCGACGCTGACAATGACATGCATGAACAGGCGGTTGGACACCTCCGTAAACATGAAGTGGCCGGCAAAGGACAAGAACACTCCGAGGCAAAAGGTTTCCAAGGAATGTTGGCCGCAAACGATCGCCGGCCAGAAGACCCATGATTTCAGTGCCGGCCAGTCGCGCGGCACGACAGCGACGGTGATTACCGCCAGCGCCAGGAAGTGCAAGATGCGCAGCACATCGAGATTGGTCTTGTCGATCGGATAGATCGCTTCACCGACGAATTTCGGCACATAAACCGCGAGGCGCGGGAAATACCAGGTCATCGCTATACAGAACGCAAACACGAGATAGGCAATCGCAAGGCCAATCACAACGCGCGAATTAATCCAGCGCGACAAATTCTGCGCGCCGCCAAGTGCACACCAGGCGCCGAATACAAACAGAAGTTGCCACGCGTACGGATTGAAGACCCATGTGCCACTTGGGTAGGCGGGAATGTTCCAGCCGAAAAACCACATCAGCACATAAAGTGTCGCCGACGATATCAGCGCAATCGACGGCGCCCGCAGTAGCAGCCAGAGCATTGGCGGGAACCATACCAGCAGCAGGATATAGAGCGGCAAGACGTCCATATTCACCGGCTTGAACTTGAGAAGCAGCGCCTGAAAGATGGTCACGTCTGGATTTTTCAGGAAATCGAGCACGCCCATTTCCTCGCTGTAGAGCGGATTGTCGAAGCTGTTCGCGACATAGGCGATTTCGGCGAGGTAGATCGCCAGCAGGAAAACGTGCGCGATATAGATTTGCCAGGCCCTCTTAAGCACGCGCGCCGAGGCAACAATGAAACCATATTGCCGCATCGCGCGGCCGTAGACGAAGGCCGCCGTGTAGCCGGAGATGAAGACGAAAATCTCCGTTGCGTCGCTAAATCCGTAGTTGCGGATCGTGATCCAGTTCACCGCGTTGGATGGAATATGGTCAAGGAAGATCAGCCAAAGCGCGATACCACGGAACAAATCAAGCCGGAGATCGCGTTCCGTCGAAACCGGGGCCATGAGCGGCTTTTCTTTCGTCTGGTCTTTCGGCCATAATCGCGGACATCAAGCGAATGGCAAGCCCCGAAGAAGTAAATTGTACGGCATGTCGATGTATCGCGCGGTAACCCGCAAGATCGAAGTGACGGTGACGCCCCGTTTCGTTTCGGAGCGGTCGTCGCCGAGCAACGGCTATTTTTTCTGGGCTTATACCATCAATATTACAAATCTTGGCGCGGAGACCGTGCAGCTCAAAACCCGGCACTGGCGCATCACGGATTCGCAAGGACGATTGCAGGAAGTCAGAGGCCCGGGCGTGGTGGGAGAAGAGCCGGTGCTCAAGCCGACTGAATCGTTTGAGTACACCAGCGGCGTTCCATTGCCGACACCGTCGGGTTTCATGGTGGGAAGCTATGGCATGGTGACGCAGGCAGGCGAACATTTTGACATCGAAATCCCCGCCTTCTCGCTCGACTCGTCCTACGCCGAGCGAACCATCAACTAGGCTTTGCCCCGACATCCGCCGGGGCAAATTCATAGTTGGCACTGCAAAACTCGCAGGTGACGGAAATCTTGCCGTCCTCGACCATATGATCGCGGTCGTCCTGGGAAAAGCTTTTGAGCATTGCCTCGACGTTTTCACGCGAGCACGAGCATTCCGCGCGCAGAGGACTACTGCGGAAAACGCGAACGCCGGGCTCGTGGAAAAGCCGATAAACCAGCCGCTCGCTCGAAAGCGAGGGATCGATCAGCTCGATGTCCTCGACTGTGGAAATCAAGGCCTGCCCTTCCACCCAGGCGTCGTCTTCTTCCACAGCATGCGGCACCGTCCCCTCCGGCGCATCGCCAGGGTGGAGATCGGCCACACGCGCGCGCTCGGGCGACTTTGGCAGGAATTGCAGCATGATGCCGCCGGCGCGCCAGCGGTGCCGCGCCCCACCCGGCTCGGCACGAAGTTCCTCTGCGACAGCGAGGCGTACGCGTGTCGGAATCTGTTCGGAGCGCAGGAAATATTCGTGGGCAACATCCTCGAGTGAACTGCCGTCGAGCGCCACAAGCCCCTGGTAGCGGCTCATGTCGGGGCCCTGATCGATCGTCATCGCAAGATGACCTTTGCCGAGCAGAGCGCCACCGCCGGCATCGCCCGATGCGATCGCCGCAGCCACGTGGTCCTTATCGAAACGAGCGCAGGCGCGCACTTTGTCAGGCGCAATGAAGTCGACGACCAGCATGCGCACCGGACCATCGCTTTGCGTCTGTAGAATGAACCGGCCGTCGATCTTCAATGCCGAACCCAGCATGACGGTCAGAACAATTGCTTCGCCCAAGACCTGCGCTACCGGCTGCGGATAGGTATGGCGCGTAAGAATTTCGTCCACGGCGGGTCCAAGGCGCACCACCCTGCCGCGCAGGTCGAGCTTGGCGACTTCGAAAGGCATGACGGTGTCATCGGCCGTGGTCGCCGACGGCGCGCGGGACGGGATGGCGATTTGAGGATCGGTCATAGCGGGATTGGTCATGAGCCCTATGTAGCGTTCAAACGCGAATTTTCGAGAGTAGCCTCCCATTCGTCATGCCGGGCCTATTCCGGCCATGACGTGGAAGCTCTTAGGCGTCCGCGTGCAGGCACCAGGCCAGAAGGCCTTTCTGGGCATGCAATCGGTTCTCAGCCTCATCGAAGACCACCGACTGTGGCCCATCGATGACCTCGTCGGTCACTTCCTCGCCGCGATGCGCCGGCAGACAGTGCATGAAAAGCGCATCCGACTTGGCCTTGGCCATCAAGCGTGCATTGACCTGGTACCGTTTGAGGACATTGTGCCGGCGCTTGCCGTCGCGGTCGCCCATCGACACCCAGGTGTCGGTGACCACGCAGTCGGCATCCTTGACCGCGGCGTCCGGGTCGTCGCCGATCATGATCGGGGCGCCCGATAATTTCACCCAATCCATCAACCATTTTTTTGGCCGCAGCTCCGCCGGCGTGGCCACCCGCAGCTGGAAATCGAAGCGTTCGGCGGCGTGCATCCAGCTTGCCAGCACGTTGTTGGAGTCGCCACTCCAGGCAACGGTCCGCCCGCGGATCGGCCCGCGCTTTTCCTCGTAGGTCATGACGTCTGCCAGCACCTGACAAGGATGCGAGCGCCGCGTCAGTCCGTTGATTACCGGGACGGTGGCGTGGCGCGCGAGTTCGGCCACGGCCTCGTGGTCGAGGATTCGGATCATGATGGCGTCGACATAACGCGAAAGGACCCGCGCGGTATCGGCAAGCGTTTCCCCGCGGCCCAGCTGCATCTCCTGCGCGGTGAGCAAAATGGCCTCTCCGCCAAGCTGGCGCATGGCAACGTCGAACGAGACGCGCGTGCGGGTCGAAGGCTTGTCGAACACCATGGCCAGTGTCTTGCCCGCGAGCGGCGACGCGATTTGACCCTGCGCCCAAGCAGTTTTCATGGTCCTGCTCTTGTCGATCAGCCCTGCCAGAACCGGCTTTGGGATGTCGATGAGATCGAGGAAATGCCGGACGCCGTTTGCGGTCATGACGCCACCTTGGCCGTCCGCGCATGGGTCTGCGCGAGCCGCGCGCAGGCGCGGTCGATGCGGGCGACCGCTTCCGAGATTTCTTCGTCACCGATGTTCAGCGGAGGCAGAAGCCGCACGACGTTGTCGCCGGCACCGACCGTGAGCATCTTTTCCGCGCGCAGCTCATCGACCATCTCCGACGCCTGCGGGATCATGCGCAGGCCGATCAGAAGGCCTTCGCCTCGCACTTCGGCGATCACCGAGGCGTATCGGTCTTTCACTTCGGCAAGCCGCTGCTTGAGCAGGAGCGAATTCTTTCTCACGCGTTCGATAAATGCGGGGTCGGCAATGATGTCGAGCACGGCGTTGCCAACCGCCATTGCAAGCGGATTGCCGCCAAAGGTCGTGCCATGGGTACCGACGGTCATTCCCTTGGAGGCTTCCGTCGTCGCCAGGCAGGCACCGACCGGAAAGCCGCCGCCGAGTGCTTTCGCAACCGCCATGACGTCGGGCTTAGCGCCGCTGCGCTCATAGGCGAACATTTCGCCGGTCCGCGCAAACCCGGTCTGGATTTCGTCGAACACGAGCAGCAAGCCGTGCTGGTCGCAGAGGTGCCGCAGCGCCCGCAGGAACGTGGGCGACGCCACGCGCACGCCGCCTTCGCCCTGGATCGGCTCGATAAGGATCGCAGCGGTTGCCGGACCGATTGCTCGTTTCACGGCCTCGAGGTCGCCGAATGGCACCTGATCAAAGCCGTCGACCGGCGGCCCGAAGCCTTCCAGATATTTCTTGTTTCCGGTAGCGGCGATTGCGGTCAGGGTGCGTCCGTGAAAGGCGCCCTCAAAGGTGATGATGCGATAGCGCTCCGGCTTGCCGGAAGCGGACTGATATTTGCGCGCCATCTTGACCGCGCATTCCAGCGCCTCGGCACCGGAGTTCTGGAAGAACACGGTGTCGGCAAAGCTTATCGCGCACAGCCTGTCCGCGAGCCTTTCGCCTTCCGGGATCCGGTAGAGATTGGAAACGTGCCAGACCTTGTGCGCCTGTTCGGTCAGCGCCTCGACCAGGTGCGGATGCGCGTGGCCAAGCGCATTGACTGCCACGCCAGCCGTAAAATCGAGGTACTGCTCGCCTTCAGCCGTGAACAGCCACGCGCCCTCGCCCCGCTCGAAAGCGAGGTCGACGCGCGCATATGTCGGCAATAGATGCGAGCTCACGGCAGCAATCTTTCATCGAACGTTGTTGTCTGCGCATGGCCTTGTCCGAAACCGGTACCCGCTTTTCGGGACCATACGCTTTCGTCTGCGCGTGATCTCCAAAAATGGCCCCGCTTCCTGGAACCACGCGATTGCTTTTCGGGATCACGCGCGCCGAAAAGAAATGTGCCGCCTCGCCGGGCGGCACTTTTTTTATTCTATTGCCGGGCCCTGCGCTGTCAACACGCCGCCCAAGCCGTGCAGTCGCAGACTCATTTGTGCCGCAGCCACAGATTCTAAAGGAAAACTGTTGGTAGCTGGACGGAGAGCCATGTGAAAGCTTGCACGCGAGTCACTGCCTATTGTAGCGTTTCGATCGGGTAGTACGACATCTCGTGCTACGGGGCTTCTTGTTCATTCCTGACGCGTACGCGTCTGGCGCACGATGGTGCGCCCGACGATGGGGTCGGATTCCATCCAAGGCCTTGCAGCCTAAGGAGAAAACCAAATGAGCTGGACGGACGAGCGGGTCGAGCTCCTGAAGAAATTATGGGCGGACGGACTGTCCGCCAGCCAGATCGCCGCCGAACTGGGCGGCATTACGCGCAACGCGGTCATCGGCAAGGTCCATCGTCTCGGCCTCTCCGGCCGGGCCAAAAGCCCGTCATCGGCCTCCCCGCGCCCTCGCAAGCCGCGCTCCTCGGGGCACATGATGCGGGTGCCGCGCGCGTCGATGCGGGGCAATACCGCACTCGCCTATGAGTATGAGGTCGAGCCCGAACCGGAGTTGATCGAGATTCCTCTCGAGCAGCGCAAGACGTTGCTTCAGCTGAACGAAAAAACCTGCCGCTGGCCGGTCGGTGACCCGGGCAGCGCCGAGTTCTTTTTCTGCGGCGGCGATACCGTGAACGACCTGCCCTATTGCTCCTATCACTGCCGCGTCGCCTATCAGCCGCTCACCGATCGTCGGCGCGACAAACGGTCGTTGCGGAACTAAATTGAGGTCGGCTCGGCGAGCCGGCCGTCAATTCATGCGGCCGAAGCGGTCATCGAGCGCATATCCGGCGCCACGCACCGTGCGGATCGGATCGGCCATATGACCGCGGTTGATTGCCTTGCGCAGCCGGCCGACATGGACGTCGACGGTACGTTCGTCGATATAGATGTCCGATCCCCACACGCCGTCGAGCAGTTGCTCGCGCGAAAACACGCGGCCCGGCCGCTCCATCAGGAATTCCAGCAGGCGGTATTCGGTCGGGCCGAGATCGACCGGGCGCCCGTTGCGGGACACCCGCTTTTTTTCACGGTCGAGTTCGATGTCGCCAATGCTGAGCACGGTAGCCACGCGCTCGGGATTGGCGCGCCGCAACAGTGCCCGCACGCGCGCCAATAGTTCCGGCACGGAGAATGGCTTGACGATGTAATCGTCTGCGCCGGTCGCGAGTCCGCGCACCTTTTCGCTCTCCTCGCCGCGCGCGGTGAGCATGATGATGGGCAGTTGGCGCGTCTCGGGACGCGCGCGCAGACGCCGGCACAATTCGATGCCGGAAAGACCGGGCAGCATCCAGTCGAGCACCACCAGATCGGGCGTCGACTCCTTCAGGCGCGTATCGGCCTCGTCGCCACGGGCGGATGTCTCAACCTCATAGCCCTCGGCCTCGAGATTGTAGCGGAGCAGCATCGTGAGCGGCTCCTCGTCTTCGACAATCAGGATGCGCGCAGTCATCGGTTTCTTTCAGCCGCCGTACGCAGCGCGGCTATCGTCGTGGTGTCGCCTTTCGGCCGCTGGTCCGCAATCGGGCGGCCTTCGATGATGTAATGCACCGTCTCGGCAATGTTGGTGGCGTGGTCGCCCATGCGCTCGATATTTTTTGCACAGAACATCAGGTGAATGCAGAACGTGATGTTGCGCGGATCTTCCATCATATAGGTCAGCAGTTCCCGGAATACCGACGTGCAGACGGCGTCGATCTGCTCGTCGCCGCGCCAGACCGTCATTGCCTTGCTGACATCGCGGCGGGCATAGGAATCGAGCACAAGCTTCATCTGCTGGAGCACCAGATCGGTCATGTGCTCGACGCCGCGGATAAGCTTGGGTGGCGGGAATTCGCCGTTGAGCGCCATCACGCGCTTGGCGATGTTCTTGGCAAGGTCGCCGATGCGCTCGAGGTCGTTGGCGAGCCGCAGCGCCCCGACGACCTCGCGCAGATCGACCGCCATCGGTTGACGGCGAGCAATCGTGAGTATCGCCTTCTCCTCTATATCGCGCTGCAAGGCGTCGATGCTGGCGTCGGCCGCTGTGACGCGTTGCGCAAGCGTCGTGTCACGTTTTGCCAAAGCATCGACCGAGTCCGCCACCTGTTTCTCGGCAAGGCCGCCCATTTCGGCGACCATGCGCGCGAGATCCTGCAGGTCGGTGTCGAAGGCCTTCATCGTGTGGTCGGTCATTGTCGTATTCTTTCAGCCGTTTTGCGCTAGCCAAATCGCCCGGTGATGTAGTCCTGCGTGCGGCGATCGGCCGGATTGGTGAAGATACGGGTAGTTTCGCCAAATTCGACCAGTTCACCGAGATACATGAACGCGGTGAAATCCGACACGCGCGCCGCCTGTTGCATGTTGTGCGTCACGATCGCGATCGTGTAGTCGTCCTTGAGCTCATCGATAAGCTCCTCGATTTTGGCGGTGGAAATAGGATCGAGCGCCGAACAAGGCTCATCGAACAGGATCACCTCCGGCCGCACCGCCACAGTGCGCGCAATGCACAGCCGTTGTTGCTGCCCGCCGGAAAGCGACAGCCCGCTGGCATTGAGCTTGTTCTTCACCTCGTCCCACAGCGCCGCGCGCTCGAGCGCATTCCTGACACGATCCTCGAGCTCCGATTTCGGCAGCCGCTCATAGAGACGAATGCCAAAGGCGACGTTCTCGAAGATCGTCATCGGGAAAGGTGTCGGCTTCTGGAACACCATGCCGACTTTGGCGCGCAGCAGATTGAGATCCTGTGACGGCGACAGGATGTCCTCGCTGTCGAGCGTCACCTGGCCCGTGGCGCGCTGGTTGGGATAAAGGTCATACATGCGATTGAGGACGCGCAGCAGCGTGGACTTGCCGCAGCCCGACGGGCCGATGAAGGCGCCAACCTTGCCCTTGTAGAGCGACACGTTGATGCTCTTCAGGGCGCGGTAGTCGCCATAATAGAAATCAAGATCGCGGATCGAC
>DATGDN010000299.1:0-12031 GCA_035310865.1 Pseudolabrys sp. | reverse complement strand
GTCGATCGATACCGGAACGCCGAGCTTTATCACCGCTGGTAATATGGGCGTAAGCCGCATCTTTTCGTCGTCCGCCGAAACAGGAACCGCGCCGCCATAGGGGCGGGTGGATTCTGCCCCAATATCAATGATATCGGCTCCCTGACCGGCCATGTCGCGCGCGTGGGCGATGGCTTTACTCGGCTCCAGAAACTCACCGCCGTCGGAGAAGGAATCCGGGGTGACGTTGAGGATGCCCATGACCAGCGGGCGACCGAGCGACAGCAGGCGGGCAAACGCATTCGGCGCCGAGTTTGCGGTTCCAGTGGTTTTATCGAGGGTTCGGGCGGTTCCCATTCCGGTCGCTTTGCGCGGTCGGTGAGGGGCTGTCAAGCAGGACTAGAACGTCAGTAGGTGATCTTCAAAGGCAGCAGCTTGGCATTCTCGATCCAGCGCTTGACCATTTTTTCCGACGGCAGAAGGCGGACCAGCTTGCGCTTTTTGTTGGCGTCGGCCATGGCCCTGGCAAGATTGATCGGATTTCGATATTTGAGCTCTTTGACAGTATCGACGCCGGCGGCTTGCAATAGTTCGGCGTATTCCTTGCGCACGCCTTTGATGCGCATGCGGTCTGCGACATTGGCCCAGCACAACAACTGCTTCTCGTCGAAGCCGGTTTTTTCGGCCAATGTTTTACGCCCTTTCACCGTTCGCGCAGCCTCAAGCAGTCGATCGGTCGATCTGATCCCCACCGATTTGAGAACCACGGCGACGTCGCCGTCGATCCCGTCTATATCGGTGATGGGATAGGACATCCTGCCTCCTCCGCCTTTTCTTATACTTATCGTTACGTAAAACGGTTCAAACAAACTGACTCAAACCGGGAATCGCTCCGACGATTTCCCCAACCGCATCGTCGCCGATTTTTTCCCGGGCATAGGCGATTGTTTCGCGGGTGACGCCCTGCACCTGACCCATGCTCAGCCCCGCAGCCATCATTTTCGTTCCGGCTCCCATGATGCCGCCCACGGCGAACATGCCGCCACCAGCCTCTGATTGTCGTGCTATTAAAGCTTCCGCCCCCGGAAGCCGGTCGAAGAGAGCCTGCACTTTTTCAGGCGGCCCCTCCTTACGCAGGAAGTCAAGGATAATGCCAACCGCCTTTTCGGCGGCTCCGCGTTCGACGCCGACGTTGGCGACGAGACGGCCGACTAACTCATCCATGACCCCTCACCCCCCGCACTTGTCGCGGATTGGCGTGCATATTGAACACCGATTTCGTCGGTGACAAGCGGGGTGGAGTCGCATTTGTTTCGAGTGAGACTGCGCTGCAACATTCAGCCCGCGCGTCCCAAAAATACAAATCTTGCTCACAAGCCTTGTTTGCGAGGTTCCGGTCGTCGGCTGCGCCGAGGACCGCGCACAAAACGCAACAAAAGGACGATTGCCAATAGGTCGATGGAAGAAACCTAATTTTGAGCTCAACTACAACCTGGTACGGCGTTGCACCGGTTCCCGAAAACCCCCGGTAGAATAAGGATAAGTAGCCCGTTTCAGAACGTCTGGTTGCTGAATTGGGCTGACAATGCCACCTGAAATTATTCGCCCTTTATCGTTGCATACACCATTCGTCTTGCTCGCGCGCGAAATGCAGCGATGCAATTCGCACCTTTTCACCGAACGCACGCGTTGGTAGCTTGAACTTCCTGCCTTATGGAGCTCTCCATGAAGACGCTCGACGCGGTCCTGGACCGCATCGATCAAGACATCGACCAAAGTCTGGAGCGTTTGTTCGCGCTTCTGCGCATCGCTTCGGTTTCCACTGATCCGGCTTTCAAGGATCAATGCCGCGCCGCCGCCGAGTATGTTGCCTCTGATCTGAAATCAATCGGCTTCGAAACAAGCGTACGCCCAACCGCGGGTCATCCGGTCGTGGTTGGCAAGGCGAATGGAATGACTGGCCCGCGGGTGCTGTTTTACGGGCACTATGATGTCCAGCCGGTCGACCCCGTAAATTTGTGGAAGACGCCGCCCTTTGAGCCTCGTATCGAAACCTTGCCCGACGGGCGCAAAATCATCGTGGCGCGGGGGGCCTGCGACGATAAGGGCCAGGCGATGACCTTCATCGAGGCCTGCCGCGCCTTCAAAGCCGTTACAGGCAAGCTGCCGCTGCCAATTACCATGATGATCGAAGGCGAGGAGGAGTGCGGCTCGCGCAACTTGTTCAAGTTCGTGCGCGACAATGCCGCAGAATTCAAGCTCGACCTGGCCTTGGTCTGCGACACAGCAATGTGGGACGCCGCCACGCCGGCGATCACGACATCGCTGCGCGGCCTGGTGTACGAGGACGTCAAGATAACCTGCGCAGACCGCGATCTGCATTCCGGCGTGTTCGGGGGAGCCGCGCAAAATCCGCTAAGGCTCCTTTCAAAAATTCTTGGTGCCATGTGGGACGACAATGGCCGTGTCACAATTCCCGAGTTTTATGACGGGGTGAAGGAATTGCCGAGCGATATTAAGGCCGATCTGAAAGGGCTCGATCTCACGCCGGAAAAGTTTCTGGGACCGATCGGATTGAAAGAGCCGGCCGGAGAGAAAGGCCGCATGCTGATTGAGATGGTCACCACGCGGCCGACCGCGGAAGTCAATGGAATTGTTGGTGGATACACCGGGGAGGGTGCCAAAACCGTCATCCCAGGCGAGGCCAGCGCGAAGGTATCGTTCCGTCTGGTCGGCGAGCAGGACCCGGAAAAGATTCGCGACGCTTTTCGTGCATTCGTGCGTGCGCGCTTGCCCTCCGATTGCAAGGTGGAATTCGGCAATTTCGGCCTGGCGCCACCGCTGCAATTGTCATTCGCCAATCCGGCGCTCAACAAGGCGCGGAACGTGCTGGCCGAGGAGTGGGGACGCAAAGCCGTGACGGTCGGCGCCGGTGGTTCGATACCGATCGTCGCGGACTTCAAGAGCGTGCTCGGGATGGACTCGCTTCTCGTGGGGTTCGCGCTCGACGATGACCGGGTGCATTCGCCGAATGAGAAATTCGACGTGAAGTGCTATCACAAGGGCATCCGCTCCTGGGCGCGCATCCTGAATGCGCTCGCAGAAGCCTGACGTCTCTGGCGCCTATTTGAGCTGATCGGCGACTTTGTCGATGCCGGCTTGTGAACACACGTCGTCCTTGCCGGGCGAGCCTGAGACCCCGACGGCACCTACCACCTCGTTGCCGGCTTTGACGGGCAGCCCGCCGCCTAACGCCAGCACGCGATTGTATTGGCGTGAGCCGACCGTGTCCGGCCTATCCGACAAACGTTTGACGAAGTCGGCTGACGGCTGGCTGAACGTGCGGGCCGTATAGGCCTTGCGCTCGGCGCCTTCAGGTGTGTGCAGGCCAGCGCCATCACCGCGCAACATGACGATGGGAAGGCCGCCGCGGTCCACGACTGCGACCGAAACCTTGAACCCCATGCTTTCGCATTGCGCGAGCGCAGCCTGCGCAATCGCCTGCGCCATGGCGAGGGAAATGTTCTTTTGCGTGAGCAGTCCTTGCGCGGCGGCAGTCGATGAAATTGCGGCCGTGACAGCCAGGCCCGCAAGCGCCTTCAATGAGATTGGCATGGGTACGCCTCCCTGCGTGCATTTGGAGCTCGCATGAATATACCGCGGGGCCGGCTGCTTATTTCAAAACCACGGAAATGTGAGCAGCTATTTCTTGAGCTTGTAGCCGGTCCTGAACATCCACCACACCGTGAGGAGACAGGCGACCAGAAAGAGGAGCGTCATGCCGACACTGACACTATGACTCACATCGGCGATCTCGAAGAAGCTCCAGCGAAAGCCGCTGATCAGATAAACCACCGGGTTAAACAGAGCGATCGTCTGCCACACCGGCGGGAGCACGCTGGTCGAATAAAATGTTCCGCCAAGAAAGGTCAGCGGCGTAACGATAAGCAGCGGCACGATCTGAAGCTTCTCGAAGCCCTCGGCCCAGATGCCGATGATGAAGCCGAGCAGGCTGAAGGTTGCCGCCGTCAGCAGCAAAAATGTAACCATCCAGAACGGGTGCTCAATGCGGAGCGGCACGAAAAGCCAGGAAGTGGCCAAGATGATCAGGCCGAGGATGATGGACTTTGTCGCGGCCGCGCCGACATAGCCCAATACGATCTCAAAGGGCGACACGGGCGCCGACAGGATTTCGTAGATGGTTCCGGTAAAGCGGGGGAAATAGATACCGAAGGATGCGTTCATCGTGCTCTGCGTCAGCAGAGTCAGCATGATAAGCCCCGGCACGATGAATGCGCCGTACGACACGCCTTCGATCTCTGTGATGCGCGAGCCGATCGCGGCGCCAAACACCACGAAATAGAGCGACGTCGAAAGCACCGGCGAGACGACGCTTTGCCAGATGGTGCGGCCGGTGCGCGCCATTTCGAAGCGATAGATCGCTTTTACGGCCCGGAAATTCATCGTCTGTCACTCACCAGGCCGACGAAAATATCTTCGAGCGAACTCTGCGTCGTCTGAAGATCGCGAAAGCGTATCCCCGCGCGGTTGAGGTCGGTCAGGAGTCCGGTGATGCCCGTGCGTTCGACCTGGCTGTCGTAGGTAAAGACAAGCTCCATGCCGTCTGCCGCAAGTTTGAGATTGTAGGCCGAAAGTTCGGAAGGCACTGCGTCGAGCTTTTTCTGCAGATGCAGCGCCAATTGCTTCTGCCCCAACTTGCGCATCAATTCGTTCTTGTCTTCGACCAGGATGATTTCGCCTTTGTTGATCACGCCGATACGGTCGGCCATGTCCTCGGCTTCTTCGATGTAGTGCGTGGTGAGGATGATGGTCACGCCTGAATCGCGCAGGTCGCGCACCACTTGCCACATGTCCTTGCGCAATTCGACGTCGACACCCGCGGTCGGTTCGTCAAGAAACAGGATCTGGGGCTCATGCGAGAGCGCCTTGGCGATTAGTACGCGCCGTTTCATGCCGCCGGACAGCGTCATGATCTTGTCGTCTTTCTTGTCCCAAAGCGAGAGCGCGCGCAGCACCTTCTCGATATAGGCCGGATTTTTTGGTTTGTTGAATAGCCCGCGGCTGAACGACACCGTCGCCCACACGCTCTCGAAGGCGTCGGTATGAAGCTCCTGCGGCACCAATCCGATCAGCGAGCGTGCTGCGCGATAGTCTCTGATAATGTCATGGCCATCGACCGTGACCTTGCCTTGGGTCGGCACCAATATTCCGCAAATGATACCAATCAGCGTGGTTTTGCCCGCGCCGTTCGGCCCCAGCAGCGCAAAAATCTCGCCGCGGCTGATGTCGAGGTTGATATCGTTCAGAGCCTTGAAGCCGGACGCATAGCTTTTCGACAGGCTTTTGACTGAGATGATCGGTTGCATGGAACGGAATCGCTGGGTGGGGCGCAGTCGCCATATAGGCCGTAGAGAGGGAACGCGCCAGCCGCGGACCGATGCGACGAAAGTGCTAGCTGAGATCAGCCAAACTACTCAAATCGCCCAGGATGTGCGCCGGTGCAAAGTCCACGTATTCATCTGGCATTTTCGCGCGATTGACCCAAATCCCGCGAAAGCCAACGGATATTCCGGCCATGACGTCCCAGCGGTTTGAGGAGACAAATGTCACGTCATCGGCGCGGCATTTGAAATGTTCAGTGACGAGACCGTAAACCTCAGGCCGCGGCTTGAACATTTTCAGCGTGTCCACCGACAATACAGCGTCGAGATCGCCACCAATGCGCGCCGCGTCAACGGCACCTTTCAACATGGCAGGCGAGCCGTTCGATAGAATGCCGGTCTTGCAACCTTTTGCCTTCAGCGCTTTGAGAACCGAGCGCGCATCAGGAAAGGCGTCGAGCCTAAAGTAGGCATCCAGGAGCGCTGGTTTGAGCGCCTTGTTCGTATTCGGCACAAGTGCCAGCGCATAGTCGAGTGCACGCTCCGTCAGCACCCAGAAATCCGTGTAGTGTCCCGCGAGGGTCAATGTCCAGCTGTACTCGAGCTGCTTGGTTCGCCAGATCGCCGAGACGCGGTCGGCATCGGGACCCATCTCTTGCCGGTGCCGTGCAATCGCCGCGTGAACGTCGAACAAAGTCCCATAGGCATCGAAAATGAAAATCGGCATCAATTCCTCCAACGAGGATTTCGTGGTCTTTCGCGACAGTAGTGGCGTAAGATCGCGATACCTTCCCGCTAGTGGAAGCGCACCATGGAGGCGCGGGTCAAGCCCGCGCATGACACGTGATGGAGATTGCCGATGCCGGCACAAAGCTGGTCGAAGACCTGGACGTTCTACGAGGGTGAATGGCACGAGGGCAACATCCCGATCATGGGGGTGCGCGACCATGCGGTATGGCTTTGCTCTTCGGTGTTCGACGGCGCCCGCGCGTTTGAGGGCGTTTCGCCGGACCTCGACCTGCATTGCGCGCGGGTGAATGCCTCGGCCGAAGCCATGCACCTCAAGCCAGTTGTCTCGACCGAAAAATGGCTGGAGCTGACCCGCGAAGGCACCCAGCGCTTTGCCAAAGATGCGGCGCTCTATATCCGGCCGATGTACTGGGCCGAACGCAGCGGCACATTGCTGGTGGCGCCCGATCCGGAATCGACGAAATGGTGCTTGAGCCTTTACGAAGCTCCCATGCGGAAACCTGAAGGTTTCTCTGTCACGCTATCGCCATACCGGAAACCGAGCCTCGAATGCATGCCGGTCAACGCCAAGGCCGGTTGCCTCTACCCCAACAATGCGCGCGCACTGCTCGAGGCGAATACCCGTGGATTCGGCAACTGTGTGGTGCTCGATTTGCTCGGGAATGTGGCTGAGCTAGCCACCGCCAATATTTTCATCGGCAAAGACGGCGTCGTGTTTACGCCCGCGCCGAATGGGACGTTTCTCAACGGTATCACGCGCCAGCGTGTCATCACGCTTTTGCGCGACGCCGGCGTGAGCGTGGTTGAAACAACACTTAGCTACCGCGATGTGCAAAATGCGGACGAAATCTTCTCCTCGGGAAATTACTCAAAGGTGATGCCGGTCAATCGGATCGATGAACGCTCGTTACAGCCCGGGCCGCTCTACCGAAAGGCGCGCGAGTTGTATTGGGACTACGCGCATGCATAGCCGCATTGGGGCCCGGCGATGAATGCCCCTGTTGCCATCATTGGTCTCGGTTTGATGGGCGAGGTCTACGCCCAGCGCCTCATTGACGCGAATATCCCCGTGAGCGGCTTCGATATCGATCCGGCCCGTCGCGCGCGGTTGGCCGAAATTGGAGGCCGGCCTGCTGAATCGATTGCCGATGCGGCCAAGCCGGCACGTCGTATCATCGTCGCGGTTTTCAACACCGAACAGGTCGAGGATGTGGTCGAAAATCATCTTCTTCCGGCGCTCGGTGACGATTCGGACAAAATCGTTCTGTGTATGAGTACCTGCGATCCGGATCGCGTAGCTGCTCTTGCCAAGCGCGTGACAGCGCGCGGCATCCGATACCTGGACGTACCTGTCTCCGGCACCAGCGACCAGGTACGCCGCGGAGATGGTGTGGCGCTCATCGGCGGCGACATCGCGATCGCTGACGAAGTGAAAGACGTATTGAATGCACTGTTCGTGCGCCGTTTCCATATCGGCAACGTCGGCGACGGTGGCCGCGCCAAGCTTGCCGTCAATCTCATTCTTGGCCTCAACCGCCTGGCGCTGGCCGAGGGCCTCGTCTTTGCCGAGCGGCTCGGGCTGGATCCGGCCGCGTTCCTCGAAGTTGCGCGCGGCTCGGCGTCATATTCACAAGTGATGGACACCAAGGGACCGAAAATGGTGCGCGGAGATTTCTCGCCGGAAGGCCGGGTCAAGCAGACCTTGAAGGACGCTCGGCTGATGCTCGACCAGGCGGCTGCCAGGGGGCAGAAATTGTCCATGCTGGAAGTGAATGCTGACGTGCTTGAGGCCTGTGTCCGGGCCGGTGAGGCTGAACTCGACAACAGCGCGGTCATTAAGGAAGTTCGCCGCCGCGGAAAGAACTAGCTGCGCGCCACCGCGATCGGTTTACCCTCAGCAATTGACCGGATAGTTGCCTCGAAGGCGCCGACAACGTCGAGCATGTCCGCAGTCGAAACCGGAAAAGGCTTCCCGGTCTCGATCGTTTCGGCGAAGGCTTCCAGCAAGACGCCCAGGGAATCGACGGGCGGATAGGTCTTTGTTTCCGGTTGGCCGCCGATCATTGCGATCGTGAGCGAAGTCTCCTCGCGTGCTTCCGCCCACCCTTTGGTGCCGAAGACGTGGATGCGCCAGAACATCGGCGCGGCCCGCACGGTGGCCAGCAGCCCGGTGGCGCCGCTTTTGAATTTCACCAGAGCAGCCGCGGCATCGCGCGGATCGGGCGGCGCCTTCTGCACGTAAACCCGCGCATCCACATTCACGATCGGTCCGACGAGGTTCACGAATGCATCGAGCACATGCAGCCCGGCACCGGTCATGCCGCCTCCCGGCGACTCACGCGGATCGTCACGCCAACCGCCTTTCACGCGTGTCGAGTGTTCGTTGCTGAAATTGCCCTCGATGTGAAGAATGTCGCCGAGTGTGCCATCGGCGATCACACGTTTGAGTTCACGCATGCAGGGAAAACAGCGCTTGTTGTTGCCGAGGGCGAACGGGATGCCGGCCTTTTTCGTGACGGCAATGGCGCGCTCGGCCTCGGCAAGCGTGAGTGCCAAAGGCTTTTCGCACCAGGCCGGCTTGCCCGCCGCCGCCACCGCAGAAATTTGCTTAACATGCAGGGAATGCGGTGTTGCAAGAAAAACTGCCTGCACGCGCGGGTCAGCAATGGCCTCCTCGAATTCGGTCGACAATTCGAACCCCTTCACTGCCGCGAAATCGCGGACAAGCTCGGGCTCCTTGCTGACGCCGCGAATAAAGCGCAAGCGCTTGCTTTTGCCCTGCACCGCCTCGACGATATTTTTCCCCCACCGGCCGAGACCGATGACCGCTGCGTCAATCATGAATGTGCCCGTGAAACTACGGGTGGAGACGTCATGGACGGGACATAGTACATGTGCCCATTCGAACGGCAATGCGTTGAGGTTTTCACTGGAGAAAATGAGTCATGGACGTCCAGGAGCAATATGAGCGTGGCCTCAGCCTGCGGGTCGAAATGTTCGGCCGCGAAACCGTCGACCGGCGCATGAACGCGTTCGGCGAGTTCGGCAAGCCGCTGCAGCACATCATCAACGCGTATGCCTACGGCGACGTGTGGCAGCGCTCCGCGCTATCACCGGCGGTGAAGTCGCTTGCCATGGTGGCGATGATGGCGGCGGCCGGGCATTCGAACGAATTGCGCGTGCACCTCAAAGGCGCTCTAAAAAATGGCTGTAGCGCCGTACAAATTCAGGAGGTGCTGCTGCTGCTGACGCTGTATTGCGGCATCCCAGCCGCCAACGAAGCGCATCGCATCGCCGCCGAAGTGTTAGCTGAAGAAAAGCGCTGAAGTCCTCACGGCGGCGGCTCGGTCAGCAACTTCGGCACCGGGTGGCCGCGGATATCATAAACGCGGGCGTAGTCGATACCTTCGCGTTCGATTTCGACAAGGACCGGCGCGGTCAGATCGCGACAATAGAAGGTGCCCAGCATCATCGCGAAGTCCGCGCTTTTGCGGTCCCACGTCGTTTCGAATTGCGGACCGAGTGCGACCTCCGCGGGCCGTTGGGGCCCGCAGATCTCGACGGTCCAGCGCCGTCCTGGGGGTGGCTTTAGTCCCATCAAATCCAGCTTGGCCCGCAGCGCCTCGCCCGCCTGCTTGAAGGCGAGGCCCCAGTAATCCAGCATGTAGTTCCCGTGCGCCATGCGCACGCCGCCGGATACCCAATTGAACGCCGTATATTGGTAAGGATGCAACCGGACCATATCGCTGATGGGCAAGGCCATGCCACCGATCAATAGAGCCATAAGTGCAGCCATTGCCCAGGTGCCAAAGGCGCGCGTTCGCTCGAACAGCCAAGCGCCGGCAATCCCCCCAAGTACCGCGAAGGGTGGCACGACAAACACAAAATGACGCACTCCGTTGTAAAGCGCCGGATGTGTGAGCATCGCGACGATGATCGGCAGGAATGCCGCCGCTACGATCAGCACAAAATTGGCACGACGATTCAGCGACAATTCGCGCCGCCCAACCGCAATGAGAACGCCAATGGTGCCGGCAATCCCGAGCGCCAGCATGATTTCCGGCAGCTTGAGGGCAAAAAGACGCGGCAGGTAGCTGACCGGCATTTCTGTCACGGAAATTAGCCTGCCGGCATACAGTTCTCGCCAGGGTTTTTCGAAGAAAGTGTCGAAGTATTCGGCGGCGCGGATCGGATTAAGGGGTGCAAGCACAGACCATGGCCATAGCAGGCCCATGATCAGATAGCCGACCACAAGCGCCGGAACCAATCGCCAGACGAACGTGCCGAATCTTACCGCCGCCGGCCTGCTCCCGAAGGTGCGGCTCTCGCCAGCGATGATCACGAGCAAGGCAGCCAATGCACATGGCGCTGCGATTCCGGCAAGAATGCGAGAACCGAATGCGAGCCCAAGGCCAATCGCGAAAAGTCCGATTGTCGCAGAGCTTGGTCGTGGATAGTCATCAAACGCACGCACGATGGCAAGAAGCAGTACAGCCATAGCCGCAGCGAAGGGTGCATCCTTCGCATTCATGAACATGTGACCGTAGTAAAGCGGACATGCCACGAGCAGCACGAGGGCAATAAGCCCGGCCACCGGCCCACCGATGCGCCGGCCAATGCGCCAGGTCGCGATCAGGCCGACAATCCCAGCCGCCGCGCCAACGAGCCGCCGTGTTTCGAACAACCCGAATGGCAGCACCTTCGCGGCCAGCGCCGCTGCCATATCGAAGCCGCCACCATATTTGTAGAGATTGACGAATGAGAGTGCGCGCTGGTCCGAGAAGCCCGAGCCGTAAAACGCGAGAAGCAATTCGCCATATTCGGAATGGGTGTAATCGTCCCATCCAAGGCCGTAATCGCTAAAAGTTGCCGCCGCGACGATAGCAACAGCGGCCAAAACAAACAGTGCGATTCGGTCGGCGAATAAATTCGCCGACCGACGAGCGGATGTTTCTGCAGAATCTTGCGAAGCTCGGTCCTCTGCGCCTAGGCTACTTGGTCGCCGCGACGAACATTTCTTCTACGTGCTCCCAGTTCACCAGGTGGTCCAGAAACGCTTTGAGATAATCGGGCCGACGATTGCGGTAGTCGATATAATAGGAATGTTCCCATACATCGCAGCCGAGAATTGGCGTCGCTCCGTGAACCAGCGGATTTTCGCCGTTCGGTGTCTTGCTGATGATCAGCTTTCCGTCCTTGACCGCGAGCCAGGCCCAGCCGGATCCAAACTGGGTCACACCGGCTTGCGTAAAATCCTCCTTCATCTTCGCAACGCCGCTGAGGTCGCTGTCGATTTTGGCTTTGAGTTTTCCCGGGATTTTGTCACCGCCGCCATTCGGCTTCATCCACTTCCAAAAGTGCGTGTGGTTATAGTGCTGACCGGCATTGTTGAAGAGACCGGCGTTCTTGCCGAACGATCCCTTCACCACGTCCTCGAGTGATTTGCCTTCCAGCCCGCTGCCTTCCAGAAGTTTGTTGCCGTTATCGACGTAGGCCTTGTGATGCTTGTCGTGATGGTATTCGAGCGTTTCGCGCGACATGTAGGGCGCGAGCGCGTCATGGGCATATGGCAGGTCGGGCAGCTTGAACGACATCATATCCTCCTCGGTCCACAAACGATGACTACGGAATAAACAGGCTCTTGAACGAAACCGGCCTGTCCCGGACGAGTTCCTCAATCAAGCTAATTAGGCGGTGGCGAGGCTCGGAGCAACGTTTGTAAGCAGCCGTTGCGCCGGCTCGGATACGCCGATTTTGGCTGCGAGTCCCGCATTGTTGACCTTAGGGGCAGCAGCGGCTGCTGCAACTTTAATAGTTGCCGCAGGCGCATGAAAAAGCGAGAATTTACCATTGGCAGAAGAATTTAGCCGGCAAACTGCGGCGAAAGTGCTGGTCGAGAG
>DATGDN010000298.1:0-2485 GCA_035310865.1 Pseudolabrys sp. | reverse complement strand
GACGTGGCTGCGGATCGACAGCGAGATGACGTGATCCTTCTCGGCGAGCGTAATGCCGCGCACGCCGCGCGAGGTGCGGCCCTGGAACACGCGCACCTCCGGCACCGCGAAACGGATGCACTGGCCGCCATTGGCGGTGAGCAGCACGTCGTCCTTTTCGGTGCAGATCTGCACGTCGACGATCGCCTCGCCCTCCTCGAGCTTCATCGCGATGATGCCGGACGGACGCACGTCGACAAAATCCGACAGCTTGTTGCGGCGGATGGTTCCGCTGGTGGTCGCGAACATCACGTCGAGGTTGGCCCACGTCGCCTCGTCCTCGGGCAGCGGCATGATGGTGGTGATGGTTTCGCCCTGCTGCAGCGGCAGGATATTGATGAGCGCCTTGCCGCGCGCCTGCGGCGCCGCGATCGGCAGCCGCCAGACTTTCTCCTTGTAAACCTTGCCGCGCGACGAGAAATACAGGACCGGCGCGTGTGTGGAGGCCACGAACAGCCGCGAGACAAAATCTTCCTCGCGCACCTGCATGCCGCCACGACCCTTGCCGCCGCGGCGCTGCGCGCGATAGGTCGAGAGCGGCACCCGCTTGATGTAGCCCTGGTGCGAGACGGTGACGACCATCTCCTCGCGGGTGATGAGATCTTCCTCTTCCACGTGGCCGGTCGCTTCCGCGATCACCGTGCGGCGCGGCGTGGCGAACTGCTTCTTCACCGCGGCCATCTCGTTCTTGATGATCGTCTGGATGCGCGCTCGCGAGCGCAGGATTTCGAGATAGTCCGCGATTTCAGTCTTGAGCTTGTCGAGCTCCTGCTTGATCTCGTCGCGGCCGAGCGCGGTCAGCCGCTGCAGGCGCAAGTCGAGGATGGCTCTGGCCTGCTCGGCAGAGAGCTTGGTGGTATTCTTCGCGGAGACCTTGTGCCGCGGATCGTCGATCAGCGTCACCATTGCCGCCATGTCCTTGGCCGGCCAGTCGCGCTTCATCAGGGCCTCGCGCGCCTCCTCGGGATTTTTGGAGGCCCGTATGAGCTTGATGAACTCGTCGATATTGGCGACCGCGATGGCAAGGCCGACCAGGACATGGGCGCGGTCGCGCGCCTTGCCGAGCAGATGCTTGGTGCGGCGGGAGACGACCTCCTCGCGGAACGCAACGAAGGCCGTGAGCAGGTCCTTCAGCGTCATCACAAGCGGGCGGCCGCCGTCGAGCGCCACCACGTTGCAGCCGAACGAGGATTGCAGCGGCGTGAAACGATAGAGCTGATTGAGCACGACGTCGGGCACGGCCTCGCGCTTGAGCTCGACCACCACGCGATAGCCCTGGCGGTCGCTCTCGTCGCGCAGGTCGGCGACGCCGTCGATCTTTTTCTCGCGCACCAGCTCGGCGATGCGCTCGACCATCGACGCCTTGTTCACCTGATACGGGATTTCCGTGATGATGAAGGCTTCGTGCTCCTTGCGGATCGTCTCTGTCTCGACCTTGCCGCGCATCACGATGGAGCCGCGGCCTTCCTTGTAGGCGGAGCGGATGCCATCGCGGCCGAGAATGATGCCGCCGGTAGGAAAATCCGGGCCGGGCACGATCTTGATCAGATCGTCGATGGTGAGTGCCGGATTGTCGATGAGCGCCGTGCAGGCGTCGATGACTTCGCCGAGATTGTGAGGCGGAATATTGGTCGCCATGCCGACCGCGATGCCGCCGGCGCCGTTAACCAGCAAATTCGGGAAGCGCGCCGGCAGCACCACCGGTTCTTTCTCGTTGCCGTCATAGTTGTCCTGGAAGTCGACGGTGTCCTTGTCGATGTCGTCGAGCAGCGCCATCGCCGGCTGCGCCAGCCGGCATTCGGTGTAGCGCATGGCCGCCGGCGGATCGCCGTCGACCGAGCCGAAATTGCCCTGCCCGTCGATCAGCATCAGGCGCATGGAGAAGTCCTGCGCCATGCGCACCAGTGCGTCGTAGATCGCCTGATCGCCGTGCGGGTGATATTTGCCCATCACGTCGCCGACCACGCGCGCCGATTTGACGTATTTCTTGTCGGGCGTGTGGCCCTGCTCGTGCATCGAGTGGAGAATGCGCCGGTGCACCGGCTTGAGGCCGTCGCGCACGTCCGGCAGCGCACGCGACACGATTACGCTCATGGCGTAATCGAGATAGCTGCGCTTCATCTCCTCGGTGATTGAAACCGGGCGCACATCGGAAGGGGTTGCGTCCCCCGATTTGGGAGGTTCGGTGTCGGCCAAGACCGCGTCCTGCGTGGAGTTTTTGTTGCGATTTTTCTAGCTGATTCATACCCGCTTTGTCACCCGAAATAAGCGCCTATACCGGCTAATATCTCTATTTTATTCAATATGTTACTGCCACCCAGCGAGTTCCGAAAATGGACCGTTTTCGGGGTGCGAACCGACCCTGGAAATGGACCGAATTTCGTGCGCACCTTTTCCCACACAAGTTCGGCGTCATGCGCGGGCTTGACCCGCGCATCCATGATGA
>DATGDN010000297.1:0-2666 GCA_035310865.1 Pseudolabrys sp. | reverse complement strand
TCATCGACCAGGGCCTCGAAGGCGAAGCGGATGTCGACGGTGCCATGGCCGCGGAAGGCGCCGCAGGGCGGCGTGTTGGTGAGCGCGCGGCGGCCGGTGTATTTCACGTTGTGCAGGTCGTAGATGGCGTAGAGCATCGAGCCGGCATAGAGGATCGTCACCACGCCGTAGCCGGAATGCGCGCCGCCGCGCTGGTCGCAGTCGCACTCGACCACGGTGATGCGGCCATCCTTGCGCATGCCGATCTTCAGCTTGATGTCGGTCTCGGGCCGGCCGCGATGGGTGATGAAGGTCTCCTCGCGGGTCGTCACCATGCGTACGGTGGCGTTGGCCTTGCGCGCGAGCAGGGCTGCGATCAGCTCGATGTTGAGCGTCTCGGTGCGGCAGCCGAAGCCGCCGCCGACATGCGGCTTGATCACGCGGATGCGCGACATGTCCATGCCGAGGATCTGCGACAGCATCAGGTGCACGTAGTAGGGCACCTGCGTCGAGGCATGCACGGTCATGCGGTCGCGCACGGCGTCGTATTCGGCCACCGCCGCGTGCATTTCCATCTGGTTCTGGCAGACCTCGGCGCAGTTGTAGCTGCCCTCGCGCACGAGATTGGCCTCGGCAAAGCCCTGCGCGACGCTGCCCAGCTCGAACAGCAAGTCGCGCTCGAGATTGCCGGGCTTCTTCTCGTGCAGGAGCGCGGCGCCGGGCGCGAGCGCGTCCTTCGCGGTGTAGTAGGCCGGCAGTTCCTTCACCTTGAATTTGATGCGGCGGAGCGCTTCGCGCGCGGCGGTATCGTCGAGCGCGGCAACCGCGGCGACCGGCTCGCCACGATAGCGCACCTTGTCGCGCGCCAGCGGATATTCCGTGCGCGCGATCGGCAGCACGCCAAAGCCCTTGTCGCAGTCGGCGCCGGTGACAACCGCGACGACGCCGGGGACTTTCAACGCCTCCGACACATCAACGCCGACGATCTTGGCGTGCGAGTAGGGGCTGCGGTAGATGCGCCCTGCAAGCTGGCCCGGCGCCACAATGTCAGCGGTGTATTTCGCGCGGCCGGAGACTTTCTCCGGCCCGTCGATCATCGGGATGTAGCCGCCGATATTGCGCGCGGGGACGGGCTTGTTCATGGGATCATTCCACGCATACTTGTACGTAGAGCCTCACCTCCGTCATGGCCGGGCTTGACCCGGCCATCCATGAGGCAGCGCCCCAAGTACAACTGTAAGGATTCTTCACGCTGCGCGTCATCATAGATGCGCGGGTCATAGGCGTGCGAAAGCACGCCGTTCTTCGAACGGCTATGCCCGCGCATGACGTCTGAGTGCGTTGCGCGTGGGTTCGTTCCCCTCACGGCGCCACTCCCTGCTTGCCGAGCGCGACCGCGTACTTCACTGCCTCGATGATCTTCACGTAACCCGTGCAGCGGCAGATGTTGCTGCCGAGCGCGTCCAGAATTTCAGCGTCGCTTGGGTCGGGATTCCGCCGCAGCAGTCCCGCCGAGGCCATGATGAAGCCCGGCGTGCAGTAGCCGCATTGCGAGCCGAGTTTTTCGTGGAAGCCGCGCTGCACGGCGGACAATTGCCCGTCGCGGCCCAGCGACTCGATGGTGTCGACGCGCTTGCCCTGCACGGTCGGGGCGAGGGTGAGGCATGAGAGCGTCGGCTTGTCGTCGATCAGCACGGTGCAGGCGCCGCACTCGCCGCCGTCGCAGCCGGTCTTGGTGCCGGTGAGACCGGCTTTTTCACGCAGGTAGTCGAGCAACAGGATGTTGTCGGCGACCGCATCGGAGCGGTCGCGCCCGTTCAGCCTGCATGACAGCAGCCGGGCCAAGTGTTTCTTCCCCTGGACGCGCGCCTTCGCGAGCACGCTTTGCTTGTTTAGGTGCTGATATTACCTGCGCCGCGGACATTGCCGAAGAGGTTCCACAAGCCAATTCCCGGGAATGGCTAGGACGATTAGGCGCGCTCGAACTTCGCGATGACCTCGGGCGGGATCGCAATACCGCCGATCTTTTCGGGGTCATCGTTGCTGCGGGATGCCCACACGCGGGTTTCGCCGCCCTCGACCGCCAGCTCGCCGCCGACCGAGAGCAGATGCTCGATGTCGAAGCTCGAGCGGCGGAATTCACTCACGCGCGAGGTCATCTCGACCACGTCGCCGAATTTGATGGGTTTCGTGAAATTGGCGCGTGCGTCGACCAGCGGAATGCCAACGATGCCGAAGGCGCCCGCGAGCTCGTGCGGCTTTACCCCGAGAACGGCCTCGAACATATGCCAGGTGCTGGCGTCGAAGATCTCGAAGAAGCGGCTGTTGAACACGATGCCGGCCGGATCGCACTGGCCCCATTCGATCGTCAACTGCCTGCGGTAGGTGAAAGACGCCACGCCGGTTGCCTCCCGTCACACGATGCCATGCGTTATAACCGCCGGCCGTTGTGCTGTCATGCCCACCACCTTGCACCGCGCGTCCGCGCGAAAGCGGGGACCCAGGGCCACAATGAATGAGTCAGAGCGTATTGCCCTGGACCCCCGCTTTCGCGGGGGTGAGCGGAGTGCGTGCTGGTCATGCCAAAAATTTACCCGGTCATTCCTAAACCGGACTCCAGATACAAGCACAATCCTTATTTGTGGATTCCGGGTCCGGAATGACCGGGCTAGGGTCGTGCCTTCCGC